>NZ_JBBOCA010000001.1:6994446-7298552 GCF_038002225.1 Paenibacillus sp. FSL R7-0204
ATACGGTCCAGGATGAACGTCGCCACATCCTCCTTCCGCTTCAGCAGATCGTCCAATCTCAGCGTCCCGACATACTCCCGCAGCAGGAGCTGAAGCTGGATGTGGATCTGCTCATCGAAATCCTTCAGCTCCAGCACACGGTGCGGACTTACGATCCGGTACTGGCAGACGAAGTTCAGGCGCAGCGTGACCTTATCTTCGGTCATCATCTCCTGGCCGAGCAGATCCATCTGCTGCTGTCTCAGATCGACCTTCTTGGTCAGCACCGAGACCGGTCCCTTCCAGAAGTAATATTTCCCCGGCGTCAGCTCCCGTTGGAGCGTATGGTCATAGAACAGGAACCCCAGCTCGTGGCTGGCGATTTCGCAGCTCTGCAGGTGCGGCGTAAGCCGCGCGATGATCGAGCGGTCGATCCCGGCAGGCAACTCCGGCACACGGATATCCGTGTGGATGAAGGTGTGCTTTTTCAGCAGATTCCAATACGCATACACCCCCGGCTTCAACACCTGCATGAATTGACCATCCTCGTAGTGCAGCACATTCTCATGATCCTGTACGCGTACCACCTCAAGCTCCCGCAGGAGCTCATCATCCTGTAAGAACAGCTGCAGGTCCTTCCCGCCAGCGCTAAAAGGCTTCGTAATATCCACTACTACCACAGTATGCTGCGACCATGAAAAATAACGGTAGGTTCCCGGCAGCAGCCGCTTCACATAACTTCCCTTATGAAAGAGCAGACCGCGCTGGTCCGCTTGAATCGTGATTGATTTCAACATCGTATGTATTACCCCCTTCATGATTTAACCAATGGAAGACAGAATCCCGCTGCGGACCCGGACGGAATCGCGCTTGAGACAAGCGGTCTGCCGGGAGATCCGGGAGGACTGCCTGAGACCTGAGGCTAACCCAACCTTCAGCCAGCCTTCATTCCCTTCTGTCCTTGCCCCAGTCTCCGCAAGCTTCCCTGCTGCCGATATCCACGGATTACAAAGCCCTGCCGCAGTAGCGCTATGCCAGCCGCCAGGGATTCTGTCCATTGGTTTCGTTATTCTGATTTTTGCTTCAATAATCGCTCGATGGAAATCGAGTAGTGTACCAACGTCGCTGTGAAGGCGATTAGGGAATCGAACCCTATAGTGACTCTTACCGCAACGGACCGTACAGGATACCGTAACATACATGCCGGCACTGCGGGATCACCAGAGATCCCCGCCTCGTTACGCCCGCCCGGATAAGAACCGGATATAAGATGAACGCGCTCAGCGTTTTCTTACAGGGTCTATCATCGCTTAGATCAGGCGGAACGAACATGGCGGAAGTATTACGATGGGAGAATAAATTTCCAGAGGGTGGGAAGAGGCATGAACAAAATGCCTGCGGCATCGCCAATGTGGCCGGTTTTTCGACCATATCCCGACATCATGCCTCTGCTGCACCTAATGTGGTCGGTTTTTCGACTATATCCCGCCATCGTGCCTCCGCTGTACCGAATGTGGTCGGTTTTTCGACCATATCCCGCCATCGTGCCTCCGCTGTACCGAATGTGGTCGGTTTTTCGACCATATCCCGCCATCGTGCCTCCGCTGTACCGAATGTGGTCGGTTTTTCGACCATATCCGCCTCCAGCCCAGATGTCCACGTGCAGCCCATTGTGTTCAGTGAAATCAGCGAAGTCATTCCAGAATATAGTCTCCTGCGTATGCTCCAAGACACTTATCCACATTGCACGAAAATAATAATTTCCCAATCAATGAAAAAAAGCCCAAAGGCAGGTGGGGGAGCCTGCTTTTGAGCTTGAGTAGGGGATTTGGTTTGTGTATTCCATTCGTAATCCCTGTTGTTCATGTTCGGCATGTTCATTATCGCATTGCTTAATTCCCCCATAAAGAAATAGGTCGCCCTGGTCTAAGGAAGCGATCCTATTTCAATGGATAACCTTTTGAAGCCACCGCCCTTAAAAGTGGATATTGCTCTGAGAGTCGTGTTAGAGCACGGCTCTCTTTTTTCATTATACTTTCTTCTGCCTATTGTACCACTCTCTCAAAACTTCTCATTAGCCTGAGCCCACTCATCCGGCGAGATCCATTGGAAGAGTCTGCGCTGTTCGTATATTCAAAATTTTCCATTCATGGTATAATCGCTGAAGCAATAGAAAGGCTTATATGGGCGGTCGGCTAATCTCCCGGAAGGGAGGTGAGGCCTGTGGAGGTATACCAAGCATTGACGCTAATGATTTCGTTCGCGACTCTGGTTGTGTTGATTCTCTCTTTCCACAAAAAGAAATAGACCGCCCTTCTCAAGGGAAGCGGTCTATTCTTTAACTGTTTTACCTATCTGAAGCCTCCGCCCTTAAAAGCGGCTATTGCTCCGAGAGTCGTGTTTGAGGCACGGCTCTCTTTGTATTCTACGTTTTTTCTGCCTTTACTATACCACAAATCATTTCATAAAGTAAGAAAATGTATGAAGTTATCTAATTGAAATACGCATCGTACTCCTTAAGAGCTTCCGGTGACTGCTTCTCTCTCCATTCCTGCAGATGCACCAAATAGTCCTCCCCCGCCCCCATTCTCCAGCCCATACTGGAGGGAGGAAGATCAGGATACACCATCCATTCGGGCAAAAAGAATTCGGGGTTGTATCCCGCAAGGCCATCCCGAATCTCCATCAGCAGCTTCCCCAGCATATTGCCTCCCTGACCGTCCCCGCCGTCTCCCCAATAAGCATCATTCGAGGTATGCTCAACAAGGGTACAATCGCCTGTAGATAGCAGGATGGATCTGATCACGGGATGCTGTTCGATCTTAGCAATCAATGCTTCCCGCATCACCTGCACCTTGCACTCCTCCCAATCCGGGCGCAGCGGCCGATTCCGCTCCCTGCCCATTCTGGCCGCTTTCATAGGCGTACTGGCGAGCCGGATTTCCTCTTCATGCTCTGTTCCTGCGAACTTTTGCGCCTGGAAATAATGCTCCGATGTTGCCCACTCTTTGCCCTTTAACAGGATCGGATACTTCGCAAAATTAGAAAAGCAGCCATAAGGCTTATCCGTCTCATAGAAGCGTATCACACGCGCCTCTGGCTTAGCCGATATCCATTCCTTTCTATCTTCATTGTGTATCTTCTGGATATGTTCCGGGGTATCCATGGCAGGCCCTGGCCTCCTTGTGTAGGTATTATGTGGCCGTCATTCTCTCATGACATTGAACTCGCTTGATCGAAACCCAATCCTCTCCTTAAGTAGCACGCTAGACTCCTTAGACTGAGGAAACCACAGCGGCTTAGAGAGAGTAATCGCATTATTATCTAATGTACTTAATAAATTGGACATAAAATAATTGAAGGATTGTTCTCCAGTATCATAAAATCCAAATTCGGGATTACTATGAGTTGCATTATTCCAATGTAGGCCATACAGCTGCCCATTCATACATAAAGACGTTAAAGTTCTCGTCTGCAAAAATTGCAGGTCCGTCCCTTCATATTCCTGCCTTTTATCCTGGTAGAATTCTTGGATTCTCGTAAATAATCGTTGTGCGACAAGCGCTGGTCCAATGTTTCGATAATCCTGATAGCCATATGAAAATATCCCAAAATAAACGTTGTCAGAAACCCGCTCCATTATTGATTGTACGGTATAGAGATTCTCTAAAGCATCAACCAACTTCGAACCTACGCTTAAACTAGTCTTCACTTCTATTACTGCTCTAACATATTGATCTGGAATAATCACAAAGTTAGGCCCGTTAAATAGTAAAGGGGAAGCTTGATCATAAATAATAATATCCAATTGCTTACTGCATGTTTCTCCATCATTGGAGAGAATGAACCCACTTGATATTAAATATTTCTTAGGGATAAACCTCTTTAATACATCTTGCAAAATAGCCTCTTTATGTGTTCCATCGGAAATCCAATGAGCATTTCCGATGATATCTCTCACCCGATTTTTGGCAACATCTAATTCCTTGCTAAAGCTCTGATAATAATTTGGCAAACTTCTCTCAACTGGCATTCAACCACCTCAGTCATCTGTAACTAAACTACTTTATTTTTAGTTTTTCATTTAGAGTCATCCATTTCAAATATTCCGCACTTCTACCACACGCCCCAAATCCACATACTCCTCATGATCCAGCCTAACCTTAACTCTGCCCTTACGCCGCTTTTCCCGCCATTCCCGCAGCGCTTCCCCCGTATCCAGCCGCAGCTCGGCAATCTCCAAAGCCCGGTCCAGGATATACTTACTCGTATAGAGCACAGTGAGAATCCCTTGTCCCCCTAACGCAATAGGGTCGGCTAACCTCTTCCATTCTTCAATGGTGAACCGGACATACAACTCCTCTTCTGTACCCGGCCGGCAAGGAACCTCCGTGATCTCCTTACGCCGCAGCACCTGCCAATCTGCTACCTTGCCTACCCAGTGAATGCCTGTTTTGGGAGGATCGATGAACTTCTTGCGGGATTGGCACATCGCTATATATTCAATCTGGGTGAGGAACTTCTGACTGGCAAGATTCCTTAGCGGCATATGATAAAAAGCTTCCCGCACCGCCACCCCAACCTGCTCCGGCCCCCGGACTGAACCGACCAGCACATTTTTGCCCGCCAGCTGATTGGCGTAGTATTCTTTCGTCCCACGTGGACGTGTCGAGCGTTCGTAAGCTTTTTCTGGACTATCCTGAATAATCTCCGCTAGGAATTGCTCCACCAGACTTGTGGAATTCGGCAGAAACGGCAAGGCGCCAATATTGAGCAGCTCAATGCTGCGGTAGAACTGGTGGCTCTTGAACCGCTCTTCATCCGGATAAGGAAATAGCACATACGCCCCGAACATGCTTCGCTCGTATTCCCCTGAGCCCTTCTCCTGATACACAATCGCATCCCGGTAGCGGTGCATCGTATTAATGTCGTCCTCCTCCGGCCCGGGCTGGCCATATTTCTGCTGATAAGAAGTCCCCTCATACGCCGGATTCAAGCGGTACTTGGCATCGAACACATACTTATACTCCTTGATCTGACCCGCATCCTTCTTCTTCAAGGTAAGCACATTGTCGGGACGTTGACTGAGCGTCGGGGTCCTATCTGTTCCAGGAATCGCATTATAGTACAGGATGAACTGTTCCCCGTTGACCGGATTCTCGTAGACCATCTGCGCACTCTGCGAGCGGTCCAGCGTAACGAAGATCCCGTTCCGGTTCACCTTAATGATATCCTGCTTCACCAGCTTATACTTCTGCCCCAGCAGCTGATTCAGTTTGAGGAAGCACCAGTACTCATAGAGCTGCGCGACATCCTTCATGGATAGGCGAAGGAGATCCCCTTGGATCGACAGGCCTTTGAGCAGCATGAGATAACAGCGATAGACCTCCCGGTATCCGGGGGCCATCTGCAGCACCAGCGTAACGGACATCTGCTTCAGCGCTCCCGCCTCCCGCACAAAATCCATCTGCAGCACCCGGTCAATCTGCTTCAGCATCGAATCCAGCCTTGCCATCAGCAAGGGGTCTGAGGTTCGGCTATTCTCTCTCCAGCGGAGCTTAAGCTCCTTCAGCTTCCCGCGAATCCGTTCCAGCATCCAGCGGACGAACCGGTTCTCACTCGTATCATAGGCGAGGCGCTTCCGTGTCTCCATTAAGTGGGATGCTGTGTAGCTCCGGTTACCTATCGTTAAGAACCCATGGTTCATGTCTTCTCTTAACCGTTCAGGATGCTTCGCGAGCTCGCGGATGTTCTCTCTTCCGGCTTTTTTGACCCGGCCTGCATCCATTAACCGCCGCTGCTGGAGCAGCGCAACATTAGGATTCTTGTTGATCCGCTCAACGGCATCCAAGAGCTGTCTGAATACATGCTGTAGGATGGCGAAGAACTCCGTCAGGCTCTGATACTGCGTCTCCTTAAGGCCAGTTAGCTGATAGGTCCGGCGCAGAAAATCAAAAGCCAAATTATAAATCTGCGCATTCACCTCATGCAGAAGGTTCTGGTAATCCCGCTTATAATCCATCTTCGAGGGGAAAATCTCCATCTCCACCCGCAGCAGCGTCTGCCCCTCGCCCCGGATCTCCCATTCCGTCAGCCCAACCTCGTTCCCAAAGTTCAGCACACCTGCAAGAATAGAATCACCCAGAGGCTTAACCGCTTGCCGGAGCAGCACATTGTCATGATAGAAAGTAAGTTTGGTCGCCTTCTTGTTCTGAATCACCAGTTCATACGGCTGCGTCTCATAAAAACTAGGAAAGGACGACTCCCCCGGCTGCCAGTCGATCAGCCCATAAGCTTCAGGCGAGAACACCTTAATCTGTACATCCCCAAGCCGCTGCGCGCAGGTAATCCCAAGCTGAGCATTCACCCACTCCTGCTCCGGAGAGCGATGAAGCTGCAATGTCTCCACCGTAGGATGATAGGGCCGCCCCTGTACATATAGCGTAAAAAGCTCCGTCTCGATACGGAGCAATTCCACCGCCTGATTAAGAGAGCCAGTATGAGGTGAATCCATCTTCCTCCAGCCTCCTCAGCATATAAGCCAATTTACGAGCACTTTGCGGATGTTTGACCCCAGGCGGCGTCTGCCCGGCAGCCCACCTCAGATAGAGTGGCGAAGCATCATCGTCCATGAGTTCTCGAACATTAACCGCTATGCCAGCATCGCTGCCTATCGCAACCTTCATCAGATTAAGCAGCACCCGGCGCACGGAGGAATGACTTCCCTGGATACGCGGCAGAATCTTTTGCAGCAGCTGCCAGTCGAACGCCTCTTCCTCATCCATCAGGCTAAAGCGCTCGTTATAGATCATATAGAAGCAAATCGCATCCCGCACCCGGAAGCCCACATGAGCATGGATATCCTCCAGCAGCGTATTAATCTGAACCAGTCTCCCCGTTGTCCGCACAACGAGCTCCTGATGGGTATCATAAGCATCCACCAGCTGCAAATAATCGGAACGGAGAAAGAGATGATTCAGATCATTAAGATCAGCGGGATCACCCGCGTCCTGCTCAGCCCCTTGCGGATACTGCTGCAGATTGATGTAATTGAACTCCAGGGTGCTTGCGCGGTCGAGAACTTTTTTGCTAAAAGGATGCGTGGTCTCGTCCATATTCACCGTCCCGATCAGGAACACATTCTCCGGGATGCCCAGGCCGCCGTACTTCAGCTCATCCTCAGGCGTACCCAGCATGGCAGAAGAGATCAGGGCCTGCGTCTGAATCTCCCCCTCCCGCCACTCCTGCGTCTCCAGCACACTTAACAGATCACTGAAATAATGCTCCACCCGGGCCAAATTCATCTCATCCAGGCAGATAAAATACGGCTGATGCCGGTTCTCCGGCTGCCGCGCCTCCGCGAACACCTGCGTCACCGGCCCCGGCTGGAACCGCCCCGCCAGATCCTTATACCCCAGCAGATCCGCAGGATCACTCCAATCCGGCCGCACCGGAATCAAGGTATACTGCCCATTATCCCGCGTCGCCCCCAGCGCCTCAGCGAACAGCTTCACCAGCCTCGTCTTCCCCGTGCCGGATATCCCCGCCAGAATAACAAACGGCTTCGCCTTCAGCGACAGGTAGAAGTTCTCGATTAGATGCTCCGGGAAAAAGAAGCCCTGGCGGCGGATGTGGGATTGGATGTGGTGGAGGATACCTGTTACTTGTTCATCCTTCAGAGGTTCTGCTTGTTGTGGCAATAGCTCCACCTCCTCGTCAATGGATTCGTCATCACTGGGAGCTATCGCCGATTCCACATATAGACGGTACTCTTCGATTACATTCTCGAGATCTTGAATTAGCTGCTCATCATTCGGAACATTTCCTCTGTCATATTTAATGTACGCAATAGTCGATACTTGATAATCTTGACCAAGGCCACTATCAACTAGACGAATATTCTCATCCTTATTCATATTAGTCAGTACAAGAAGGTCTAGAAGCACTTCTTTACGGTCTCTCAGATAAGCATAGCCTTCTCTACGCCCCTTCTCTTGAAGGGGTATCGTTACCCCTTGGTTAAACGTAAGATATACCGCACTCATATCCTCAGCGAAAAGATACACAACATATTCTCCACGTTGAGTGGTTTCCGTTATCCGTTTATCTAGGACTGCTAGCCAAGGAACCGTCGCCCAATTCCCTTGTCCAACTGAACCTTGAACCTTGTATTGCTCATCTATGAAAGGTAACGCTTTAAGCTCAGAAGGCAGGGTCTGGCGAAACAATGTGCCAAGAGAATGACCTGCGAATCCTTCCATTTTAGCAGAGGTGTACTCCGCCAGGATTTTCTCCAGATAACCTTGCAAAGAGAACCGTTGCAAAGCAGCGTTGTAAGCCCGGAGTTCCTCGTTGGCAAGCCGCTCTAATTGCGAAAGCCCCTCGTCCCCTAGCTGTCTATGAATCTGGCTATGAAACCCAATAGTATTATCCTTCAAATCCACAAACAAAATATCCGAAAGTGCATTAACAGGACTGTTAATGATATCTTTCAACCGACTTTTAGATGCCTCTCTCCATAACTTCTTACCTTGTGGCAAGTCTACCCGATTTCCTTTTTCTTGTTCAGCTATATAATAGTTAAGAAACCGCTTTTTAACACGATCATATGACACTCGCTCCCGCTTGGACGCTCTAAGCTCTTCAATTAAGGATAGGATTAGGACCATCATATATGACTTTTGCTTACGCTTGAATATCTGTGTGAATGTTTCTGGTAGTGGCATGGAGTCCTCCAGGATCGTTAATTATTTTAGTAGTCTAGGATTACTTAAGAATAAGGACCGTCTCATGGACAGCCCTAAGAAAAAATTCAAACTTATAACGGCCAATATATCTTTCTTAACGGTACTAACGTTCGTGTCTCAGAATCAAATTGATCATAGTATTGCGTTACTAACTCCGCTAGTAGATTCAAGTCTATTAGTGTTATAGGGATATTCGATCTGTCCGCTTCATATTTCGCTTCTTTGGTGAATCCGCCACTAGACATGTAAATCCCCCTATCTTTTCCTCTTAGCCCTCCAGTAAAACTGCGTATTTCATTAGCCCCCATACGTTCTTTACGATGCTTCACTTCTGCTATAATTCTGGGCTCTTCAAGCCCCAGACCATCTGGAGATGCCAAAATATCTCTGCCACGATCTGGTCCTTTAGGTGTGATTCGTGTCTTGTAACCCATTCCTCTAAGCACCCCCGCGACAAACTCCTCCATTTGTTCCCAACTTAACTTAGCAATTTTGTCCTTGATAAACTCGTTGGACTTCTCAATGACGTCATCCTTAATCTGATCTAATTCTTCAGCTTCTTCCTCTGTCTCAACTTGCACAAAATCTAGGGGGTGACTTGGCTGATTCCCCTCCATCTGTCCGGTTACCATTTGTTTGAGCAATTCCTTCTGAACATCATTGGGAATAGCTATAATAGTCATAATAGAACCAAGTGTATTTCGGGCACTCGCTGATAAAACATCCCTGGAAACCGTCCCCTCCCAATTTACTCTGCGAATATGGGGTTGATCCGTAATATAACCAGGTTTATATTCATAATTCGAATGAATTTTTCCTATGTAATAGAGACGCTCTTCCGGATTATAAGTAATTACAAGATCATCTATTTTAAAATCACTCACAAACCGAAAAATCTGACCTGCAGTAATGTTGATTTTACCATCCTTATATTCAGGATACTTCACCTTCAAAAGCTTCTTCATCTCTTGTAAAGTTTTCACCGCATTAATGTTACCCAGTTCTTCCCAACCAATTGCCACAGCATTTTTCCCTTTAAATTCGTCAATAAGGTATGCACTTTCCCCTGCTCGTACAAGCCACATATTCCCCATAGTTAACACCCCTCTATAGACGTAATGGTTTCACTAATTCTTGCTCCCTTTTATTCTCTGTACATGAAGTTTATGAATCTCGACATCGGTGATATTAGCTTGAACCAGATGATCATATATAGTTTGGATCTGCCCCGCAGAAATAGGAGGCTCAGAGGTTTCCGCCTTCAAGCTGATCAGCTTCCTGGAGATAAACTCGCTTAATTCCACATCATAGACAACCAGTTCATCCGAGAGGATCTTCCGCAGCTCAGGGTCAATACTGAACCGACATCTCATCGTGAATGAAATCATAGAGATGTATTTTACGGCGGCTACATCTTTCAGCAAACTCTCAATGGCCTTGATATGCCCATAATTCTGCTTCAACGGATTATACATCTTGTACCGGTTACTCACCGACCATTGCTGATCCGCCCTGCCACCTTTAATTTCTCCATTGTAGTTTTTCGTCTCAATAACAAATAGACAATATGGAGATATAACAACATGATCAATCTGAGCGTAGCCTGTTCTAGATTTGGGATTAGGGAGCAGCAGATCGCTTAAGAATTTGCAATCCTTTGGAAGCTGATCAAGCTGAATGTTAATTTTATACTCGCCTAGTTCACCAATTCGGGTAGGAGCAACCTTGGGCTTAGCCTTTGGAGCGTGTGCCACAGCCTGTGGTGGCTTAGGGTCTGATTTTCGGAAGAGTTTCTTTAGTGCTTCAAACATACCCCAACCTCATATCCTCTAGATTTACAATATGTATGGTAATTCGACAATATGGGAAGGATTCCCTCCAAAAAAGAGCATAAGAAAAGGACTGTCGCGTGGACAGCCCAATCGTGAATATGCTTATGTTGTCTATTGTGCTTACTCCGATAGAACAGAAGGAGCATTAAAGGAATGTGCAAGTTGCATTCCATCCTTTAGTCCTTGTAGATATAAGCGTTCATAAATAACGGATTGCTTTACCTGGAGTTTATTCTCCCAATCCTCAAATTTCGGCATACGTGCGATATCTAAGGAGTCGAACAACGCCTGAAACGCCTCGCTTTCCTCTTCAAAGGCTTGTCTAGGCTCCGACTCATATTCTATTTGTGCAGTTACCTCATTTAATCGACCTTGAATTGTTTGTATGAACCACGCTGGAAAACTCATCACATCTCCTCCTGGACAGAAGTTTAAACGGAAAGCCTCTGAGTATCCATTCCTTTCTTGGTACATCTGATTAATAAGTTCATCTACCCTGCGGCTCTGAGCCTGAAGCGCTTCATTGGTGCTTAACGGAATACCTTCCTCCAGCAGTCTCTGCCCGAGTTCATTCAGCATGCGCTTCTCCTCCTCATACTTGTGAATCAGATTTTGCATTGCACCCTCACCTTTCTGGCAAAGCTATGGTTGTAGACGAAGTATAGATATTTTAATGCGTTTATCGGTTTATTTCATTTTAATTCGATATCCGCATTAAAACAACTCCTACCTCGCATACAATTTGGTTAATATTGTGAGGTGACACGGAAATGAGACATCGCAAAGAGCCCCCAGGTGACAAAAACATCATCGGGACCCGAGTCGTAGCTATTCGCAAAGCTAAGAAAATGAAGCAAAAGGATTTCCTTGCGAGGTTGCAAACCTTCGGTTTAGACATCAGCCCGACCAGTTTGTCAAGATTGGAAGGCCAATATCGGCTTGTGCAGGATTATGAAGTGGTTGCTATTGCGAAGGCGTTGGAGGTTTCGGTTGGGGAGTTGTTGGGTGAGGGTGGGTGAAGAAAGGGGGAATCCTAATTTCTCATCGGTATCTACATTCCAATCTAAAGTGAGCAGCATCCCACATGAACTGTATGCAGGAACATATTGTGCTATGAGTGATCTGTAGCTATCCGTGGAAACCTTTGTTTGACAGGGTTTTAGCGAATACACATCCGTTCTAAAGGGCTGAATACGCACGTTCTTTTGGTGTTTTACATCAATTTTACATCAATGTTTTAAATACATAAACTACTTACTGCCAGTGATATCTCGCTTCAATAATCTGTTGAATCTTATTACGAACTAGTATTAGCTTTACTTGGAATATATAGGAGAGCGCCATCCTTACTTATTAATGTCTCATGCGTTTAAGAATACCGTTTCAATTCATCTGGAGACCAAATTTTCTTTGTTTGTACTGTTCCGTTTTCTTCTAAATAGTCCGACATATAATAACACTCCGATAAATCACAAAATTAAAATTAACATTATACGCACTTAATTTGCTTAAACCAGCATTTTCCCACATATCTATAATATCCGCTGGAAAATCTAAATTTAACAATTCCCTAATTTCCATAAGGCACTCGGCATTTAATAAGAGCCATTCAGAGAGTCCCTTTGGGACTGTGTTGGACTTTTTATTCGATAGCAAATAGGTCGTCACATCATTGAAAATACGTTGAGACTGCCCTATTCGTCTATATTCCCCTCGTTTAACTGATCAAATAAATAAAAGGCTGTTTTCCCGGAAGGAAATGGCTATCATTTGGCGAATATTACCTGTGCTGCGTTAACTTTGCGGAAGAAGAGTGAAGTATGCGGCGTTTACATATGGATATCGAATTGCCAGAGTTTATTCTTGCGTTCTCAGCAGAAATTCTTAGTTTCGGAGGCAGTTTAGCGTGAGTTACACATATGAACAGATGGCTAGGAGAATTAATGGTAGATCAGACATGTCAATATATTTGACGCACCTCACTCGAAGAACAGACACTCAAAGTGAAGTTGATACTTTACTACAAATCATTAAGGAACAAGTTATACGAGGCAGTAACGGTAGTGGCTATATTATCGGAGAAGATAGAGCAGCATGTTTCCAAGATGCCCCATTACATGGAATAAGTCAGAATATCATTCACGAAAATCAGTATAGAAAAGAGTTGGGCTCAAAGTTAAGGTATGATGCATGCGGTGTTAGCTTTTCAAAGCAATATGTATATTTACTAGGCGGTCGTCCCTGCGTCTACGAGAAAAAAGAAGTGGCAAAGAAGATACTACCGCCGGAGGAATGGTGGAGAATAGTAAACTTTGACATGTCGGACCCTCTTAATATAGTTGATTGGACTCATGAAAGAGAGTGGAGAGTAAAAGGCGACTTTATTTTTCACCATGGTTACGCTACAGTATTACTTCCTCATAACTCGCAGTACAGAGAGTTTATTGACAAAGTGGATAAAGAAACCCTCAAGGCTTTACAGGGTTTGGTCGTATTATCTAGGACGATATAAGTGTTGCGTTCCGCGATTCGTACTCTTATCTATAGTAAAGAATCTTGTAATAAAAAACGAAAGGGAGAAACTCATGCCTCCATTACTTCGTAGGGACAGCATTAGATTCTTTGAAGCTAGCATAAATAGCTTAAACTTAGCTATAATCGGCTTATCTCTTCCTATTAGGGCTGAGCCAAGGGAAAAAACATCACTGTACGCTGCTGAAATAGGGTTGATAGGTACTGCTGCTGAACAAGCAGTCAATGCGTGCATTTGTCAAACGCACGGGGTGAAATGGCTTCTAACTTTTGACAAAAAATTTAAACCAGCTTCTCAAATCTTCGACCAATTTTCCAACATTTTAAAAAAGCCAACTGTTACATCTTCTTTTTTAACTCAGGGAATATTAGAGAAACAAAATCATTTAAAAACTCTGCTAGATAAGACTACTAAGTTCCGGCTGCTCGCCAAAGCACGCGCTGGCGGCCTTCATGCAGGGATAGGGCCTTCTAGGGAAGTTACAGTCGCTTTAGCTCGTGACGTTTCTGATTTCCTTATCCATCTCTCCTATTCCTCCAGGATAAGACCTTACCTCAACCACATACCTAAACCACACGACATAGTAAGAGACAGGGCCATATTGATTGAGGAATTAGCTAACAAGATAAAAGATACCCAAAATTTTCAAGATAGGGCCGTACTAATTAGCTCAGCATTTCTCATCCTTCCTGAGATCAGTGACGTTCAACCTGAATGGATAGATGCTTTTGAACGGGTAAGTATAAGCCCAAATTCGAACGACGTAGTGTTGCTGTTAGATGCCTTAAAACAGGCCATACCCTCTTCATTAATTCGAGCGACTGGTACAGGGGATGCCCTTCCAGTTAGGATTGATAGTAAGAACCCTTCCGCATTTATAGTATCCCCGCAATTTATAAAGCGCGAGTTCAACCAGATCAATGAGCAATGGTACGCGGATATCGCAAATGCTAACGGTCGTCTGAAAAATAATATCCTCGATTTGTCTCCTCAAGACTTCATATTAGATGTTTTTGGATTAGGTTTAGAGAATATGAACATCCTAGAATTCCAGACAGGACTTCCAGCCCAGCAAACGTGGCCCTTCGTAGCTTCTAGTCTAAGCGTAAATGGTACTCCATACCCGTATTGGTTTTTAGTAAGGGAAACAGCTAATCTCCCCGAATTAAAGAGCTTCCTGATAAAGGCAGGAGCAATTGGAAATGGTTATCTGAGAAAGAATTCTAAAGAGTTTTTTGATGGTACTTTATCAATACTAGAAAGCAAGCCACTTCAAACAAGTGAGAATAGTTGGGTACGGGAGATACTTGTATTATCTACCCAAATAGAAAATCGTAGAGGCAAGCTTCAGTCATTATATGAGCAAAGTAAATTAACAGACGATAAGTCTATTTTACATATTATTGAAATGTTACTAAATGATGAAATAGACATTAGCGAAACAATAAACCAATTATGCAAATTACCTGATGCCAACAAAAGCCAAAGAAAGACTTGGATGAACGTTCTTATCGGCTGTTGTTACGAGATAGAGGATATACCTGGACTTCTCTATGCTTTCAAAAACGAAGATTTTTATAACTCAAGATCTTCAATAAGACGAGGGCTGAGAATTATAGACTTTTTAGTATATGGACCCCAATTTTTATAATATCGAATCCGTTAATAGAGAACGCCAGTCTTACGTACTACTCTCCGTTTTCCTGGCGCTCCCTGTTGTGTCTGACGTGAAATAAGCGTACAATAGCGTTGAATAAGTACAGCGGAGTGATAACCGGAATCTTTGGTCGGATGGCCGGTTATTTTAGCTCCGTTTTTTTCTGTCAATCATCAATACCAATGAAGCAAATGATAGCATTAGTGTTAAAGCCTCGTTTAGTGTCAACATCTTTCTCTCACCTCCTTTACGTTCGCGCGAAAATTCGTTGTTAATAGAAACAGTTCAGTTATCCCTACACTTGATCCTTGGCGCAACTGTAGCAAATCATGCCAAGCTCGGACTGCAACGCGATGAGGTGGCCGCGATCGATTCAGCGCATTGAATCCGGTGAAACTGACGTTGATTACGAGAAGCTATTAGTACTCGTGGACTCTTTAATGTTTCTGTGGACTATCTATTAGGTCACCGCGATGAGGAACAATAACCTAGTCCCTAGCTGACTCAACGAGATTCTCCCACTCATCCTCGCTTATACCTAAAGATGCAACAATCTCTCTTATATATTTTGTTCTATAGTGGAGGTTTAAATCGCCGAGCTGGGTGTAGTCCTTAGCGTCTATGAGACCGAGTTCACTCTCTATATCCCGGAGTGCAGCCTCAATGATTGTTTGTATAAAGTCCTGCTTCGAGGTCGAAAGTTTACTGGTGAGTATTTCTAGCCTCTTGTTCTGCAGATTCGTAAGGGTTATGGAAAATCTAATGCTCTTATTTAAGATTGAATTCGGTGTTTCTTTCTTATTAAGCATTCCCTGAAGTGCGTTTTTGAAATTGCTATCGCTCATTTCGGCTCACTTCCCGAATCAGATTTTGGTGCAAATTTAGATTACACCCTTTTTCTCAGTTTGTAAACCGTAATATTCCACGCCTAAAACCCGCTGGCAAATTGCGCAGCTTCCTCCGCTAAATCCGTCTCCTGTACGATGCCCCAGTTCAGCAGGTACACGATCTCGACGCGTTCACCTTCGCAAAGAAGTCAGTGAGCGAACACTGCGCGGGTAATATTCAGTTTTAACACGGCTCATTGCGTTTTCTCCTTTGCTTGTCCTAATATATCATCTTCTTATTCGCTTGGGTAATTTCTCAATATCGATTTTTCTACTTAGTCATACAAGATCGCAGTAGAAGATCTCTTTAAATTGCCCTCTTACTCACTCTCTTTCGGTTTTTCATACTTCTTTAATAAACTCCGCAATCTCCTCCGCCGTCATCCCGGCATTTACGACCGCACTTTCCGCCCGTTCCTTCCGTATTCCCTCCGCCAGCACCTGCGGCATCACACGCGGCAGCATATACGTTATCAGAACCCCCGCCGTCAACTGCGGATACTGTGCTGTTACACAAATTCGCGCTTGTTTTGAAGCCCATTCGGTAAACCTCGATAGTACTAATGGGGTCAAAAACAACGCTAAAGGCGATGTAGAAAGTGATGAAAAACACTTTGCTTCTTGGTCTAGTGATGCAGGGGGAGCGGAGACTATAGAGTTTATCTTTACAGCAATAAACCAGGAGATACTACCATTCCCTTCCTATTGAGTTTTGCCGTAATTCAGGAGCAAACGAATAAACAATACTCCCTCCTATCGAATGTGGTAAGCGTAATTGAGGAAATGAACAGTAACCTTGTTGAGGAGCAACGGTAACGGGAGATTGGGCGTAGTTCCGATATTGTTAAACAGTTCTAGATTCTTTTGAAGGAGAACAGTTTTCGGATCGATGACGGTGAGGGGGATCATCATGATATTCTAACACTGATAGAGCTGTTTACCACTTCACAAAACTTCCCCGAGAAGGAACTGAAAGAGGTAGCTGCGTATTTGAACTGCCTGCATCTACTGGTAGATGAGCTATACGAAACGCTTCAAAACATGACATTTGGCGAAGTGGATTTGCCGCACATCCCTCTGCTACATTCAAGTTCTAGCAGATTCAAAGAAGTGTCCTACGATCTAGGCAAGGTATTTGAGTATCTGAACAAACGTTTTAACGGCTTCAAAATCAACTTGATTACAGCTGCAGTCTAAGACTTTATTTATCATCTCCTGGCTTGTTATTAATGAGTCAAAACTTATTTTAAAAATTTTCAGACTCAGAAACTACTTATATCAAAAAATACAGTCTAACACTTATTTTCTTTGCACATTTGATCAGTTACACTAAAATCGATATTAACATCTGATTCTGCAAAAGCACAAAAAAAGAAGACGCACAAGAGTTGAAATTTCCCGGTGTCTTCTTTCATTTAGGCTGGTATTCGGTAGATTTACACATCAATTTTACATCAAGTCTGTTCTCCGCTACCCGACAAATTTATTAATTACTTCTTCTTGACAACCTATTTACGGTGAAGAAGCAATGTTTATTTCCATAGACTGTTCCCACGCGCTCGTGAAAAGAGCCAAGGTTTAAATTCACCTTAGCTCTTTTCTAACACTATTATTTACCTAAAAGACTGATAAATTTGCTCAGTTCTTCTTTGGCTTCATCGGTAGTCCCTTTCAACTCATTCAATAACTCATACAAGTTATCATATGAATTTGCAATTTCTGCTCTAACTTCTACCAACTCTTGAGCCACTTGTGAAAGTGAAATACCTTCTTCTTCTTCAAACGTATCGACATAACGTGGAATGTTCAAATTGTAATCATTTTCTTTGATTTCATCCAAAGATGCCACATGAGCATATTTCTCAACGTATTCCCGGTGACTGTAAGTTTCAATAATTTTGTCGATATTTTTAGGAGAAAGTTTGTTCTGGTTCTTTCCTTTTTCAAACTCATTTGAAGCATCGATAAACAAAATATCTTTACTTTTGCGAGCTTCACGCCCTTTGAACACCAGCACACATGTTGGAATGCTTGTCCCATAAAACAAGTTAGACGGTAAACCAATAACAGTATCTAATAGATTGTTGTCGATAATATTTTTACGAATTTTACCTTCAGACGCACCGCGGAAGAGTACCCCATGCGGCAACACGATAGCCATTGTTCCAGCTTTATCTAAATGGTACAGTCCATGAAGAACAAAGGCATAATCTGCCTTAGATGCAGGTGCTACACCATAACCCTTAAAACGTGTATCTTTTTCTCTATCAACGTCTTTTGTATCCCAATTTTGAGAATATGGGGGGTTTGATACGACCGCGTCGAACTTCAAAGGAATTTGTGTGCCATCTTTTTCAGCAAATGGCCAGTCAGCATCAAGTGTGTCTGCGCGTTTCAACTCCATATTGCGATAATTTACCCCATGCATCATCAAGTTCATACGAGCCAAGTTATAAGTTGTCGTATTCAACTCTTGACCGTAAAACTCAACGCTTCCTTCTTCATTACCATTTGGCAATTCATTTTGAACTGTCAAAAGAAGTGAACCTGATCCCATTGTAGGGTCATATACACGGAATTGATCGCCAGTACCAGCTGCATCAACCGTAACAATTCTCGCTAAAATTTCACTAACTTCATGAGGTGTATAGAATTCCCCACCCTTTTTCCCAGCATTGGCAGCAAACTGTCCAATTAAATACTCGTACACGTCACCCAAAATGTCACGTCCTGAATCATCTTTGAAAGTGAACTCGTTAATCATCAAAACGATATCATTCAAAGCCTTCGCACGTTCATTTGTACTTGAGCCAAGACGTGTGTCCCCGAGGTTAACATCTGAGAATACGTTAGCAAAGTCCGCTTCTGCGATCGCGTTACGTTTAGCATTTGTATTGAATGAGTCAAACATGTCTTGAAAGTCACTAGCTTTGATTTTGTGATTTTCAATTTTTGATACGATTTTGTCCCAAGTGTAGGCTGGGTCAATCGCATATCCGATACCTTTACTGATTTCTTCAAGGTAATCTTCTTTTTCCGTGTCATCTTTCACTTCGAAAAACTCTTCCAACTCATTGACTTTTAAATATTCATCTTGATTTTCTGATAAGTAGCGATAGAACATAAATGGCAAAATATAGTTCTTGTACTCGCTTGCATCCATCGTCCCACGCAATTTGTTAGCCATTTCCCATAGCTTTGATGTAATAACTGTTGCATTACTCATTTGTGCAATCTCCTTTTTTTTATACAAACATTTGTTGAAGTAGACTCTTCTTCATATCCTTCAGCAGTTCCAACTCACGCTGATGAAGGGTGATAGTGTCGTCGAGGGTATCGATGAATTCACCAATTTTATGTTGTTCATCACAAGACGGCAATTTCAATCGTAAACTCTCAAATTCTTTCTGACCTAGTGTTTTATTCCTACCTGCGCCACCAGGTGAGGCCGATTCCAGTAGTTGTTTTCCCTTCAGAGTTAAGAAAAAATGAACGATGAAATCTAAGTCTAATAACTCTCTTTTCATCCTATACATCGGAAATCTATGAGATGCTATCATACCAACTTCTTTTTCAGTAGTTCTAGCAACCGCTTGTTCCCAAGCAAAAACGATGTTTAGGATTAAAGAGTCAGGCTCAACCCAAAATACACGTTTATTACCTATCGACTCTCCAGTTACACTTTCTTTATAAAATATCCCTTTTCCATGCGAACGAATACCTATTTGTTTGTACATCAGCTCTTTTTCTAATTCTACTGGAGCGCTTACCTTTTCAAGCATCTCCCCCAACCTACGCTGTTCCCAAGCATCAGTAAATCCTGCAAAGCGAATTTCAGGAACATCGGCTCCATCTTTCGGAAACATTTTTTCCAGCATGGATTTTTTCACGATTACCAACTTGTCATAACTACGCTGATGAAGGGTGATAAAGTTGTCCAAGTTTTTAAATAAATCACCAATTTTGTGCTGTTCTTCAATAGACGGCACAAAGATTGACTCTCTGAGAAAATGCTTCTCGTCGAGCTTATTTGACGAGTTTCCAGATGAAGTAATTGACTTGGTGAATATTGGGGCCATGATACGTTCAATTTGAATTGCGTGTTTCCAGTAGTTGTTGTCATATTCACACGTGTGACGATAAATTGGAAACAACTCAGAAACAACACCAGCGCCAATGTCATTGGCTACAAATCTACCAAACTTGAATTCAGCATTAGGATGACCTTCAAATGCAATATCACCTTCCCGCATAACGTAAGTTCGAGTATCAATATTGTTAGACTGAACTTTCTCAGGGTCTTGGAAGTACATCTTTGCAACGGAAATCCAATGTTCTTTACCAAAGCTTCCATCGTTACGCTCATTGACTTTCTTGAACTCGTCACCTAACTGACGCTGTTCCCAAGCATCCGTAAATCCTGCAAATCTAATTTTAGATGATTTTGTTATGTTATCGCTCATTCCTGATCTCCTTTTTGTAGTCTGTATAATTTCATCACTAGACTACTCACCCTTCTTAATTACATCAGCCATTTCATAAAATGCCTTACGGAATTCAATGCGATATCGTACCCAAGATAATTCAGCAATCTTTTCATCTGCGATTTCTTTATAATCAGCTCTTGCGTCATTCATGATTGCTGTTAACTCACCTTGTTTATCCATATCCTCTTGACCTAAACGGTGTCTCTTAATCAAGCTTTCAAGTTCCTTAGGTTTTGTGCTGTTATCAAGTCCCCAAGTACGGATGAAGTTCGTTACAAGTAGAATATTCGTATCCTTTTGTGCTCTATCCATCGCTTGGTTCATTTTTCCAACACTTCGAGGTGCTGGATATTGATCAAATTCAAACTCTTTTGAGAAAATTTTAGATACAAAGTTGCGCATCTTAGATTTTTCTCTTTCATTATCTGACTTGGCGATTTCAATATGAATTTCATCACGTGTTTTTTCTGCTTTAGACATAAAGTTCGCATGAACTTCGTCAGCCATTCGAGCAATTAAATCAATCAAGTAGTCATAGTTGATGGTAACGTCGTGAATATGAATCATAGAGAGATTGACTTGCGAAATATCGATGTTTTCTCGCTTAGCACGTCGTTCTTTCAACTCACCGGCGATGACAGTTGTTAAAATGACTTCCTGCTCCTCAGTAATCCCTAAACGTTCATAGAACTCTTCAGGATGATCATAAGCAGAAACAGGATTTTTGTAATCATCTTCGGTATATTGTTTCAACTGACTAAGCAAGCGATTATACTCTTTCAAATTATCAAAGACTTCATCCTGCGCTTTTTCACTTGGTGGTAATTGTACAAAATCATCTGTGAGCGCCCCAAGCTTCTTAATGACTTCTTGCATCTCAGCTTGAACCTTGCTAAATGGTTTAGAAATGATACCAGACTCTTCATTACCTTCTTTCAAATCTTCAAGTGAAAGCTGTTCATCTGCAGATGCACGATTTGAATAGATAGCAAAAGCCTTATTCATTTCATACTCGTTTTGCTCTGGCCAACGATAATTAACGACATTCCCCCAAGGCTTATCAACAAGGTTATGCATTCGGTTTGTACGTGAGTATGCCTGAATCAAGTTCCCCCCCTTAAGCGTTCGGTCAATATAGAGGGTATTCATCCCTGGAGCATCAAAACCGGTTAATAGTTGGTCAACAACGATAACCAAATCTAAATACTTACCATCATCAGCTGTCTTGTTAAGACGCCTTGCTAAGTCTTCTGTGTAAGCTTTAACTGTCGTCATATCAAAAACTGTGCCAAACAATGTGTTATAGACTTTAATGGCTCTATGCAAGTTCTCGTTCGTTTTTAGTTGATGAATACTATTAGATGTATCTGCTGAGAAACTCACCGCAACTTTTAATCGTTGCTCTACGGGACGATTCGCATTTTCTTCAGCAAATTTATCGAAGTATTCCATCGCTCTTGGCGTACTTGCTTTGTTACCTCCAACGTGGACTGTAAACAAGGCATTATACTTGCGGTCATTTGAACGTTTCTTCCAGTTATCCAATATGTCCTTGACTACCAGATTTACATGTTCAGGACTATAGTCGTAAACACTCCCACGAACATTATCATCGATATCATCTTCGGTTGGATCCACGGGAGCCTCGATTGTTTCCTTAAATTCAACGTTAAACCCTAAGACGTTTTTATCCGCAATTGCTTCTTTGATGGTGTAAGCATGTAGAATATCACCAAAGATCTCTCGTGTTTCAGGAAATTTTGGTGTCCCTGTATAACCTACCCAGGCAGAATTAGGAATAGCTTTTCGGATCGTTTCAAGCATACCATCATTTTCGGTACCGTCTCCAGTTGAACGGTGGGCTTCATCAACAATGAAAAGAATACGTTCATTCAGTGCCTCGAAGCTATCTCGCTCTACATAACGCGACATCTTTTGAATACTTGTCACAATGATGTTCTTATCGCTCTTCTTCGTTAATTTGCGATGAAGGTCTGAGATATTGGCTGTGTCACCCACCACCCCCGTTTTCCCTTCAAAACCCGCAACAGGATCATAAGCTTTATAGGCATCTGCTGTTTGGTTGGTGAGAGCAATTCGGTCAACCAAAAAGACAACTTTATCTACATTAGACAGACGACTTGCAAGCCACGCTGTTTTAAAACTTGTGATTGTCTTACCTGAGCCTGTGGTATGCCAAATGTATCCTAATTTACCATCATCGCATTTAAAGTCGAATTTTCTAACTTTATCAAGCACACGCTTCGTGGCATAGACTTGATATGGACGCATGACTTTAATACTTTCTTTGTTTTTAGTACCGTCTAATACCATGTAGCGTGTGGCCAAATCATGAGCCATTGGTATTGATAATGCTTTATCCGCAAACGTCTTCCACGAACGAATAGGGCGAGCATTATCTTCGTCTTGCCAGTTAAAAGCAAAAGCTCGGTTAAAGCTTTTGAGTGGCGTATTTGCCATATAACGAATATCAAACTGCGTCATTGCGATTAGAATCTGCAAAGTTGAAAAGATACCACTGTATTGTTTTTCAGCAATATACTGTTCCATCTGGTTCAAGGATTCTGTAGTGCTATGAAGTGCCTTCTTTAATTCAATTTGAATAATTGGCAAACCATTAATGAGCAACGTTACATCAAATCGACGATCAGGCTTTCCATCTATAACTTTTGGCCTTTTAATCTGATTTACCACTTGATAAACAGTGTTCCCGCCACCTACTTGGGCTTGGTCGAATACTGTCAGAAAAACATGCTTACCATTATCAAGGTCAACTTCAATTTCAGAAACACCATTAACACCATACAAAAATTGTCCAGCATGGTAAGGTGATTCAATACCAGTGATGATTTTCTTAACCTGGTTAAATTCAGTGACAGACAAAGGTTCATCTAAACGGGCACGATTGTTTTGTTCTAGGATCATTTTAAAGTTATCCCAGAGTTGTTCGGTTGTTCTGATGCCTTTTTTGTATTCCCATTGTTTTACGCCACCGATTTTAGTCAAATAATCGACGACTTCATTTTCGAACGCCAACTCCGATTGACTTTTCATTTGATTATTTCCCCTCTAAGGTTTCTTCTATGATTGAGCTCGTAAACTGCCAAATCAAGTCTGCGTATTTGTTTAGCTTACTTTGTAGCTTCAATGTTTCTACATATATGGCACCTATTTTATGCTGCTCCTCAAGAGGAACAACGGGAATAATAATCTCCTCTAGAGAACGAAGTGGAATTCTTAGAACAGGACCAATCCCCTGCAACTCCCTTTCTTTTTGTCGCCTCACATCTTTGTAGGCATTAAACAAGAAAAGAAAATATCTTTTATCAAGTTGTTCACTATCAAACTCTATTTTTGTGAAGTTGAGAGACAACACTTTACCAACATTATTTTTACCGACCATCGTTGCAAGCTGTAACGAGTTACTGATAACAACATCACCTTCATTTAACGATGGGTTATTTTGAGATAAAGATTTTCCTGCATCTTTAACAACTACGTCCTCATAATTAGAATCAGCTTCAAAAGATGACCGGTCATAATAATTTATTATTTGATTTTCAAATTGTTTTTGCGCCCTTGTTGGATTTATACCTGGAACGAATGTTACGAACTCTTTTAAGCCTCTTCTTTCCAAACAAATCACCTCCGAACTGTTTGTGTGATTTTTATGTAATATCTATATATTTCATATTAAATCACCTCGAACTTATTTCGTCAAACGATAATGTGAAATATTTATATATTCCATATTCGATTTAAGGAAAGCTTACAGAACTAATCTACAAACAAAGTTTTATTTCACTTTTCCGCAATAAGTTCTCCTCCCTCCAAATTGCTAAAACGTCTCCGTAAAACTCCACTCCCTCTTAATATCTTTCTGTTTCCATAGACGGCTTCAATAACAAAAAAACACGCCCATCACAATCAAATCCAACATTCTCTAAACGAGAAAAACCCTTGAACCCACCATATTGGGCGATTTTCAAGGGTTCTAATTCTTATATTAACTCTAGCAATGCAGTATGTAGGAGAACGTGCCGCACTAAAATCCACTTTCATGTTGGGGATGCTGAAAAGTCATGATTTTTTAGGGCTTTCTTGTCACTTGTAAAAGAAATATAAGGCACTTCCATAGCGCGACTCATCTATTAAAGTTAGCCATAAATCCCCTATAGCCACTTGTACTGGTGCTTGGATCAATATTAAGGAAGAAAATGTTTACTTTACAAAATCAAATCCGTGATGCTTTGGTTGAAAGTCCGTGTCTGAAACCTTTTCGCTCCGTTCAGCTAAAAGTTCCGATGTTCTATTTACTTTTCAGTGTTTTGGCAATCATCCATACCACTCACTCATAAGTTAAGCACCTCATCCAGCAGCCCGTCGGTTTCCGCTTCCAACGCCCTGATGTCGGTAATTATTTCAGAAAGTTCACGCAGCTGTGCCGCTTATAGAAATGCTTAGTGGAACGCCAGGATTGTTCTTACCATCGCTCTTCCAGTCCCAGCAGTAGCCGGCGAGCATTCGGGCCTTGTTATTGATCTGATTCTTGCTGAAGATTTCATCCCGCAGCTTATTTGGGTCATCATAGAGCCGGATGTCATATTCGAAGTCAAAGCCGTCGGCATTCGCCGTCTCCCGAATCTCAAGCACATCATCCAGCCAAGCCAAATATCCGTCGGAACCATTACAACGGAATTGGGAGGCCAGCGTTAACTCCGTGATATCCGCATCCATTTGCTCCGCATAGTGTCTAATCTGCTCCTTGCTGCCCACATCGTGCATGGCAATCTTCTGATATTCATCAATGAAGAATACCGAGAACCGGGAAGCACGGATGATCTCCATCGTCTGATTAATCCCTTTATTTTTGAACAGGCCGGACTTCTCATTTAAGCGGTGCGCTTCGTCCACAATCAGGCAATCGAATTCATCGGGTAATGCTTCATAATATACGCCTGAGCCCTTGAACAGGTTATCAATCATCGACTTCTTCACGTTCTGCTGAAGCTTCTTCATGTATACGGAACGCGGAGCGCTATTCTTGGTGACATATTGGCAGACGAGTTCCCGGGCCGTCAGTTCTACCAGCAGATTAATGCCAAGCACAGACTTGCCTGTCCCCGGCCCGCCTTCGACAATCAGGACTTGCTTTTTTTCCGACTGGGCCTGCTTCGCTAATCTTAAAGCTTCCTCATAGACGACCTTCTGATCATCAATCATGATGAATTCCTGGTTCCCCTGGAGCATACTGAGGAGTGAATCCTGCAACGATTTGGAGGGTTTAATTTTGCCATGCTCGATAAGGTACAGTGATTGGGTTCTATCGGTCTTTTTAATATAGGTCGTGATGAACCCTCTTAGCTTCAGTGCATCTCCCTTGGAGAAGATCGGTGCTTCCTCAATGTATGGATCATAGACTGGATGTAATAATGGATCGTTGTCGGTTTGAATGTAGTTATGTAAATAAGCGCACGGATAGAGCTGTACAGCTTCGTTCTGCACGGCCTCATTATAATCATTGATCAGCCTGGCATAAGACCACGCTTGGTAAGATGGATGCGACGTTCTAGTCTTTGTCCGGTTAAAATAGGTTTGCACCAGTCCATCTGCATCCTCAACCGTCTCCACTTCCGTCCACTGCTTAAGCTCAATAATGACCACAGAGTATTGATCCTGTTCATTCAAGCCTGTAATCATGAAGTCGACTCTTCTCGGGGTCGCTGGAATTCTATATTCAATCGCAACTCCTACGTCATCTGGAATATCCGATGTGTTCAGTACTTTATATAGATAGTTCATGGAATTGTTCCATGCGTTGATTTCGCCCATGGCGGCTCTGCCGATTTTTTGGACGTACTGGTTATGGATTTTTACCGCAATCGTATCCTCGGTCACATCATCCATAAATTGCTGCTTGGTCGATTCATAGATAATCATAGAGCTCTCCCCTATTCATTCACTGCTGTGTGCTTTTGTGTGAGCTTCCCTTGGAGCTGGATATGGGGTATTTCTTCGCGTTTTTGTCTATCTTCTGGAGGATCGCATCCTTAACATCGATCTCCAGATCATGAGCCAGCGTTAGCGTGTAGATGAGAATATCCGCGATTTCGTCCTGCATGTCGGAGGAATGTTGCTCTATCGCCTGCTGGCTGTTCTTCCATTGAAAAAGCTCCAGCAGCTCGCTAGACTCCAGCGTGATTGAGAGCGCCAGATCCTTGGGATCATGGAATTGCTTCCAGTCCCTGTCGTCACGGAATTGAATGATTCTCTGCATTAATTCGTCCATGTGTACCTCCGTCATGTTGATCAAATTCAATTTTCCACAATTTCTCTGTATGTAATGATGATAGCCCAATCCCTAATGTAAATCTATGATATTCCTAAAATTACACAGAAAAGGACTCCTTTTCATTAGAAGCCCCTTAGCTAATTATTTTTATAGAAAACAATAATCTTTCGAGTTTATGATAATTTTTTGATATCAATGTCCTTTCCATTAATTATATAATTAACCAAAGTGATCTATGAGGTTGTAAAAACCAGAAGCTTACTCCCAATCGGTATTGAAGTAAATCAATGGACGGGGCGATTAAATGAACGATTTATTCAAAGTTATATTTGATGACATTTTCGCAGGACAACCAAAAAAATCAAAGTTAAAGAAGAAAGACGATACTGAATTCGAGTTAAGCTATTGGATTCAGGAGTTAAGCAATCAAGGAAAGCAGCCAATACTTAATGAGACTACTTCGAATTCTGAAACGATCATTATTTTCCAGGAACCCGCAGACGATGAGATGCATCATATTGTACTCCGCAGTAAGATCTTTTCCAAAGAAGGGGTTAGCTCCTTTACTCCATCAATGTATCTCGTTTATAAAAAGAAATATGAGATCCTAGAAATTGCAGATCTTCAGGTGAATGTTCATGATGCGAATAAAGGATATGGCTCAGCTTTTATGAGAGCATTGTTTCTTTTAATCGAAAAATCCCCTTACCCCATTAAATATGTAACCGGGTGGATTTCAGGGACTGATTGGGGACATGTAGACCGAAACAAATGTTTTTATGAAAAGTTTGGTTTTGCAGTTACATTAGATCATAAAACAAAAGATGGAAGTATCTTATGGCTCAATTCCATGAACAGTGGAAGTAAGGAGCATTATCAATCATTGAACTACAAACCTGGAATTGCTGGACTTATGCAAGAACTGTCCGAATATGAAGATTGAACAAAATAAGGTAATGCAGGGCATGTCTTAAAATTAATTTTCATTGTGGTCTTCATTTTTTGGGTTTTTCAATGTTCGCCCGCTACTCTTGGTTTAGAACCATGTTAGAGTCGGAAATCAGAATTGGAGCTGGTAATTGCCAATGGAATTATTGCCTTCACGAAGGTATCTTTACTAGTTTGGATCGCTAGCTCTTTTAATTCGTCTTTCTCTTTAATAATGAAAAAAGGTGTGCCTGTATCATAATAATTCGAAAAATTGTTTGGTGTTGTTTCTTCGCTTGTAATAGAGTAACTGGTTACTTTTCCGATTTCCAATTCAACTTCACTGGCAGATACCTTTTCGTCAGTTATCAAATAAATTTGGTCATTCCATTTCAAGATAGGTGCTGCGTTACTTAGAGAGGATTTAATTTCGGTAAAGGTAATATCCTTCTTTGTTGGGTTAGATTCTTGAGGATTTGAGCAAGCGGTCAATAGTATCAATAGAGAAACCCCTATCAATCTTTTCATGATATTCCTCCGTACAAATATTTGAGAGCTTGTTCAATTGTATGCTTAATATTTTACTGGTATCACTACGGATAATCTGATCGGCTTTGCGAAAGGTCTCTTCTTTTCACTCCTCAATATGCTTATATCGTTTTGTTCCATCGTCCACACCTTGAACGGGTGCCCTACTATATTGATATATCTTTCCATTTTCTTTACGATACAAATATCTGGAGCTTCTATCATCTTCAAAAATAACGGTTGTACTCACCAGAGGAGCTTTACCAATTTGAGTATAAATCTCATATATATCATTAGGGTTATACCCTCGTTCTTCTATTAAGTATGTTTTTACTTCGCTCGTTATTTTATCTTTGAATATTTTTAATCCAGCTAATCCTAAGGCGCAAGCCATCAGAACAATTACCAGGAGTAGTATCTTTATTTTTTTCATGATAAATCCCCCAGTCCCTATGCCTCTATATACTCATCCATAACCCTCTGCATTTGCACAATATGCCGCTTGGCATGCTGACACAGGAAATAGATATATTGATACACATCAAGCTTCCCCAGGTTGTTTACCGTCATTGTGGTTGTGTAGAGTAGGCCCTCTCCGTTTTCCAGCTCCTTCAAAAGCTCTCTGCATTCGCTAATCTGCTCTTCCAGTAATGCTCTAATTTTCCCTAGTTCTTTGTCTCCTGTAGGCTCCATATGCTCAGGTCTGATCCATTCAAAAGCCTTATGCTTCGCTATTGCATCAAGCTCTTGTAGATTAATTGGACGGGACTCAATCACTGCGCGTAGATCTTTCTTTTTGGAGAGTTCAATGGCTTTCCGCATCCCTTTTCGAATGAGAATCAACAAAAAGTGATTGGTTAAGGTTACATGCTCCAATATTTGTTCAATACTCCATCCAACCTGCGGTTTGTAGGATAGTACGTCGGACTTCAAATTAAACCAGTCTTGATAATCACTTAACGTCTGAGATAATTCCTGATCAATGAAGCTTATCGATTGAGTTACGTTCACGCTTCCACCAGCTTTCAGTTATCTATGGACTCACCATAACAAGCAAAGCTAAATCCCGCAATGAAACAAATAAAACCCTCCTTCAAAAAGCTTATCCGCAAATGAAATCATCTTTTCAAACTGCTCAATAACCTCATGCCGCTCGTAGATCAATCGTTCATACTGCCCAGACTGCTCTTCGCCCTCAACCGTATAGAATTCTCCGGTGAGCTCTAACACTTGTGGTGAATTCAGGAATAGGTCTCTCCAAGCGGAGAAGATCCTGTGCAAGGCAGCCGCCGAATGCTGATCGAAAAGAGTCACGCCGTAATAGTTAATCCCGGCACCTGTCGGCATTCCCGGTAACGCCGGATTACTGCTTGGAACCCACTTCAAGGTATCGTTTATGTACAGAATAATGTCGTCATGTATGACCACACGATCCATGACTTTCGAGTTATCAGCTATATTCATCCATAAGTGTTCTGCATCCTCTACAGCAGGTATCAGATAAAATTCATGTACTAATGCCATCTTAGCCTCCTATATTTCCGTCTACTCAGCCCATCCTCCCGGCTCCCACACCAAAAAAGCAATGACTAGCTGGCCTCCCTCCCTTTACCCCACCTATTTTACAAATATACAATACTTCGCGCCATATTCTTCCTCATACATAACAACAGCCCCCATCAGCAGCGGGTTGGCGCTGTTGATGAAGGCTGTTGATGCAGTGCAAACTTCCAATCCCTTATCTCACCCGCACCCGAAACTGCGGCAAATAATCAGCATTCTGCTCCAGAATGTCCGCCAGGACTTCCTTGGCGAGGTGCTCGTCGCCTACGAGGGGGTGGATGGTGAGGGCTTGCAGGGCAGAGGCGTAATCTCCTCTGACGGCGGCCTCGATCGTCAGCTCCTCATAAGCCTTCACGACCTGCAGCAGGCCCCGGATCTGGGGAGGGAGGGGCTTGGTGGGGGCGAGTGCGTGCGGGCCGTCGGATTTGATGACGCAGTTGATCTCGATGGAGACATCGGCGGGCAGATCAGGAATGATCCCCTGATTACGCACATTGACGGTCTGGATGTCGCCGGTGTCGTTATAGATCGACTTCATCAATTGAACGGCGGCTTCTGAATAGTAGGCGCCGCCGCGCTTCTCTAGTTGCGCCGGCTTGCTGTTGACTTCAGGCTGCTTGTAGATCTCGAACAGCTCAGCTTCCACTTCCTTTACGTCATCGGCGCGTGTTTTGCCTGTCTCCTGATAATGCTCTGAGATCTCCCGGTACATCTCTTCCTTCATATAATAGTAACGGTGATACGGACAAGGCAGCGCACCCACAGACTGAATGAATTCGGAATCCCACTCCAGATCAGGGATGTTGGCCATGGATGGCCCCTTGGCCCCGGCCAGCTTGTTCAAGAAGTCCTCCGTCACATCCTCACCCTGCATCATCACCCGGGTTGTCCAGTTGAGGTGATTGATGCCGACAATCTCAATGAACATCTCCGCTTGCGGAACTCCATACAGCTCAGCGATCTGCATCTTGGTGCTGATCGGCAGATTGCATAGCCCCACAGACTTGACCCGGGAATGCTTGGAGACCGCTTCCGTAATGATACCGGCCGGATTGGTGAAGTTAATCATGAACGCATCCGGCGCCAGCTCCTCGATATCCCGGCAGATATCCAGAATGACCGGAATGGTGCGCAGCGCCTTGGCGAACCCGCCCGCTCCGGTGGTCTCCTGACCGATGAGATGATAGGCCAGCGGGATCTTCTCATCTCTGGAGCGTGCATCCAGCATGCCGACACGGATCTGTGTGGCCACGAAATCCGCACCGCGGATCGCCTCGCGCCGGTCCAGTGTCGTATGTAGCCGGATCGGCTTGCCGCTTGCCTCGATCATCCGCTGGGCAAGCTCGCCTATGATGGCCAGCTTGGCCGCCCCCGCCTCAATATCGGCGAGATACAGCTCAGCCACGGGAAATTCATCATGGTACCGGATCAGGCCCTCCACCAGCTCCGGCGTATAGGAGGAACCTCCTCCGATCACTGCAAGCTTCAAGTGCTTCTTCTTCATCTGTGATTTCCTCCATCTCTCTTGAATTGCTCTAGTATTGCACTGGTTACAGGAATGCCAAGCCGGTCCATCGCCAGCATCACGGCACCGAATACAGGCGGCAGCTCCGGAATGACCAGTGTGCAGCGGGGATGCTCCGCCCACACTGCCTCGAGCAGTGCATCCAGCAGCAGCGGACTTCTGCCCGATTGCAGGATGCTCCCGGTCAGGACGACCGGCACCGCTTCGTCTTCGAAGCCGCCCAGCCTGCGGATGACAGCCGCCGCAGCGATCCCCAACTCTCTGCCCATGTCCTTAAGCAGCTCACGGGAGAGCCAATCCCCCGCCGCTGCCGCTTCATGAACAACCAGTGATAGCTCCAGCGGCGCCGCTGTTATCTCATCATCGAGATAACGGTCCACCATCTCTTCGAAGCTTGTAAAACCCAGTCTCTGCGGTATCCGTTCCACCAGCTCGCTGTACGGCTCCCTTCCGTCCCAGCAGCGCACCGCTCTGCTGAATGCCTGCGCCGCAAGATAGAAGCCGCCGGCCCGGTCACCGAACAGGGTATCGAAGCCGCCTATCTGCACCGTCTGCCCGAGCCGGTTGCGGCCGGCCGCGTTCGTATTGCTTCCGCAGACAAGCACCACTCCAGTGTTATCCGGGCTCCCGGCACGGAGTCCCTCGAATGTATCGCAGACGATATCCCAGCTCCGCAGATCTAATTGACTGCTGATCTCAGGATATAGCTTGTCCATATCCGGTCTGCGGTCAGCGCCCGCAAGACCGAACTGCACATGATCGAGCTGGTCAATGCCTACCCCTGCCTTCGCAAGTGCACCGAACAGCGCTCCGCGAATGTTGAGCACCGCCGCCCGGACTCCAATGATCTGATGGTTGCCGCAGCCGGTCACTGCCGACCCAAGAATCCTGCCGTTATGATCGGCGATAACAGCGATGGTCTTGCTTCCGCCGCCGTCTACACCTGCTAGATACATAGCTTCCACTCCTGATTGGTCCATTGTTATTTTAATCTTCATAGCTGCAGACATTGTTCCTACAAATATCCTTGCTTCATTCCGCTGATTATGCATGTATAGCTTTCCATCAGCTTGAAATCTCAGTTGTTACACAATGGTTTCTCCGGCTCTTGTTCCGTGATATAATATAACAAATTGCCATCGGAGGACACTTGTAATGACAAAGAGAACAAATAATACATTATACTTCAATATTAAAGAACAACTGCTTAAGCAGATTCAATCCGGACACTATGCCGTTGGAGAGAAGCTTCCCACCGAGGCTGAACTATGCGAGATGTTCTCCGCCAGCCGGACCACCATCCGCCTCGCGCTCAGCGAGCTTGAGATGCAGGATATTCTGGAGCGGCACCAGGGCAAGGGCACCTTCGTCAAACGCAAAGAGCTCCAACTTAACCAGAAGCGCAGCTTCACCGAAGATGTACTGATGAGCGGCAAGGAGCCCACCAGTAAGATCATCGAAGCCAAGGTGACGCCTGCCGAGATCCCGCTCAATGAATTCCTGAATATTCCTATCAAAGCTCCGGTCAACCAGTTATTGCGGCTCCGCTACGCCGATCACGAACCACTCCTGTACGAAACCACTTATATCGCCTGGGATCTGGCCCCCGGGCTCATCAATGATTATAAGGACGGCTCGCTTTTCTCCTTCCTGGAGTCAGAATACAACCTGAAGGCCCACCGCTCTGTGGAGCAGCTGAAGCCGGTCCTCGCGGACAAAACCGCCAGCAAGCTGCTGGGTGTCAAAGAAGGCTCCCCTTGCCTGCAGGTGAGAACTTTTACTTATCTGGCTGACGGCTCGCCGCTGGAGTACAGCTTCGGCGTATTCCGGGGGGACTTCCCCAGCTATACGATTGAGCGGCAGTTTGGATGAAGCAGGGCCGGACGGGCATTAGCGCAGAGAGTATACGGAGCACCCCTGTATGGGGCGCTCGGCTCCGTTACCTCCAGTTCAGTTAGCCCTATTACTCTTTAATAATCTCGAAATATCTCCCCAGCCAGTAGGGCAGTGTGAATACTGAACCCGCCTCAATGCCGCCCGAACGGTAGTTATACCCCGGATTGGCACCGGTCGTCTGGCTGTCATTCTCGAACGGATTGGAGTTATGCTTAATGATCCGCCGTTCATCCGGAGCCAGTGCATAATTGGTCTGTTTATAATCATCGCGGTCACCCGGTTCAATATAGAGGACATCCTGACGGTCCCATTGTACCGGGAATTCAATCTGGAATTCAGGGAAACGGTACAGGAAGCGGACAGCCGACTGCAGATCCACATCGGTCTTGTCCGGGTGCGCAAGCTGGTAGAGGAAGGTGTAGAACGGATTCTCCTCCCGCACCTCATTGGAATACCACTGATCATAGGCGGCTACAATCTGCGCATGTCTACCTACATCCTGCTCAAGAGTCACCAGGATGAACACCGGGAACCAGCCCAGCTCCTCATCCGAATAATTGATATATTGGGTCCAGTCATTATGCAGCGTAGCATTGGTGTTAGTGTCGGCTCCCACATTGTTCATCGTTACCGGCTGGTTATCGTTCTCACTGTAAGCATTGGTCGCCTGGCGGACGAGTCTGCGCTCAATATATTCCTGCGCCATCGCCATATAGCCCTTGCCGTTGATGTATGGCTCTTCCTTGCTGTAGCTGCCGGCAAAAGCCTGCTCATAGGCCAGCTCATACTTCGCTGAATCAGCCGGATAACTCTCTGCGACAATATAACTCGCCGATTTCAGCGCAGCCATGACCTGGAGTGCGTTGAGCGGGCCGTCTTCGTACCCGTAGGACAGCGCATCATCCCCTTTTTCGTCAACGCCGATCTTGGACTTCCACTGTTCCTGCTTTTCCATGGTCCCAACGCTATCGTTGAAGTACTTAGCGAACCATCTGGACCACTGTGTCGATTTGCCGGTAGCGTCCTCAATGTAATAATGGTCGTCCTTCAGGATCAGCTCGGTCATGCGGTGCGTCGTTTCTTCAATGAGGGCTTTCAGCTCAAGCAGCTCAGGATCGGTGCTGTCCCCGATCAGATATTTATAGGCGGTATAGAACATGGCATAATGGCCATCCACCTCATCTGCCGAAGTATCGGCCTTATACACAATCTGGTTCATGTCGATGTGGCCGTCCACAATGGCGCTCTCCGGGAACAGGTCATTGAAGAATGACGGAATCTGCTCATATACGGGAGCTGTCAGCTGGAACAGCGGCTTATTATGAAGGCCCGTTGTCTTGTCTTCCTTGGCGTCATTATTGTTCGTGGCGGCCGTAATGACTGGCAGCACCTGATACACTGCGCCGGTTACAGACGTTCCAACCCGGGTCTTGATATCAATCCCCAGCTTCTGGCCTTCGGGACGCGTCAGGTTCAGCTCGTCAATGGCGGCTTGGCTAAGGCCAAGTCCATTGTAGTTCAGCACATCCGTGCCTCCGCTCGGGAACAGGGTGGAGCCTTTTTTGTTCTCGGCGTCTTTGGTTACCCTGACCATGGAATAGCCGATCGGCTCCACTCCGTCGTCACGCTGCATGCTTGGAATGATTCCATTCGGGTTGATCATGTCCGGCCCGACGAAGTTCTGGAACCAGAAGCCGTTCTGGGACTGGTAACCATACACTGAATTATCCACTGTAGCCGCACTGGCTTCGCTGGTCAGCATATAGGAGCGTGCCGGAAATCCGTTGCCGCGGCCGGAGACATAATCGAGCAGCAGTACAGCCTTGGTCGCTCTAAGCGCTGCGGCTCTGGCCGCTGCAATCTCTGCCTGCTCCCCGGAAGCCGGGCTCGTTCCGTACTGCTCCTGCAATGCCTTGTAGCGGAAGATTTCGCCCATCGCATACATCGCGGTCCATAGACCGTCATTATCGCTGGTGGTAGGCGTGGATGTGAATACTCCGGTCGCGGAGTTGTAATTGACCGCATCCAGCGTGCTGTCCGTCTCTGTGAAGGTGAAGCCTGCGCCATGCACCATGCCGCGCCGGTCAAGGATCGACTGCACAAGATCCTCATAGATAAACGATTTGTCATGCAGCGTCTTCTCCGGCATCGCAATATGCGTGACCCCGCTCGCCGTACGGACCCAAATGCCGTTCTTCCCGTCACTGGCCAGTCCCGTCACATGATCGTCTCCGCCATACAGATACCTCGGTCCTGCCATATACTGAACAATATCCTTGGTGTCGCTTGCGCTGAAGTCCACCCGCTGTAAGCCGGTCTCCGTTCCAATCCAGTAGACTCCCCCGTCCAGAACCACACTGGTAACATCGCCGATGACCGAGAGCGGCAGGAATTTGAGTGCTGAAGTATCGGTGACCCATTCAATGTTGCCCGGGATAGAAGCTGATCCGGCTTTGTAATAGGTCATTTCTTTGGTCTGCACAGCCTCCAGCTGAACCGGAGAGTACGCCGAGCCAGGCAGCTTCTCCGCAAGCACGGGCGCCGCCGGCAATACGAATAATGTTAAGGCAAGCAGTCCACCCGTGATCTTCATGCCCGTTCTTTTCATCTTGTCCATGGTAAGCTCCCCTTCCTTATTGGTAGATATGCGATACGCCGGTTTGTGTGATCACCAGTACCCCCGTATTTTCATCCGGCACAAGCAGCAGCACCTTGTCATCGTACAATTGCTTGCCTTGAGCGTTATAACTGGTCATTTCATTCGTGGCGAGATTAATTCTGGTGACTCCGCTGTCTGTTCCAATCCATAAATAAGTCCGGGTCTTGTCTAAGACAGAGGTGTTAATCCCCCGCATCGAAGCGAATATGGAAGGCTTGATATTAAATTCATAGTTAACAAAGGTTACGGCGTTCACAAGGTCCGGCATGACGACATCCTTGTTAGCGATCGGAGGATTGTAGGAAGGGTCCTGAAGGAAGGTCAGGTATTGCTTGGCCAGCCCTTCTGCTCCTGTGGAGCTGAACGTGCTTAATGCTTCCGTATAGCTGTACAGCTCGGCAGCCTTGGGCTCTGGCGTTGGCGTTGGTTTTGGCGTCGGTGTTGGCGTTGGTTTTGGTGTCGGTGTAGGCGTTGGATTCCCCGTACCCGGGCTAGGGGTTGGATTCAGCGATGAGGTTGGCGCTGGAGTTGGAGCCGGAGTTCCTGTGCCGCCGCTTGAACCCGATCCTCCCGGGTTGCCGGCTGCAGGATTGATAAGATGTCCTGAAGCGTCATAATCTTGTCCGCCTATCGTTACCTTGGCAGCATTGACCGTCAGCTTGTCCGGCTTGACCGGGAAAGACACCCCTTCTCCATTGACCACCGCTTCGGCGATTGTTCCTTCACCGGTGATCATTGCGGCACCGTTCAAGGTCATTTTCGTGACAACACTGCCTGTGTTCAGCTTAATTGTTGAGCCGCCTGCCTTAAGGGAGAGGTTGAAGCTGCCAATCCGGCCGCTCTCCAGCGTGAAGCCCGCCGGTGCAGCTACATTCAATTCATTGACATCCCCTGACATGGAGACAGCATCGGAAGTCCGCGTAAGCAAGTTCATGGTACTTATCGGCTGGCCGGATTCGTTAACAATTCTGGCACCCGAGGTTACATCTATCTTCCCGGCAGTGGTCTTCCCCTTGAGGATTACTCTTACCGGAGAAGCAGGCTTGCTGATCACAATGCTGCCCACTTGACTGTCTGTCAGCGTAATGCTGTTCACACCGCCGCCGTTGATGTAGACGACGCCTTCAACCGCTGCGTTATTGAGGCTCAGATTCCCTTCGCCAACGCCGGGAGTAATATATACATTCCCTGAGAGCTTCAGACCGGATAACGTACCTCCCGCTGTGTTAACGATCAGGTTGCTGCCGGAGATGCCTGAATGCTCTCCCCCGTCTGCCACCAGGGTTCCCATGGCATTGTTCATCATCTTCACCGCCTCGGCCCGCGTCAATGCCTTCTTCGGCTGGAATGCGCCTTGCGGTGTGCCCGCTACATAACCGGCCTCCTTCATCGCATAGACCGCTTCCTTGGACCAGCCGGCAATAAGGGCATCATCTGTGAACGGGGCATATGAATTTCCTGATGCGGCAACATGGAATACTCTGCTGAGCATCAGCGCTGCCTGCTCACGGGTCAGGATCTCCAGCGGCTGGATCTTCCCTCCGCCATCGCCGATAAGAGCACCGGCTGCAACCGCCTTGCTGATGTCAGAGGCGTACCAGGCCGTCTTAGGAACATCGCTGAAGCTCTGGCCGCTCTCCTCACTGAAATTAAAGATCCGGTTAATCAACGCGGCGAATTCTGTTTTGCGGATTCCCTCATTCGGGAGCACAAGGCCATCCGGATTCCCCTTCAGCAGCCCCAGCTCCTTCCACGAGGCGATTTCCTCAGCGGCCCATGCAGGAATCTTCTCGGCGGTTTCTGCCGACACCGTGGACACACCTGTCAATGCCACGGATGACACGACGGCGAATACTCCGAGCATCTGCTTCCATCTGAACTTCATATGCATTCCTCCTCAAAGTTTAATCGTTAACGCGATAAATCTGGCTCCGAAACAACCCTAACCAATGTCACCTCCATGTCAGCTCAACAATGTTGTTGTAGTAACATTTACACACATTCTATTTTTAATCATAACAAATTGTCAACACATTTATTATGCAGGTTCTACATTCGCACCCCATTTTCCACATCCTCCCATAACATCGTATATTTCCTTGTCATATCAACGTTGTTTGCGCTTACAAATTTTTACGCAGGAAGAGTTATACTCTGTTCATTTTCTGTTAATAATGAATTTTCTCTGTCTTTTTGCCTAAAAAACAATTGACAGGTCCTTGGCTATACTTAATAATGAAAACTATATTGTTACTACAAATTATCTTTTTCCCAACAAATCTTAGACCAAACCGGAAATACCTCACTTAATTGAGTTAAGTAATATTACATACGGGAGTGTGAAGGCGAAAGGGAGAGCAGGGAGAAGAGGGAATCGCGTAGTCGCATCAGCTTATTGGCCCATACAAATCGAAGGAGCGATGAACAAATGAACAAAAGGAATATTGCACTGGTCTCAACGCTGCTGGTTACCGCCTTGACGGGCTGCTCTTCCGCAGCCTCTAATGACAGCTCAGCCAATAACGGCGGGTCCGGTGCTAAACAGGATACCCTCCGGATTGCTATGGGCTCGCCCGGCGAAGGCTTGATCAAGGTCTGGGAGACGATCGGCAAGGAGTTCGAGGCACAGCATCAGGGGATGAAGGTGGAATTCAACTATCAGGACGATGACACGTATCAGACGATTGGATTGCCCAATCTGCTAAGCGGCAAGAACGCTCCTGACCTGTACTTCGAATGGGCCGGACAGCGTCTGCAGACCCGAGTCACGGATGGTTATGCCGCAGATATTACCGGACAGCTTGAGAGCTCCGGACTGAAGGATATGTTCGCCGAAGGTACCTTCAATGGGATGGTGATCGACGGCAAGACGTATATGATTCCCACTGCGGGCGATGTGACGAACGTAATCTTTTACAATAAAAAGATGTTCAATGATCTGGGCCTTCAGCCGCCAGCCACCTGGGAGGAATTCCTGAAGGTATGCGAGACTATTAAGCAGGCAGGCATCACCCCGCTCGTCATCGGCAACTCCGATCTGTGGACGGCAGGCAACTGGGTCGCCCATATCCTCTCACGTGTTGTGGGCGAGGACGCCTACAGCGAGGCTATGCAGCTCAAGCAGCCGTTCAATTCCCCTGATTTCGTCAAAGCCTATGGTTATGTGAAGGAGCTCTGGGATAAGGGCTATATTAATGACAATATTACTGCCGCAAGCGACAGCGAAGCGGATATGCTGTTCCTGAACGGCAGCGGTGCTATGCATCCGATCGGCAGCTGGCTGGCCGCAACCGCTGTGGAAGAAACCCCTGACCTTGAGCTGGGCTACTTCAATACACCGGCCATGCCGGACGGCAAGGGCAATCAGGAGAGCGTAATCGGTGTGTTGAACGGAATGGTAGTCAATAAGAACTCCAAGCTGATCGACGAGGCCATTGAATTCATGAAGCTCTACAGCTCCCCCGAATCCTCGAAGAAGCTCTCAGACGCCGGTGCTGTGCCTATTACCAAAGACGGGATCGACAAGAAGACCATGCTTCCGCTCTCGCTGGAGTTGAACGATCTGATGGAGAATGCCCCGGTGCTTGTGTCGCCGCCCGATACCGGCTATTCCATTGAGGTCGCCAACGCGCTTAATATGGCCACCTCTAAGGTTATCGGAGGCGCGGAGTCCCCTGAAGCTGCTCTGGCTGAGCTGGAGACTACCATTGCCCCTCTGAAAAAATAACGGTGAATCCGCCGCAAGGCGGCTTCATCCCGAAAACCGAAATTATGTACTACCTTGTACATCAAGAATTGGAGGTGGCCCCATGTCCGGCCGAAGCAATAAGCTCTCTCCCTACCTGTTCATCTCTCCCGCCCTCCTGCTGTTTGGCTTCGTTGTTCTGGTCCCCGTGCTGATGACCTTCGTCTTCAGCTTCTACGACTGGAACGGGATCGGCACGATGCATTTCACCGGCTTCGACAATTACATCCGCGCTTTTCAGGACCAGGTCTACATTAACTCTTACGGACACACGCTTATCTATATTGTTGCTACGGTCCTGGTTGAGGTCATTGCCGGACTCGGACTCGCTGGCTTAATCACGATGGGCCGCAAGGGCAGCGGACTCTTCCGGCTCGCTTTCTTCGTACCCGTCATGCTGCCGATGATTGTCGTCTCCTACCTGTGGAAGTTCGTCTATAACTCCGATTTTGGCCTCATTAATATCCTGCTGGAGAAAATTGGCCTGGAGAGCTGGACCCGTGTCTGGCTGGGCAACCCCGATACCGCGCTGTATGCCATCTGTATCGTGTCCGGCTGGGTGTACGCAGGCTTTTATATGACCATCTTTTATTCCGGAATCCAGCGCATCTCCAAAGAAGTCTACGAATCGGCCTATCTGGACGGCGCAGGGGAAGCACAGATCTTCTTCAAGATCAAAGTCCCTATGATCCGCAATCTGGTGGAGACAGGCATCATGCTGTGTGTGCTCACCGGCTTCCAGTCCTTCGATCTGTTCTATGTAATGACTAACGGCGGACCGTACAATTCAACCGAGATCGTGACCACCTATCTGGTCAAAGTCGTCTTTACCCATATGAGCATCGGCTACGGCTCCGCGCTGGCTGTCATTATGACGATTGTAATCGCGGTGATCGGGCTTGTGGCCGGCAAAATGAAGAAGAAGGACGACGGTGTACTGGAGTATTAGCGGGGAACCCGGAGCATGTAAACTGTGACATTATGAGAAAGTGAGGTGTATCCCTTGACGACCACGGCCCTGGATATCAAGAAAAACTCCTATAACAGCGGGGAAGCCGCCAGCCGCAGACCGTTCCCGCATATCCTGTATTATCTGTTCATGATCGTCATTTCCTGCTTCTATGCCTACCCGATCCTCTGGCTTATTCTCTCTTCCTTCCGGGAGAACCGGGAGATCTTCTCCTCTCCGTTCGCGCTGCCGGAACAGATTAATCTGCAGAACTGGTCCAAAGCCTGGACGGTCGGCAATATGAGCACCTACGCCAGCAACAGTGTAATTGTCACCTCGGTCACGGTTGCGGGCATTCTGCTCTTCGCCAGCCTCGCAGCCTTCGCCTTCAGCAAGCTGCGCTTCCGCGGCAGCAGCCTGCTGATGCTGCTGTTCGTCTTCGGACTGTTCATGCCGCTGCAATCCTTTTTCATTGCCCAGAGCTATATTTTTGAGCAGCTGAATCTGAAGGATTCTTATATGGGCTTAATCCTCCCTTATATCGGCACCGGACTGCCGCTGGCCATCTTCCTGCTCAAGGCTTACTTGGACTCGATCCCGAAAGAGCTGCTGGAGGCTGCCCGGATTGACGGCTGTGGCGACTGGCGGATGTACGGCAGAATCATTCTTCCGCTCTTGATTCCGAATATGGCCACCGTGGGGATCTTCTCTGCGCTGAATGCCTGGAATGAGCTGCTGCTGGCCATGCTGTACATCCAAGACGACTCCCTGAAGACGATTCCGGTGGGTCTGCTGGCCTTCTCCAGCCGCTATATGACCGACTATAAGCTGCTGTTCTCCGCACTGGCGATGATTACGCTCCCGATGATTATTGTCTACCTCTTCTTCCACCGCTATATCGTGGCCGGCCTGACCGAAGGGGCACTGAAATAAGCGGCTGGCAGTAAGGTCATCCGTATGAACAACGAATAGCCCCTTCAGCAGACATAACCGGAACCATGACCTCATGAGATTCCAAGTCTATGCTGCCTGGAGGGGCTATGTTGCGAACACTCTCATGCTATCTTCGGATTCGGGGGGAACCATGAGCTTAGCCTTAGCAGGACAATGGTGATCACCACCACAGCCCCCAGCAGCATCATATTCCAGCGGTCAAAGGTCCGGTGGAACAGATCCGGCGACAGGTACGCTCCATTCTGATACAGTGCCTCGTCAATAAGCCGTGCGAAGGCATGCGCCCCCCGGTTCAGGGTCCAATATTCCTGACGTACCACAGTGAGAAAAGGCTTGTTTGCTCTAATCGCTGATTTCATTACAGCCTCTATGCTATCTATTCTAATATAATAATACTCCTCGCCCAGTCCAGGGCTTGCCGCCTCTGCCGTCTTGAACGGCCGGACATACCGCCACCCCTTCTCATACGTAGGATAGCTGGTATACCCGTACCCTAACTCATAGAATGAAGATTCCGGGGAATACTGCGGAATGGCCTCAATGGCCGTCCCCTTGGGGATATGTAGGGCAACCGCCGTATCCTTGCTTGGAATCTCACTATAATATTGCAGAGACACAGGCGCTTCTACAAAATGCGTTATCGAATAGGCAGGCTCTCCAGATATACCGGGAAAATAAGAGCTATACATGCTCAGATCCATCTGCTCCAGCGGAATGCCTTGTTGATAGGGACTGGCTGGTGCCGCAGCTGAGAAATCATTACGCAGCTGATGGTTGTGATCCAGGGCGGACCCTGTCCGGTAGACAACAACGCCAAAGAGGATAGTCACCGTCAACACGGCACACCACCATAGCAATGATCTGGAAGCAGCGGGAACAGACACGTCATTATCCTCCTTATGGGTCCATTTAAGTTAATTAACCTTTACGATGGAAGCTGGCAAGCTATGCGTAGTAATTAGGTAATGAGTACCCCACCCCGAACCCCAATTCCTTTGTCGCTTCAGATTTAAACCTTGCTATCCAAGAATGACTATCTCTATAATAAAAAAGCTTCACTGACAACTGCTGTCGGTGAAGCTATGTAAGCTGAACATATTTCCTTAAGTCTAACGCTTACTCTTTCACTTCAGGCCATATATTTCGCTCACAATCTCTGATGTGAACTCCCGTTCCTTACCGTTTGGCTCAACAATAGACATCTGTTCAGGCTGATGTTCCAGGCTTTTTCCTCTAACCAGCAGCTGCCCGCCCCCTTCTATTTGGTACTTTCTTATATACACTCCTGAACCGGTATCCTCGAACGGATACTTGTCGAAGTCATTCCAGCTTAGTAGGGTTCCCTTTTCAGATAAGCTCTTTAATTCATGTAAAGAAATAAATTCACCTGCTTTCTCTTCCTCTTTATTTTGGCAGGATGTAAAGATCAATAATACAAAAAACAATGTCATTAAAAGCTTAAGGCATCTGGATAATGTCATATAGGCTCCTCTCACCTTCCTAATCATTTCCTTTCCATCCTATCAATAAAAAACGGCTATAATCAACAGTTCCATCCCCCCCCTATTAACAGCTATGCTATCTTACCATTATGCACTTATATTGTATTGGCAAGGAGGAGCTGGCATTGACTGCGCACAACAATCTGGAAGAGTACCGGGACCCGATCAACTATGATCTGGAGTTCGGCGGGGAGACACGGAAATATCAGTTCTATCTGGAATGGGCCAAGGCGTCTGCCGGAGAGGTTATGGAGCTGGCTTGCGGTACCGGATTGACGACGCTGCCGCTGGCTCAGGCGGGAATAGTAATGACTGGCGTCGATATTGCTTCCTCTATGCTGGCTTATGCGAGGGTGAAGGCCGGGAACTTGCCTGTAGCGTTTATTGAAGCTGATGCGCGAACCTTCCGTTCCGATAAGAAGTTCGCTATGATTTATTTGACGGGGAATGCGTTTCAGGCATTTTTGAGTGATGAGGATCAAGCCGCCTTACTCGGTACAGTCTACAATCATCTGGAGCCCGGAGGACGTCTGATCTTCGAGATGCGCAATCCCGCAGGAACTGACCTGTCCGATGAAAGGGAGACGGAATGGGGCCAATTCATTGATTCAGACGGCAACGTAGTCAAGGTATCGGGCACACAGACCTACGATGCGGAACGTTCCATCATGCACTGGGTAACCTTTCGCGATTGGGGCTATAAGCGGACAGAGTCCCGGATCGACTGCCGGTTTACAACATACGCGGAGCTGACGGAGTTACTGACCCGTTACGGATTTCGTATCGAGCATCAGTATGCGGACTGGGACCGCACACCGTTCACCCCCTTCTCCCCACTCCTTATTAGCGTATGCACTACAATGGTTTGCTCACCTTCAGTTTGTCGTCTGAAGAACTCAGGACACTGAGAAGAGAATAATATATGGAGGTTACTATGATGACCACAATTCAACGAATAACAGCTACAAACAAAGAAGCATTTGCGAACTTATTTAATTACTATCTCTATGAGCTCTCTGCTTACTCACGGGAGGATATTGGAACAGAGGGCACCTTCGTAATGGAAGATATCTCACCCTATTATAGGGACGAAAGGTTATATCCTTACTTCATCACATTTAATGAAACAATCGTCGGATTTGTTCTGGTCACCTCCCCTCCTTATGTTGCAGAAGAAGTGGACTATTCGGTGCAAGAGCTGTTTGTATTGCCCAAGTATAGAGGCACGGATATAGCCAAAGATGCTGTCATGCAAATCTTCAAACTATATTCGGGCCGTTACGAGGTAGGGATGTTCAAATTGAATCTAAAAGCCGTTAAGTTCTGGACAAAATTGATATCAACACTTGAAATCCCAGTCTTCGTAGAAGATGGTTCCATTGAAATTGAAGGAAATGTAGTGCAGACAACTAGTATGAAATTCACGGTATCCTGCGGGTCTATTAGTCACTAATTTGAGAATGAATCTACCCTTTCCTTAATCAAGCCGAGGATCTGCTCCAGCTCCTGTTGGTTCAGGACAGCATACCAGCGGCTGGTGGTGTTATCCTTGCTAATTTTCAGCAGAAGCAGCTCCTTCTTATCTTCGGAGACATTCAGAATCACTCTTATGCTGCCCTGGACGTCTAGCCATATGGAGTCGAAGTGATCGGGCCCTTTGTGGTCACTTTTGGTCTTCTCCTTCACTTGCAGGCTGGAGAGCCGGTTCAGCAGGTCGCTAAGATGATTATCGCCGGTAATCTTGAATTCGTTCTCCGGGTCATTGCCCGGAAGGAAGGTCAGTGTGGTGATCTCCTTGTCAGGTAAGGCAGTAACCACCCCTAACGTTGTGGTTACGGGATTGAGCCAGATCCTAATGGTGTCGCTATAATTGCGGATCAACATAAGCGCTATACGCTGCGGATATTCAGCTCTAACCTCTCGGCGATCTGCTGCGCGGTCAGCTTCCCGCCCGTGTTCAGCATCCATAGGATGGCTGGCAGGTTATCTTTTTGGGCATAATGGGAACCCTCATTCGTCTTGACATCGTTGTGACATTCACCCCCAAGTATATCATAAGCTGGTGAAGCCCTCCTGTCCGCGCGGCAAAGACGCCGCAGGTGAACCCGGGCGTCCTCTGTTTCTTCTATATAATTCTTCTAACTCATCGCTTGCTGAGGGTTGCCGTGCCCGATAAGATGCAGGGAGTAAGTAAGGAATTAAAATATGCAGCGGGCATGATAATTAAACCTGACGCTGTATTAGTTCTTGCCGCCATACCCCTTATACGTCGCGTATACGGCATTCGCATACTGATCCGCCAGAATCGGGCGGCCGTAGGAATCGGTAGCGCCTGGATACCAGTTGTCGCCCCCGTTGTAATGTAAGAGTCCGTTGTAGATATTGCCGAATCTTGCGATCTTCTCATCGAGAATCAATCCGCCTAGAGCTACCTGATCCTGTTCGCTGCTGTGATTATACGTGCGGCCGAATTTGGCGCTGAATTGGGAGGCATACGCGGCGCGTGTATTCGGTTCGACCTGCATCAAGCCGTCACCGGCGGATGGACTGCCGGGCAGGCCTGCTCCGAAGCTGCTCTCCTTCTTGATCACCGCGCTCAGGAGTAGAGCGAAATCTCCGCCTTTGCCGAATTTATTGTCCACATTCATGGCATACGTCCAGATCTGGCTGGGCACCTCGGAGGGGCGGGTGACGCCGGTTGCGGGCGGCGAACCGGTGTAGATTTTGACCGAAGACATCTTGTCATTCACACTGTCGCCGACCCAGGAGGAGCTTGATGTATAGATCCACTTCGTGCCGCTGAAGTTATCGTCGGCATACACTTCCACCGTCCAGCCATTCGGTACCTTGAGCGAGGACATCCAGTCATTCGGAATACCCGCATTGTTCAGCTGGGACAGCACATAATTGCCTGTTCCCAGGGTGACGGCCTTGCCGCCATAGTCCCTGTCTGCATAGAAGATGGCTCCGTTCGTAGCTGGTGGCGTTGTGGGCGTGGGCGTGGGTGTCGGTGTGGTGGTGCTGCCGCTTTTCCATAGTGCAGGAACATTCGGCGGCTCCCAGCCGGTCAGGGACGTATGCGCCTGAAGACAGGTATATGTACCTCCGCCATAGGTTACGGTGTCATTCACCGCATAGGCCGTGTTCGGCGACCACGCTCCTCTCGCGGCTGCATTTGCATTCGGTAAGGCAGTGAAGAACACGGAGAGCAGTAATGCGAATGCGGCCAACAGGGATACAGCTCTAGCTGACACTTTGGTATACAATAGTCAAGCCTCCTTAGATCGTTTGCCCTCATAAAATAACCCCACAAAGCCCCAAAACATAACACCAAGCGGAAACGGCATTGCCGTCCTTATAAAGGACGGTACCGTTTCAGCGAGAAAGATAAGGATCATTATAGCGGGAAGCATATAAATTCTTATCTTTTAAAAAGAGCCCTCCAGGGGGCCATCCATCAGGGTAGTATATTTTATTACCGATTTTGTAATTCATTCCAACATTTTTGTAGTTTTTAATCACCCCGAAAAACTTACAATTTTCTACATTCATGTCAACTTGCCTCGCATTCTTCACAGGAATTCAGCCTGTTCATGAAAGAAAAGAAAACTTTAAATAGTGCAATTTCACACAATTTTCGGCAATGATGCTATCATTAAGGCAATGAGCTTAAGAATGACGAATTTTGTAGATTGGGGTCGGCTTCATGATGAGGGGTATACTAAGGTCCGGTTCTCGTAATATCTGGTTACATATCGCTGTGGTCGTAGTTATCGGGCTGATCGCAAGCTATCCCATCCTGTCTGCAACGCCGGATGCCCCTAAGCCTCGAAGCAAGGAAGGCCTTCTGGATCTCACGCATACCTCTATCCGGATGAATCCGCTGAAGTTACAGGGAGAATGGGCCTTCTATTGGCACAAGCTGCTCTCGCCCGAGGATATACGAAGCCTGATCGCAGACGGGGAACCAGCCGACCAGGACCGGTATATCAACATCCCCAGCTCCTGGCTGGGCTACCCGCTGGACGGTCAAGCGCTGAAGGGCGAAGGCTATGCCACCTTCCGGCTGGTGATCCGGCTTAGTGAGCAGGATAGCAAGGAGCAGCTGGCTCTGCGGCTGCCTACTATTTTTCATGCGTATAAATTGTGGGTGAATGGAGAGCTGCTGACAGAGGTCGGTGTGGTCGATCAGGACAAGAAGGGCATGACGCCGAGTCTGGCGACGAGACTGGTGTTCTTCCAGCCTGAAGGCGACACGGTGGAGCTGGTTATGCAAGTAGCGAACTTCCATCATAAGCGGGGCGGCATCACTAAGAATATTGAGCTGGGCGGCAGTAATGTGTTAACGGTCCGGACCCATCTGAAGATTGCTGCGGATATGTTCATCACGGCCAGCCTGCTGGTGATCGGCGTGTATCATCTGCTGCTGTTCATGCTGCGGCGTAAGGACCGGGCCCCGCTATACTTCGGTCTGTTCACTGTGATGTTCACTATCCGCTCCCTGCTGAACGGCGAGCTGATGCTTACCCAGTGGCTGCCTCATTTTCCGTGGGAATTGCAGTTCAAGCTGGAGTATCTGATCCTCTGCCTCGGCGGATGGGTGATCACGATGTATTTTGAGTGCATTTTCCCGGATTACGTGTCGCGGTGGTTCCGCTATGGCAGCCGGATCGTCACTGGCGCACTCTGTCTGGTGGTTATGGTGACCCCTGCCCTCGTCTATTCCCGGATGCTGGTGCTGATCGGTGTGGTCGTGGTTCTCCATATGGTATATCTGATGGTCGGACTGGCTCATGCGGCCTTGCGGCGGATGGAGGGAGCGCTGATCTTCCTGCTGGTGTCGGTGGTGGCTCTGGCTACGGTGATTAACGATTTCCTCTATTATAACGAATGGTCCCCCATCGGGAACAGCTCGCCGTTCGGGCTCCTCATCTTCACGGTTGCCCAGATGCTGCTGCTCTCTTCAAGATTCACGCGGGCGGCAACGAATGAAGAGCGGATCGCGCGGGAGCTGCAGGAGGCCAATCTCAAGCTGACCGGGATGAATGCCAATCTGGAGCAGATTGTGCTGGAGCGCACCCATGCCTTATCCGCAGCCCACGAAGATCTCCGCCTGTCGTATGAGCGGTTACTGCACTCCGAAGAAGGCAGGAAGAAGCTGCTAGCCTATATTACGCACGATCTGCGGATGCCGCTGTCCAGTATGCTGGGTTATGTCGAGGCGGTGATGGACAGGGTGAAGCCGGAGCGCAATGAACAGTACCTGCAGTATATCCGCGATAACACGATAAGGATTAACCGCATGATCGGGGAGCTGAGCTTCTTGTCGCATCTGGAGACAGGGCAAGTGGAATACCGGATGGAGCCGGTACAGGTCATTCCGTTCCTGGACGGCTTCTATGAACAATATGAGCTGGTGGTGCGGGATGCGGGGCTGGATTTCGATCTGGACATCGGGGATACAGCAGACCCAATCGCTGACCTGCCCGTTGCCCGGATCGATACGCAACGCTTAGGACAGGCGTTATTCAATCTGGTGTCGAACGCGATGAAGTTCACGCCTGGCGGCGGGCTAGTGCGCCTTACGTTGGCCGTGGACGAAGTGAACGATACGCGGTGTGCGGTCATCAGCGTACAAGACTCCGGCATGGGTATTCCTCCAGAGCAGCTGGAGCAGATCTTTGACCGCAATTACCGGGTGGACCGGCCGGGGCTGGACATGGGCGTAGAAGGTAGCGGGCTGGGGCTGGCGATATGCAGGGAAATTGTTCAAGCGCATGGCGGGAGTGTCCGGGCGGAGAGCGACGGGAAGACGGGGTCGATTTTCCAGGTCATATTGCCATTGATTCAGGAAGCAGGAGAGTGACAATAGAATGGACACATACCGAATTATGATCGTCGACGACGATCCCCATATCTGTGAGATTGTTCAGCTATACTGCCAGCGGGAAGGCTTCGAGTCCTCATCTTGCCACAGCGGGGCCGATGCTATGCTGCTGCTGGCGTCATTTAACCCGGATCTGATTGTGCTGGATGTGCTGCTGGCGAATGAGAACGGCATTGACTGGTGCAAGAACGCACGAAATTACACGAATGCCCCGATTGTGTTCCTAAGCAGTCAAGAGGAGGATGAGGTGAAGATCAGCGCCTTGTCCTATGGCGGAGATGATTATGTGACCAAGCCGTTCAGTCCGGGCGTACTCATGGCCAAGATCAAGGCCCATCTCCGCAGGGTATCCACGGGCAGAAGGGAACAGCTGCTGGAGCTGCCGGGACTAACGCTGGATTTCTATGCACAGTCTGTCCATATGGGCCGCAGAACGATTTTTTTGTCGAAAAAAGAATTCAGCCTGCTCTCCTACATGGCACAGAACGTGAATCAAGTGGTCACTGCCGACACGCTGTTTCACCTCATCTGGGGGATGAAGAGTCTGGAGGATACGCGAACAGTGGCGGTCCACATCAGTAATCTGCGCAAAAAAATCGAGGACGATCCTGTTCATCCCGAGCTGATCATCACCGTCCGGGGGGCCGGATATATGCTGGTTGCCGGCAAGCGCTGAACCAGGCGAATCGCGCTAACGGCTGCCGCTATAACACAATCATCGTGCCCCGCGCCGCAGATCATAGAAATACTCCACCGCCGGATGCTTCCGCTGCATCTTCACGCCCATCCCCTCGATCCGCTTCCGCCCGACTCTCCGGTCCATCAGAGCCAGGATATTCAGTACTATATCACTGCTCTCCAGGCTCTCCCCGATAGGAGTAACCAGGAATTTATTCGCCACCACAATGAAATTCGATTTCGTCAGGGCAGCCTGGGCCAACATTAATGCTTTGGCGTGTTCGGTGGTTAAGCGGCTTCGGGCCATGATGATTAGGCGATCCTCAGGGATGGGCCCCTTGGCCGTCAGTCTGACTGCTTCAATGTCTTCATTGGTGACGGAAATATGGAGCTCCGGGTCATTCTTGACCTCCAGCTCGGACGAGTACCAGCGGATAGGGCTGGACTTATCAGTCATGCTGAGAATGTTCTTCTTGTCCACCGTAATATAACAGGTGCCTGATTTATCAGGCGAATAGCGGTAAGCGGGCGCCCGGTACTCTACCCGTCCTTCTAAGGATGGGCTGAGGAAGCCCTCCAGTTGTTGCTTGAGTTTGCTCCAGGACATGTAATCCCTCCATCTTGAAAATGGGAAAAGGCCTGTCGGCCTCTTCCAGAAGTTCTATGTTACCATACTTCCCGTCCTTGTTGCCCGCCTGGGAGACTTCGTGATGGATTATCCCTCTCAATCCTTATACGGATCGAACTCATCCGCGCCGGCCATACATACGCCCACCGGCTTCAGCACATGCATAACCTCAAGGGTCCCGGCGTGCGCGTCCAACACATCTTGCAGCTTCCGGTAGACAAAAGGACTCTCGTCCGTCCCCGCGCCGCGCAGCACTACGCCGAACTGCCGGACCGCCTCCAGCATTTGCGCTGTCGTAATTTGACCGCCGCTGCGGGTACGGGTTTTATAGTTCATCCGGCCCGCAGCCTGGGTCCGGCTCATGATTCGGCCCGCTCCATGAACGGTGCTGTAATAAGCCTCCCGGTTCTCCTCACTGTCCTTCCCCCGGACGATTACGGAGATGTCTCCCATGCTGCCGCCAATGAAGCCCATCTGGCCGGGTGCGGATGGGGTAGCCCCTTTGCGGACGACGATGACTTCCTGGCCGTTATGTGTCTCTTTCCAGGCATAGTTATGATGGTTATGCACTTCCAGGTCCGCCTCTGTCCCCAGAATCGCCAAGACCTGCTCGATGACATAGTCTCTTCCCGCATAAGCATAGCGACCGGCCAGCTTCATGGCTCTGTAATACATATCGCCCAGCTCACTGTTCAGGTCGAGCAGTACGGGCGGCTGATCCATCTTTTCCCCGGGGGCATTCGCCAGGAAGTCTCTGCCTGCCGCCAGGTTAAGAAATCCGCTCGCCGTCTTATGCCCGAACCCCCTGCTGCCGAAATGGTTGGCGATCCATACCCGGCCGGTTGCGTCTTCTTCTAGTATGTCTACGAAGTGGTTGCCGCTGCCGACGGTACCCAGCTGATTCTGCCCCAGGACCTTCAGCTTATCATGTACTCCGCTGCCCACCGCCTTGAACACCGCCCAATCCGGGTCGTCGAACAGCTCGTGGTCCACCCGCTCATTATTGATCCGGCCTATGCCGAAGGAGATTCTGCGGGCAATCTCGTCCATGATTCCTGAGAGCCGCGGCCGCAGCTCCTCTATCTTCAAGCCGGTCCGCACCGCCTTATTCCCGCATCCGATATCGTAACCCACGCCAGACGGAGAGATCTGTCCATCGTACACGACTACCCCGCCGATCGGCTGGCTGTAGCCTTTATGATGATCCGCCATCAGCAGAGTCTGCACCACATTTCCGTTCTCCGCACACATCCGGGCCTGCACCAGGGCTCCTTCGTCCGGCTTCCCCCAGACCCGCACACCGTCAATATTCTGATAAGCCATTATCGTTCAACCTCCTATAATCGGGATCACCGCGATGGTACTGCGGCATCCTCCATGCCCACTTAAGCTTCTGTGTCTATATTCGCTTATCGGGGGACCAAAGTACATGGCGGAAGTATTACGAGTTGGGGATATCTAACAATGTAATATAAGTTATCGGAATTCAGGAACCTAAATAGACCGCCCCGGTAAAGGAATCGGCCTATTTACTATCACATAAGATTATATTCTTTCTGTACGATTACACGGAGTTTATTTAGTGTCTATAGTTGCAATCTTCTTCACATTATCCCAGCTTATAGTTGCCCCTACGGCTTGACTAATACAACGGAGGTTCACATAAACCGTGCCTTCAGGTGTATTAAATGGCGTTTGAGTTAAAGTGAATTCTTTGCCATTGGCATTGGCCTTAAGGCTATCCACTGTCATTTTAATCGTTATCCCTGTGGTTTGGGCCGTAACATTTCCGGTTTTGGAATCCCATTGGACATTCATATTTAAGGCTTCAAATATTTTACGAAACGGTACCATCGTGTTCCCATTGATGATGATGGGCTTATCATCGAAGCCAAGTGGCTTCCCGTCTACAATAACGGAGCCATACGTGGTTGGTGTCGCTGCACTCACACTGGAGACTGAAATACAGTCTACTGAGGCCATGATGAAAACAAGAAACGGTATTATAAATTTCAATTTCATAAGGCTCACCTCCATTACTCCTTCATCCCTACGCATTCGAGTCCAGCATCGCCGGAATAATGATTTCCTTCAAACAGGAAGCCTTGGACATTGTGTACGTATCCTCTTATGCATATATCCGTACGTTCTTATAAAATAAGTAATTTTCCATCACGGAAATAATAAATATTCTCCCGTTTAAAACCGTACAATCCATTTCTGTGCTTAATATGCGGCTCAAATGTAAATAGTGATCCTTCACTAAGCTTCATCTTATTCCCGGACTCAAAGTATTTTCTGTGATCTTTATCGAATTCGATGGTATGCCCCAAATTTCCGGAAAAATCAAGATTAATGTAACCAAGTTGTTGGATAACCTCATTCATATATAAGTAGACTTCTTCAAAAGTCATGCCCGGTCTTACAAAATCAATAAATTTGTTATGGAGCTCCTTTTCGGCGTTAATTCCATGTGAAAATTCTAGTGCAGATTCATTATTGGTATGTGCAAGTGCGTCTTCGGCAATTACTTTTCCATCAATCACTATTAGTGTTCGTGCATAGTCTCCCCAATAGGCGTTAATCTCTGGACTAAGATCTATGGTCACGATATCATTTCTGCGGACAAATGTATCCGAAGGCTTATACTCCTTACCCGACTCGGACCTAATTGTTCTCTTCCCAACGTGAACAAATGCCCCTACACCATGATACCAAAAACTATGAATCCCCTTATCTCTCATAATCTCTTCGGTTCTATAGACGATTTCCTTTTCTGTGATGCCTTCTTTAATTATCCCTCGCAATTGACTTATAGTAGCTTTTGCGATCGATTGAACGTAAGTATACTGTGACAGATGCTCCACTCTAAAACCTCTCTCCCCTTGACCGCGCGGATCGCGGCTGCTGGCATTCTATTAAGTCTGATTCTCCGCAAACCTAAGGCAAGCCATAGGCCTGATGAAAGAGTGACGGCCCCAAAAAGCACCCAAAAAGAGTGCTTTCTTCGGGTTGGACTTGTTAGGATGAATCTGAGGTTCCAGGCAACACGATCACTGTCGGATAACCGATATCCTTGCCACCATGGGCTTGATAATTGAGACCCTTGATCCCGTCTTCTCTTAACTCTGCGGTCTGCCCGCTTCCATAAGTGAATTTATCTTGCTCTATGCGAACCGTTGCACTAAGCTTATCCATTTCCGCTCCACGAAGGATATGAAGCATACGCTCTTTGAGTATGTCGTACTCCTCTTGCAGCATATTCGCCAGATCATCCCGGGTGTATATTGCAGCATCATATCCGAATACAATCTCGCCGCTGATCGATGCCCAATATTCTTCACTTACCAGTTCATTTACAGCTTTATGATATTGTCTATATGATTTATGAAGGTTAAGGAGATTATACTTATTCTGTTCAACGGTCCTCACCTGCTCCACCATCTGAGCTTTTATAGCTCATGCTCCTCCCCCTTACCTGCCGATTGTCTGAGCCACTGCGTAATAATTGCGGTTATCGTCTATCAATCTTGCGGCCCCGCCATATTTACGCACCAGGTCTCTTGGCGTCAGCTGCCCGCCTGCTTCTATGGGCCCCCGAAGCTCTTCTAACCGCGCAACATCCTTCATCCCTACGCATTCGAGTCCAGCATCGCAGGAATGTTAATCTCTTTTACACAAGAAGCCTTGGACAGGTTCATGACGCATTGCACCAGGGATACGATATCCTGAAGCGGGATCTGTGCACCGTTATAGGCGGACAAGACAGGCTCAGCCCCCGCCTCCAGCGGAATCTGGGTAGCAATCTCCCCGGGATTGATGACAGTCACACCGATGCCGTACGGCTTCACATGCTCCCTCACCGCATTGGCAATCCCGCGCAGACCGAACTTGGACGCGGCGAACGAGACCTGGGTGTAGTCATTATGATCCAGGCCTGCCGTAGAACCGATCAAGAAGAGGTTGGCATGCTCAGACTGCTTCAGATTCGGTAAAAGCTTCTGGATGCACGTAATCGCCGCAGTCACATTGATGTTAATGATGCTGGCAATCTCAGCCGGGTCGTCCTGTTCAAAATCATAGTCAGCGCTGAAGCCCTTGCTCTCCCAGACGCCAACATTATAGATGAATACGTCCAGGGTAACGCCGTTCAATGATTCTGCAATTCGCCCCGCAGCATCCGGCTTCGCCAAGTCGGCCTCAATCCAGGTCCGCTGCACTCCATCCTCCAGCTTCATGCTGTCCGGATACGTTCTGGAGACCACCCAGACCTGATCGCCCGGCACCGGCAGCGCCTTGACGAAGGCCTCTCCTAAGCCCTTGCTTGCTCCGAAAATAATAAATTTTCTCATACGCCCTCCCTCGAATCCCCAAGCTCCTCCGCCCCGTCTTGTTCCTTGGCTGCGAATTCATCCAGCAGCGCACGAACCTCGCGGGTGGACTTGGTGTTCATTAGATTATTTCTGAGTTCACTGGCGCCGCGGAAGCCGCGGACGTAGATTTTGAAGAAACGGGGCAGCGGCTTGAAGGAACGGGATTCCAGCGCCGAATAGTGGTCATGGAGATCCAGATGCAGCCGTAGCAGATCCATGAGCTCCTTGCTGCTATGCTCCCTCGGCTCCTGCTCGAACGCATACGGATTCTGAAAAATCCCGCGCCCGATCATAATCCCGTCCACCCCATACTCTGCGGCCAGCTTAAGGCCAGTCTCCCGGTCCGCAATGTCACCGTTAATCGTCAGCAGGGTATCCGGCGCGATCTCATCCCGCAGCTTTTTAATCTCAGGAATCAGCTCCCAGTGGGCATCCACCTTACTCATTTCCTCCCGCGTACGCAGATGGATGGACAGATTCACAATATCCTGCTGCAAAATATGAGTCAACCAGCCCCGCCATTCGTCCACGCTGCTGAATCCGAGCCGGGTCTTGACGCTGACGGGCAGTCCTCCGGCCTTCGCCGCCTGAATGATCTCCGCTGCGGTCTCCGGACGGCAGATCAAGCCGCTGCCCTTCCCGTTCTCAGCTACATTTGCTACAGGACAACCCATGTTCAGATCGATGCCCTTGAAGCCTTCTTCGGCCATACTGATGCTCATCTTCCGGAAATACTCCGGCTTGTCCCCCCAGATGTGCGCGACCATCGGCTGTTCATCCTCGGTGAAGGTTAACCGCCCCCGCACCGCCTGCTTCCCCTCCGGGTGAGCATAGCTCTCTGTATTCACGAACTCCGTAAAAAACACATCCGGCCGGCCCGCCGCGCTCACCACATGACGAAACACCACATCCGTCACATCCTCCATCGGGGCCAGTATAAAGAAAGGGCGTGGCAATTCACGCCAGAAATTATTTATCATATGAAGTACCTCTCTATGTGCGCCAGGATAATCCCTTATCCGGCCATAATAAAGCTAAATTATATCATATCTCTGCCTGTCCGGGCAGACAGTAAGGCTCCGGTTCAGTGGCAGGCTCCCAGATGAAATCCTCAAGACCGTGCACTGTCCCGTACAGATCCCAGGGGAACACCTGGCTCCCGCTGCCGGTCTCGAAGGTATTATCGTAGAAATGCAGCCCCTCCCGGAAGGCGACCACAATCTGCGACTGGATGAAGTTCGGATGATAGAACCAGATTCTCAGATAAAAAGGTTCACTGAATACACCCGCCATAATCTCTTCTGCCCTCCGTTAACTCTTGGGTTTCAGCTGCTTAATCACAGACATCATCAGGATAATCATCCCCGTGCCGAATCCTGACATTGATAAGGGAGCCAGGACGAACCGCATGATCTCCCCCTGCACCCAGAAACTTGCCAGCATAACGGACATACAGATCACGGTGAACATCCCAACCGTCAGCGTCCCGATGAAATCCGTCAGACTATGATTGTCCTCACGCGCCAGAGTGATCCGGTTCTCCTTCAGCAGCGGCAGCTCCAGCAGCTTCGGGATATAATCCTCCAGCCGCCCCTTCACCTTGCTTAGCTGCTCCTTGACGATCTCTCCCGTATCCATCTGGTCTGCGAAGGACTGGCTCGCTGCCGATAAGGAGTACGACTCATCCACAGAGGACAAGGTCCCGTCCAGGGTGATAATCGCCCGGAAGGCCCCGGCCACCGTCGGCTTCAAGGACATGCCCAACTCGGTAATCATCGACATCAGCCGTCTCATCATGACACTGGTAGGATCAGGCGAGAACGAGGCTTCGGACAAAAGTCTGCCGAGGCGCCGCTCGATCATCCGCACATCCAGCAGCTCCCCTTCTTCACAGACCCCGGCCAGGCCCTGGGCCATCTGCTTCGTCTCCTTCCGGCTGTAGCCCATCAGGAAGTGGAGCATCCCGGCCCGCTCCTCCTCCGTCAGATACCCCACGGAACCGAAGTCAATCAGCGCAACCTTCCCGTCCTGGGTCAGCATCAGATTGCCGGGATGCGGGTCGGCGTGGAAGATACCGATCATCAGAATCTGCTGCAGGAAGGCATGCATAATCATTTCCGATACTTCATTTGTAACCTTTCGGGTGAACCGGTGCCCTTCAATATATTCCATGGTCAGAATCTGCTTGGTCGAGTACTCGGCGTAGATCTTCGGCACTTGGATCGGAATATCGTGTTCCTTGAACGCTTGGCGCAGCAGGTTGGTATTCAGCGCTTCAATATCAAAGTCTGTCTCTTCGATCAGATTCGTTTTGAAGCCTTGGGCAAGCTGAACTAAGCCGAGTCTTTGGATTTTGGGGGAGCGCTCGGAGAGCCGGCTCACGAATTGGATTAATAAATCCAGATCCACGCTCATCTTCTGCTTCACATCCGGACGCAGGATTTTGACAACTACCTTCTCGCCTGTGGACTTCAGCCGCGCCAGATGCACCTGACCGATCGAAGCGGCTGCGATAGGCTGCATCCCGAAATCTTCATACGTCTCCTCCAGATCGCCGATCCGGCTGTCGATGATCTCCTTCAGCTCCTTCCGGCTGAGCGGCTTGACCTGGTCATGCAGGCTGGAGAACGCTTCGATGTATTGTGCCGGGAGCATATCTTTTTTGGTCGATAAGACCTGCCCGAACTTCACGAAGACCCCGCCCATGTTATCCAGAATGGCAGCAATCACCTGCGGCAGCTTCGCATGATCCTGCTGGAGCAGATGATTCAGCCCTTTGCGCGAAGCGATCCACAGCAGACGGACCATACGCCTGAAGCCGCGCACCTTGCCCATCATATACCCGAGCGGGTTCCCGGACTGCAGCAGCTTGAAATTGAACACGCTAAGCAGCATGTAGACATAACAGGAGATAAATAGAATCAGCAGCGGGTAATAGATGAACATCACCCTGACCATCTCCGCTTCGGAGGGAACCACAGGCTGCTTGAAGTAGGTTGAGGTTAGGATCAGAGTTACAATAGATGTGCTGAACAAGATAGCTACCATCAACTGGAACTGTTCATGCTTGAAGGTCCTGATGCTGCTTATGATGAAATACAGAATGAACGTCACGACAATAATGCTGCTCATATAGAATTGCTCCAGCACCTGGACCAGCATACTGACCGCCACCGCGCTGATAAGCGGCATCACGAGCTTATGCTTCGCATTGAATATATAGGCAAGCGCTGTGAACACACCGAAACCTACAAGCATTACTATGAAAAAGAACATCCTCCAGCCCCCTGTATCCGCTTCATTATTCCCAATATAGCACACTAGGCTGAAGATGCGGAAACAGGATAAAGGCGCAGCCACCCCGCCGCTATTCCAGCCCCTTAAGCGATTCGATCATGTTGATCCGGGTCACCTTGCGTCTAAGCAGCAGGTTAGCCATAAGGGTAAGCGCGAACGCAACCACCACCGACATCAGGAGGCTGGCAATGCCTAATTGATCCGGGATCTGCTGGTGAGTGCTGGATAATGCTTTTACGACCAGTGCATACACATAGCCGCAGATCGGCAGGGCGGCCATGACGGCCACTGTGGTGATTATTATATTTTCCCGGAAAATAAGCCGGTTGATCTGACTCCTGTAATAGCCTAATACCTTGAGCGTCGCCAGCTCGCGGTTCCTCTCATACATATTGATCGACGAGATCGTGTAGATCGCGCCAAAGGACAGGATCACCGCGCAGACAATAAACATAATAAAGACAAAGCTGTTCTGCTGCAAAATATAACGGCCTTCCTTCTCCAGCTCCTCCTTGCCTGAGATAGCTTCCACCCTTGGATCTTTCCCGAACCCGCTCCGAATACCGGTTAGAGCTCCCGGAGAATCAGCTTCCACCAGCAGGGCGGACGGTTTGTACACGATCCCGAAGCTTGCCAAATAGTCTGGCGTGATATAAAAGGCCGGGCTTGAATATTGTGTAGAAATACCGAGCACCTTCATCTCTACCGCCTTGTTCCCCAGCTCAGGCGCCGCAAATGCAATGTTTAGGGTATCCCCTTCCGCAATACTGTAATGGTCCGCGTATGATTTGGGCACCAATACGCCATGGTCCTCCAGATGCAGCGGATGGTCTTTGTCATCATAGAAATGAATGAGCCGGTTATCCCGCTCCGTGACGATCAGCTCCGCTTTTTCGGACTGCTGGTTCTTGTTCAGTTCAATGGGGAAGGCGGACAACGCATAATGGCTCTTGATGCCTGAAGGAAGAGGCTGCCCGGCCAAGACTTCTCCCGCTTTATAATCGACACGAAGGTCATAGGTGTACACTTGCCGGAACTGGCCGGCTACCTTTTGCAGGGAGGCTTGGGTGCCGAAAGCGGTTATTAGCAGCACTGTACTGACCATCACTCCGGCCGAGCTTGCCAGCACCTTAACCTTGTTCAGAAAAATATTCCGCAAAATCAGCTTGTACCTGTACGGCAGCCGTCCCCAGAGCCCCGGAATTCTCTCAATGAGTATAGGTTGTATGGATTTGGGCGGCTTGGGGCGCATGGCCCGTGACGCACTTTCCTTCAACAGGCTTCTTCCGCTGAAATAACAAGCGAACATCCCGAACAGGCTGGAGACGAGCATGGGCGGAAAGATCAATCCAACCGACAGGTCAAATTGTATGCCCGGCAGAGTGAAGGACCTGGCATTCGATACCGCGATAAGGGGCACAAATACAGCCGCAGACAGGATATATCCCAGAATCGAACCTGCTACGCCAACCAGCACGGGATAGCCCATATAATGAAGCATGATGCTGCTCCGGCTCACACCGAGTGCCTTCATGATGCCCACCTGATTCCGCTGGGAATCAATTATTCTGGACATGGCCAGGAATAAGATAATCGCTTCGATCAGGAAGAGCACCAGCGGAATGACCTTGCTCATTAACCCGTTATTATGGAGCGTAGCCTTCAGGCGCGAATAGCTGAATGAGCGTTCCTTGCTCTCTTGGCCCAGATATTGCAGCCCTTGGGATTTCTCTTCTATAGACTTGCCGATTTGATCCACATCGTAGCCTTCCTTGGCATCTACCAGCAGTTCATTATAGACCAAAGCGCCTGCAACCTCAGGGATAGAGGCCTCGCTGACGTAAGCAACGCCCTCATGCTTATGATCCTGTGTTTCATTCTTTTTGGCGTGCTCCACATTCTCCCCTAAGCCGCTGATCCTGAAGGTCAGTTCTTGGTCTTGAACGCGGACCGTCACGTGATCCCCAACCCCGTAGTCATGCTCGGCGGCATAACGGGAATCCAGTACAATCTCGTTGGCCCCGGACGGAAGTCCTCCCTCCAGCATCGCCAGCGTGTTGATTTCATTATTCACAGGGATGGAGTGAATCCTAAGTGTAGAACGGTAACCGTCAAATGTCTCTGTGGCATTGAAGGTATACCGCCCTTCCAGCTTACGGATGCCCTCCACTTGGCTGAGCGGCGCGATCCTCTCCGGCGGGAGCTTGGTGTAATAGAGATTCAAATCGCTTAATGCGTGTTCTGCAAAATAAGCCTTGGTATAATCATTCAAATGATTGCTTAAGGTCGCCAGCCCTGTATAGAAAAAAGCACCTACTGCGACAATCAGCACGAAGGAGAAAAACTGGCCGGGCGACTGCCTGATATCCCGGAACAGCTTGAATAGAAGCTTCATCTCACCACTCAATCCCTTCAGCACTTTGTCTGTGTTCATTCATCGTAATACTTTCAATTCTGCCGCTCTTCACTTTAATGATCTTGTCCGCCATCTGGGCAATCGCCGAATTATGCGTGACCAGCACGACGCATTTGTGCGTCTCCCTGTTCAAGTCCTCCAGAAGCTTCAATACGGCTTTGCCCGTCACATAATCAAGTGCCCCGGTGGGTTCATCACAGAGCAGAAGCAGCGGATTCTTGGCAACGGCTCTGGCGATCGCCACCCGCTGCTGCTCGCCCCCGGATAGCTGGGACGGGAAGTTCCGGTTCCGGCTGCTTAACCCCACCTTATGCAGTACCTCCTTGGCATCCAGATGATCCTTGCACACCTCAGCAGCAAATTCGACATTCTCCAGTGCATTCAAGTTGGGGATAAGGTTGTAGAACTGGAACACAAAGCCAACCTTCTCCCCGCGGTAGCGGGTCAATTTCTTCTCGCTGTATTTCGTGATGTCCTGGCCACCCACAAGAACTTGGCCTGATGTAGCCGCATCCATGCCTCCCAGAATGTTAAGAATAGTGCTTTTACCTGCTCCGCTTGCTCCTAGTACAACGACGAACTCCCCTTCGGATATGGAGAAGTCTACGCCGTCAAGCGCCCGGATGGTCACCTCCCCAACTTGATACTCTTTGGCTACATCCTTGAACTCAATCAGCTTATTCACTGCTGCTTCCATCCCCTCTGCTTCTCTGAAAGGTCTACAACCGCATGACTGGGGCTGTTATTTACGCCTTCAGTATGTTAGAGGACGAATGGTGAAGCCATGACCATCACTTTTGACGATAATCTACCGATATTCCAGCAAGTCGCCCATATCATTGAGGATGATATTCTGAACGGCACGTTTCAGGTGGACGAGCAGATTCTTTCGGTTGTCCAGTTCTCCCAGCTGTTTCAGATTAATCCGGCCACTGTGGTTAAGGGGATTGGCTTATTGGTTAATGAGGAGATCCTGTACAAAAAAAGAGGGCTGGGCATGTTTGTCGCGGCCGATGACAAAGAGAAAATTCACTTGAAACGAAGAGAGCGGTTTACGAAAGAGCTCTTGTCCGATCTGCTGAACGAAGCCGACAAGCTTGGGCTGACCACCGGAGATATCATTGACATGATCACACAACTGAGAAAGGACTGAAATCCGTGAGTATAGCATTAGCTTGCGGCCATCTGACCAAATCCTTCGGCTCTGCTCCGGCTCTGCGGGCGCTGGATCTACAGCTGGAGGAAGGCGTCATTTACGCATTGCTCGGGCGAAACGGTGCCGGCAAAACCACTTTACTGAATACCATTGCGGGTGGAATTGCGGCAGATTCCGGTACGATTGAGGTTGGCGGGAGGCGGCTGCGCAGGGGAGAATTGCCGAAGGACTTGTGCTATGTGCGCGATCACTACCAGCACTTCGGGGGAGCGAGAGTCATCGAAGCTTTGCAGATCGCCGCAGCTTTTTATCCCAGATGGGATGGGTCTTATGCCCGCGAACTGCTTGACCTTTTTCTAATTGATAAGGACCAGAAGATCCGGCAGCTCTCCAGCGGTAACCAGTCGCTGCTCCAGAATGTAATCGGACTGGCCAGCCGGGCGCAGTTAACCTTATACGACGAGCCTGTGCTACGCCTTGATGTGTTGATGAGGGAACTGTTCTACAAGGCACTTATGGAGGATTACGCCAATTATCCGCGCACGATTCTGCTGTCCACGCATTTGATCGATGAGATCGCACCGGTCGCTGAGAGAATGATTATCCTTGAGTCAGGCTCCCTCCTGCTTCAGGATGATATGGAGCAATGCCGCCAGTCGGCTTATCTGATCCGGGGACATTCGGAGGCTGTAGCTTCTTATACATCCGGCAAACGGGTAATCTACCGCGAGGACTATGGAAGAGGTACGCTGGCCGCTCTTTACGAGAAGCTGAGTGACAAGGATAAACGGTTAGCCCGTGAGCAGGACATATCGCTTGAAGCGCTGAGTCTGCAAAAGCTATTCCTGTATTTGATCGAGGGAGGTCTCTAGATTGAGTGCGTTGACCGTTCATTTAAAAGCAACCTACAGACAGCTTAAACTATATATCTGGCTGGTTCCGATGATTATTGTGCTTGGCCGGACGACAGAGCTTATGATTACCCTCCTGACAGACACGATGGGTGCCTCCCGTCTATCCGAGAGCAATATGCTTATTCTTCTATTGCCATTGTTCGCCGTCACGCTGCCGCTGAGCTATTACAAACGAATTGTTCATTTGGGCGCCAGCCGGGTGCAATATTATAGGGGGATGCATGCCGTTTTTGCCGTCTGGGCGGCAGCCGTCGCCTTGGTGAACTCCCTATGGCTCGCCTTGCAGGTCCATGTTTTTCACAATTATGATAACGCCATTGATCTGATCGCCGCCTTTCATTGGAACGACTATGGCTTTGCCGGTTCTTTTCTGTATCAAACAGCCTTTTACCTGATGGTAATGGCTTTGCTGAGTATGCTGGTCTCGGGATTCTTCACCCCCGCAGGCTGGCTGCTGTCTATACTGATTGTTGCGGCCATTCCGGTTGGAACAGCAATCCCTGAGCTCCGGGTTCACGTGGCCTCCTTCTTCCGCACCTTGCTGCTGAGCGATTCTCTGTTACTTGGCACCGGGTTCAACCTGCTGCTTTATCTAGTTTTCGCGGCTGGCGGCTGGCTGTTTACGAGAAGACGGATACATTGATGATTGAACCGGGTCCGATCCTATTGACACCCCCAAGATTTCAATGATAAGCTTCGGCTATAAAATTTGAGGAGGATGGCAGCCGATGATTCCACGTATATGGTAAGCACGCCCAACAAAAGCTGATTTCTCACCAAGTGTGGGCTTTTTTTGAGCTGCTGCTATTTACGTTAAGGACATCGGTTGCGATCCGCTACGGCTTATTTCACTATGCCCGGTTTCGCACTGTCCCATCATGTAATTGTTGCAGACCCAAGCCCCTATGCGGACTTGGGTCTGTCTTTATTAGGGAGGGTACAAACTTATGAATATTCAATGGAAAAAGACGTTCGCCTTCATCTTCAGCGGGCAAATCTTCTCAATACTAACTTCTGCAATGGTTCAATTCTCCATTATCTGGCACTTGACCGCGACGACGGGTTCGGCCGCCGTGTTAATGCTTGCCGGTCTGGCCGGGTTCCTGCCGCAAGCGCTCTTAGGCCCGTTCATTGGTGTCTGGCTGGACCGGTGGAACCGTAAGCTCACCATGATCGCCGCGGACAGCGCCATTGCACTAACCAGTCTGATTCTGGGTGCTTATTATCTATGGGGCGAGCCCAACCTATGGATTGTGTATTCCATCCTGCTCATTCGTTCGGCAGCTTCGTCCTTCCATGCCCCTTCGTTTCAGGCTGCGATTCCTCTGATTGCGCCGGAAGACCAGCTCACGCGGGTGGCAGGCTGGAACCAGCTCATCTTCTCCGCTTCCAGCGTCCTTGGACCAGCGCTTGGAATAGCGGTATACTCGGCTACTTCACTAGGAACAGTGTTACTTTTAGATGTGGCAGGTGCCTTAATCGCTAACCTTATGCTTCTGTTCGTTCAGATTCATCAACCGAAGCCGGAAATGGTAGAGACTCCTTCGTTCCGCAAGGAGTTCATTCTTGGCTGGAGAGCATTCCTGTCACACAAGCCCATTGTAACGATAACGGTTGCCATGGCGGTCTTCAGCGTTGTATTCATGCCGCTGGCGATGCTGTTTCCCTTGATGACGCTATCCCATTTCGGACGCGGCGGTTACAGTGCCAGCCTGATTGAGGCCGTATTCGGGATGGGGATGATCCTTGGCGGTGCGCTGCTGTCAGTGCTTGCCTCCAAGTGGAAGGACACCACCTACATGAGTGTGAGTCTGGTTGTGATTGGGCTCACCTGTGTCCTGAGCGGGATGGCCGGGCGCGAGGCATTCCTTGCTTTTACCATCCTCTCGTTCCTGATGGGTGCCGCAGCACCCTTGTTCAACGGCCCTTACATGGCGATGATCCAGAAGTCTTATGAGCCTGAGCTCCTGGGGCGCGTGCTCTCCTTCGTGACGAGTATCGGACTCTTGTCTTCTCCGGTCGGGCTTGCACTGGCGGGTCCAGTGGCCGGCCGGTTCGGCGTTCCGTTCTGGTTCTTCTGGTCGGGGATCGTTGTGGTCCTGATTGGATTATTCGTATTTGTCAGGTTCGCGGGGAAAGGTACAGACAAGCAACCTGCTAGTAAGTAAATGATGCTAAATAGACCGTCCTCCTGTAAGTGGGAAGGCGGTCTATTTGCCTTACATCAGCGCTATTCGCCCGAACTGCCGCAGGACTTCACCAAGTTTATCTATCTGCAAAGCGCTTCAACCGTCTAGATCTGAGCCATAAGCCGAATCCGATGAACAGAATCGTTGTAAACACGCCGGTCGTCGGGCTAAACCACAGTTCGCCTGCCGGCGTGAAGGTAATGATCCCCGCAACCGATACCAGCAAAGTAGGCACTCCATCCTCCACTGCGTGCATGAGTACACACGGCCACACCGATTGTGTAAGACGATAGATTTCAACATACATGATGGACCAAGCAACCATCAGCACACATCCTATGATGACATAGCCCCATCTCGTGGTTGTCCCGAAGTAAGTATCCGGCAGGAAAACCAGATAATAAGCCGTATGCCACAGCGCCCAGACCAGACCGGACACAAGATAGATCATCCAGTCATTCAGCTTCAACGCGATCAGCTTCGGAGTCAGGTAGCCGCGCCAGGCGAATTCCTCGAAGATGTTCTTAACAAAGCTGCCAGCGAGCGATATCCCAACCAATGACAGAATCGTATGTAGTTCGACCTCTGAAGCGTTGGCGCTATTAAATAGCAGAGCAAGCCCCACCACAATAACCATGATTACCGGATAGACGGCAAAGGCTGCACCGTACCACTTCCTATTTTCTCTAAAATTGAACCTTACGCCAATATCCTTCCAATCACGGTTCACCAGCCGCAGTACGAGCATGGCGATCATCGGCAATATCAGCCATACGCCCATTCCCAGCGAATTCCCTTCCGGCTGATCCGGCAGCTTCGTATCCACCCATACCCCAATCCAGCCGCTGGCCAGCACAATAACGATGAACAATAGAAGACTAAGCTTATTTGTTCTACCTGCTGTCATATGATCATCCCCTCCGGGTTCAAGATTTCTCCGAGCTACGCTTCGCTGTGCTGATGACATCCTCTGCCGCGCTGTTCAATAGCTGAATCATCTGTTCCTCCGTATAATCGTCCGGCAGCAATTCGTTCGCAACCATTACACTCATCCCGACCTGGAACATCTTCATCTTGAGCAAAATCATCCTCAGTTCATCATCGGTTAATCCATTCAGATCCGGGTCCGTTCGCATCATCTGAATGAACCCTTGCGTCTCTGCCTCATTGTGTTTCACCTGACCGTCCTTCTTCATCACCAGATCCCGGAACAGCACCGGATACTCCCTGGCAAAACGGATGCTGGCCACCCCGATATCGTGGAACGGATGCCCGGAGTTCTGCTCCAGCAGAATCTGTCTGCTCACCGTAAGCGTTCTCTGATACACTTCCTCCACCAGTTCACCAGCCTCTTCGAAATTGACATAGATGGGGGCGATGGAGCCTCCCAGCTTCTCCGCCACCTTGCGGATGGTCACGGCATCTAATCCTTCAGTCCTCGCAATCTCAAACGCCGCATCGATGATTTGTTCTTTGGTGTACTTTTTTTTGGGTGCCACGGGCTTCCTCCTGAAATAGAGCATTAAATGCATAACTAATGATATATATCAGATGATATATATAAAACGTCCCAGGTGTCAACCTAATCTTAACGGCTTGATTCTCCTTTTTAACAACTGTTGTGTTCTGAGCATTTATTCATATAGAATCAAATTATCAGCTTCTCTCCAGAGAATAATGGAACAAATCAGCGTAACTCACGTAAATTCCGATAAGTTAATTCAAGTGATACCGGCGCAATTTCATCATCACATCATGAAGGAGGCGGAGCCCGTGGCATTTATCCCGTTAAATTGTCCCAATTGCAGCGGAAGAATTGAATACAAGGAAGGCGCGATTCTCAAGTGCCCTTATTGCCAGACCGAGCTTCTGCTCAAGCAAAATAATGTCTACTATGTGGATCAGACCATTAATCATTATCACGGGGCACCCCCTCCCAAGGCCGCGCCGAAGCCACCCGTCTCCGTCTCTATCCCCATTAGGCTTGTGCTAATTCTGCTGCTGGTGCTGGGCGGGGCCATCGGTACTTATTTCTATTACAGCCTCAGCTCTCCGCAGCAGTCAACCAAGGCTAATCTGTCTGTACGGACGATGCCCGAAAGCGAGGTCCTGCTCACCTTCCTGCGGGAGACCCTGGGTAAAGGCTCTGCCATGCCGACAGAGGAGGAATTGGCCTCATTGCGTTATTTAACTGTGGAGCGTTCGAAGAATGACCAGTGGCAGTTCACTTACAGCTTCTCCGATCCGTTCAGTGATGCGCAGGCCGAGAAGCTCACTTATGTGACTCAGGATAAGCGGCTGAATACCCAGCGGATTGATCAACGGGATTTCGAAGCCTTCAAGGGACTGACGGCACTGAACCTGACGAATACCTACGAGATCAACCAGGCGGACCAGACAACGCTTGCCCATATGCCCGGATTAAAAAGCTATGGCGGCGCCTTCAACGAATCCTTCAGCACCTTCTCCGGTTATTTCGGCGATAAATCTAAAATTACGGAGCTGTCCACCCAGCTGCGCAGTAATCAGGAAGTGGCCCTGCTGCTGGAATTTCCCAATCTAAGCTCACTATCCATTACCTATGTGGATGAGTCTATAACGGATTTGCATCTGCTTAATAAGCTGCCGCTGAAGTCCCTGTCCCTTACCTTCGTCAATGACCTGGGGTGGTTATCGTCCATGACCGGGCTGTCTTCTCTGGCTATCTATCACAGTGAAACCACAGATCTGCAGCCGTTATACGCCTTAACCGGGCTCCAGGAGCTTAAGCTTTCCTATTTATCCAATGTGAAGTCGATCGACTTCCTGCAGAACATGCCTGCACTGCAGACGCTTGATCTCGAAAATGTGAATTTCTCCAGCCTGGAGCGTCTGGCCGGCAAAACCTCTATTACCTCGCTCCGCCTGGCTTCCTTAAGCCAGCTTGGCTCGGTAAAGGCCGTGAATAGCTTGTCCTCGCTGCGGGAATTCACCTTGGACGGTTATTACGAGCAACCAGACAGCCTTACTTTGCCGGGCGTCAAACGGGTGGAAATCCCAGCTTCCTTCCTCTCCGGGCTGAAGGCCCCTGCGGTAACGGATCTGACACTCCGGGGCGGAAGCGGGGAGCTTAATATGGCTGAGCTGAAGAAATTCCCTGAGCTTGGAGAGCTGTCCCTCTGGGGGGTTGATGAAATGGCTGGTCTCGCCGCCCTCGACAAATTGCCCCGCCTACAGAAGCTAAGCATCTTCGACTCGTCGCTGTATATGGAGAGCGATGCCTTATTCCGTCTGAAGCAGGTGAACACGCTGGTATGCTCGGAATGCCGCCTGAATTTCAAGCAGACAGCAGCAACGAATAGTGTGCTTGAGCATCTGACCTTGGACCGGCCATACTTCTCCATGAACAACAACTCCGTTAGTGAGGTTGACCAGGTGATGCCTTACTTCGCGGGCCTGACTGCCCTGCGTTCCTTCACCCTGCAGGACAACAACCTGGCTTCTCTGGCCTTCATGAGCAAGTGGCAGGCCATCGAGGAGCTTCATCTGGAGAACAACGCGATTTCCAATATAGAGCTGCTAAGTAAGCTGCCTAACCTGCAACAGGTATTCCTATCTGGTAATTCCGTGGCGAACAAGTCCGTGCTTGATGCGGGCGTGCTGGTATATTAATTCCCATGTATACGCAAATAGACCGCCCTCCCGTCAGAGGTTCGCGGTCTATTTTTCAATGATAGAGAACGCTTGGGAATATATGTTTCTCCTCATGCAGATTCTGGGTAATACATAGAGTTGTCTCTGTCTACATAGAAACTGATTGTTGGCATGAAGCATAATCAAAATGATTACAGAACAGGAGAATCAAGATGGAGAACCAAAACCGGGATACCTACCGCTTTCAGGTGAACTTAAGCGGTATGATCAACATTTTGTCTAACCATTTGTATAGCAGCCCGAAGGTATTCTTAAGAGAGCTGCTCCAGAATGGCATCGACGCGATTACTGCACGGCAGGCCTATTCCCCTGCTGGATATGAAGGCAAGATTCATGTCGAGGTCAGCGGAACCTCCACCCGGGCGACTTTATTGGTCGAAGATAACGGAATCGGGTTAAACGAGGCCGAGATTCATGAGTTCCTGGCCATGATCGGACAATCCTCCAAGCGGGGTGAGGACTTCCTCTCCACCAATACCTCTTTTATCGGCCGGTTTGGCATCGGGCTGTTGTCCTGCTTCATGGTGAGTGACGATATCGTCATGGTTACCCAATCGGCCAAGGGCGGCCCTGCCCTGGAATGGCGCGGGAAGCCGGACGGCACCTACACGATCCGCAAGCTCGAGGGACAACATGCTCCTGGTACCAAGGTTTTTTTGCGTTGCAAAGAAGGCTCCGAAGCCTACTTCGAGGAGAACAATCTGCAGGAAGGGCTGTTCCATTACGGCGCTCTGCTGCCTTATCCGATCCAGCTGGTGTCTGACCGTAACACCCGCCTGATTAATCCGTTGACCCCGCCGTGGGTCAAAGATCCGCAGCTGGCCCGGAAGCATCGTGACGAGGTGCTGTCCTTCGGTAAGCAGGTGCTGGGGGAGACATTCCGTGACTTCATCCCTCTGCACACCGCCTCGGGCCGGACGGGAGGCATCGCCTTCATTCTGCCGCACGCGGTTAATCTGAATGCCAAACGCAATCACCGGGTGTACCTGAAGCACATGCTGGTCTCCGAAGCTGCCAGCAATATCCTGCCGGACTGGGCATTCTTCGTGAAATGTCTGATCTGGACCGATGAGCTGCAGCCGACCGCTTCCCGGGAGCATTTCTACGAGAATGCCCAGCTGGAGCAGGTGCGGGAAGAGCTAGGGAACTCCATTCGTCAGGAATTGATGCGGATGGCCGAGTACGACCCGGACCGCCTGCAATCGATCATTTCATTGCACGCCTTATCGATGAAGGCGCTCGCGGTGGAAGATTCGTCGTTCTATTCGATCATTCATGAGTGGTTACCGTTTGAGAGCACGTATGGCAGAAAGACACTTGGTGAGCTGAAACAGCAGCCTCCCCTGTACTTCACGGCGACGCTGGACGAATACCGCCAGATTACCCACGTGGCTTCGGCCCAATCCATGCTGGTGGTGAACGGCGGGTATATTTATGATGCCGAGCTGCTGGCCAGGCTGCCGCTCATTGACCCGGATGTGCAGACAGAACGGCTGCTGCCGGAGGAGGTGTCGTTATCCTTCACCGATATCACTCCTCAAGAGCGGCTGGACTACTATGAATCCGTAAGACTCGCAGACAGTGTACTTCAGAAGTTCCGCTGCCAGGTGCAGCTGCGCCGCTTTAAGCCAGAGGAGATTCCGGTGCTCTACACGCTGTCTGAAGAGTCTGCCCAGTGGCGTGTAATGGAAGCGACCAAAGAAGTGAGCACCGATGCCCTGGCCTCCGTGCTGGGCAGCTTGGGCGCTTCGCTTAAGGAGACGGCATACGCCACACTCTACTTTAACCTGAATAATCCTGTCATCGGGCGGGCCTTTCAACAGGCGAACCAGAAGATGCTGCCCTCCATTGTCGAGATGCTGTACTGCAATGCGCTATTAATGGGACATTATCCGATGAACCGCCAGGAGATCGCGCTGTTGAACCAGGGCATTATTCAATTCATTGATTGGGGATTGACGGCTAACCAAGTCACAGGAGGAGACGAATAGATGAACCTTACCGAGATGGATTTTGACGATCTGATGGAAGAAGCCTATGGCCTGCCCGGAGGCAAGGCTAAGCTTGCGCTGCTGGAGCAGGCGGTACGGGTAGCCGATGCCGCAGGAGATATCGACCAGGGCTATGAGGCCCGCAGCGAAATCGTAGAGCTGGGCAGCTTCCACGGCTATCCGATGAAGGCGCTGGTCGCCTTTTCCTGGCAGCTGGGGCAGTATGACAAGAACCCGGGCCGGTTCGATGATTACAGTCTGATGTGGTCGTACAAGTGGGTGCTGGACCGCATTACCGCTTTTGCAGATATTAGCCGCACTCAGATTGAGAACCTGCTGGAGGATATGAAGACCCGCTACGAAGCCGAAGGCTACAGCAGCCGGACCTATCACTATTACCGGGCGAATATTCTCGAAGATTTCGGGGAGCTGGAAGCTTCACAGGCCGAATGGGCGATTGTCCAGAGCATGGACCGGGACGAGATGAGCGATTGTGAAGCTTGTGAGCAGCATGGATTGGTCGAGTTCCTGGCGAAGCAAGGAGACGATGAAGCAACCGTTAAGGCGGCAGAACCGATTCTTCAGGGGAAAATGAGCTGCGGCGAGGTCCCTCATGTGACCATCACGAAGGTGCTGTTCCCCCTCCTGCGGCTGGGCCGCCAGAAGGAAGCCGATAAGCTGCAGAAGAAAGGCTATAAGCTGGTCAAAGGAAACCGCGATTTCCTGTATCACCAGGGAGAGCATATTGGCTACCTGACCTTAACCGATCCGGTCAAGGCGCTGGAGGTCTTCGAAGAGTATATCGCATCCTCGCTCGATCATGAGAACCCGGCCGATCAGATGATCTTCAACGCTTATTCGGCCAAGATGTTCCGCCGTCTGTCTGAGGAATCCATCCGCTTCCAGGTCAAGCTTCCGGCTGGGCATCCGTGTGAGCGCCAATCCGAAGACGTAGCTTCGCTTGCGAAGTACTTCAAGCAGTTAGCTCTGGCCACAGCGGAGAAGCTGGATAAGCGGAATGGCAACGGCTATTATACTGAGCTGATAGAGAAGCTGTAGGCCTGCGTTCCGGCAGCATCCTATAAGGACAAACGCAAATAAGAGCAGCTCCCGTATTGGGGGCTGCTCTTTGTGTATTTCAAATACGCATTTACGTCAAAAATTCTCCAAATTCAGGAAATACCGAGGCATTTGATATGTTATACTGATTGAGCAATAGAATAGGCTTAAAAGGGTCGGTCGGCTACCTCTCTCAGAAGGGAGGGATGCCTTGTGACAGTGTTTGAAGCAATCATGCTGATGCTAACCTTTGGTTTGCTTATCGTAGCGCTGCTGTCCAATACACACAAATAGACCGCCCTCGACAAAGGCTTGCGGTCTATTTGTCGTATCCTGTTGTTGATGCCTACCGCCCTTAAAAGCGGCTATTGCTCTAGAGAGTCGTGTTAGCGCACGGCTCTCTTAGCATTGTACGCCCGATATGCTTATACTATACCACAGCCGTTAACGCATGTTAACAGTGGTTAACAGATTTGTGAGCACCAGTTCGAAGACGTAGTTGCGCTTCTTTCCAACCCAGTGTTGGAAAATCCTTAGGGATATCCAAGCAACGCTATATGGCAAACGTTAGGCTCCGGATGTACAATGATTCCGTACCAAGCGTAAAGGAGGAACACATAATGAAAACAACGGGTATACATAAGCAATTTCAGGAACTGCGCAAGAACAAGGGAAAGACGCAAGAAGAGCTCGCGGAGGTCTTCGGTGTAACCAATCAAGCCGTATCCAAATGGGAAAGCGGGGCTTGCTATCCGGATACCGCTTTATTACCCGAGATCGCTAATTATTTCGGAGTCAGCCTTGACTTTCTATTCGGCCGTGTCCCGGATATCAATGATCAGAGTGTAGTGAAAGACATCAAGCTTCTGTTTGAACAGACCCCTGCCAAGGAGCGTTTCACGCTGGCCTGCCAGATAGCCTTCTACCTGCATGAGGGCATCGTATCCAATGGTTACAAGGGCTACCTGCCCTGGGACCCGATAAGACGTATGATCAGCAGACTTGGGGAACCTCTATTTGCAGCGAACCGGAAGGAGTTACTATTGCCAGACAAGGGATGCTCTTCTTTTCCGATCACGCCGATAAACGGGAACTCGCTCCAGATCAACTGTTAAGCCTGTACGGTGTGCTTCGGGCCTATGCGGATGCTGACAGATTAACGGTATTATTCGCATTATATCAGTTGACCAGGCATGACTTTGACTCCTTTGTTTCTATGGAGAATATCGTAAGAGCAGCCGGTCTGGATGAGAGAACCATAGGGGATGCATTCCTGCATTTGCCGGTTCACTGCAAAAGGCTTGAGGACAGCAGCATAGGTTACCGGATTGAAGCCAGCAATATGCATCTCCCTGCGCTGCTTATGCTCTTCATGCCGTTCTATTAAGCTGGAATTGGCTCTTGGCATGACCTTCTAATCCCTCATGCTTTCAATTTGTCTTAAGCTCTCCGTGTCACGTGCTGGAGATGCACCGAAGAATCGGGAATACTCTCTACTGAACTGTGAGGGACTTTGATAGCCAACATGATATGCGGCACTTGCTACTGGATAGCCCTCGAAGGCAATGAGGTTTCTGGCCTCCAGGAGCCTTAATTGCTTTTGAAATTGAATAGGACTTAACCCCGTAGCCCGTTTAAACTGCCGGTGAAAGGTATTTATAGCCATCCCCGATTTCGAAGCCAGCTCACCAATGTCTATGGGCCTCATAAAATTACTCCGAAACCATTTTACAATTTGGGATATCCTGGATAAATCACTTTCCCGCTGACCAAATTGCCTCAGATACCCTCCTTGTGGTCCCATCAGTACGCGATACAGGATTTCGCGCTCATAAGCTGGTGCAAGAGCCGGAATATCTCTTGACGCTTTCGATAATCGCAATAAACGCAGCCATGCCTCCATCAATTCAATATCCATGTCGCAAGCTGCGAATTGCCCGGAAGCAGCCGGTAATAGATGCTCTTGGAGATCTCTTAGCAGACTCTGAAGAACATTCTGATTCAACTTGAGACCAAGAGACATGTATGGATGGCCATCACGGTCTGGATGTACAACCGCCGTTGCAGGAACGTGCACTGGTAACACGTAATAAGATGGTCCTGCCAGTTCCGTGCTGCGCCCCCCTATTGATAGAATCTTTCTTCCTTGAACCGTAAAGCCAATCATCGGCTCGTATAGCGCTGCAAGCTGATGATGAGGGATCGCTCCCTTAATCATACTCAGCCCCGGTACTCCGGTTTCAATCTGCCTGGTGCCCGCATCTTTCATCAGATCCATTATTTCTTCAAGGACATTTTTCATGCACATAGTTTATCACACGAATGGTGCTTTTAGGCAATCAATAGGCATTTTCAGGTCTATTTTGGTGGCGCAGCTGCGGCTACAATTAGAACCAAGCCAAACACAAACCAAGGAGGATCTTATGACAATTGCGATAGTAACGGGTGGAAGTAATGGCATTGGAAAAGCGGCGGCGCTGGAGCTTGGCAAGCGCGGAATTAGCGTCATTCTCACCTATAATTCCTACAAGGAACGTGCAGAAGATGTGGTTAAGGAAATTGAGAAAAATGCAGGTGTCCGGGCAGCCGCACTGAAGCTGGATCTGACGCAGATATCAACCTTTGCAGGCTTTATTCAAGAAGTGAAGGAGAGTCTCCAAAACATTTGGAACCGGACAACCTTTGATTACTTGGTGAATAATGGCGGTATCGGCGGACCCATGCTGTTCACTGAGATGAGTGAAGAATATTTCGACAAGATTCTGAATACAAACTTCAAAGGACCTGTTTTTCTAACACAACAGCTTGCCGGATTCATGGAGGACGCCGGAGCTATTGTCAATACCACGAGTTCATCGAAAAATCAATCATTTCCGGGCTACTCCGTCTACGGCTCGTTAAAAGCAGCCTTCTCAACTTGGACCCGCTATATTGCCAAAGAGCTTGCACCGCGCCATATTCGGGTCAACGCCGTGTCGCCTGGTCCTACGCACAGCAATTTCGGCGATGGAGTATTCGATAAACATCCCGAATTCATTAAGCCGCTGGCTGAGCAATCTGTATTTGGCAGAATCGGCCACCCCGAAGATATAGCGAAGGTTATTGTGAGCTTGTTGTCCGATGAGTTCGGGTGGGTTACAGCCCAGGACATTGAAGTGTCTGGCGGACATTTGCTTTAATTCTGCTCAAGTGGAAACGGCTTAGCCGTCCTTTTAAGAAAAGGTCACTGTCCCATATATGCCAAAAGACCGTCCTCCCGGCAAAGAAGTACGGTCTTTTGGACGTATTCTGTTCCTATGCGAATCTCTTACTTATTGTACAATCTGTAGAGGAATACCGCCGCTTCTGCTTTGGTGGTATTGCCGGCCGGATTGATCTTGTTACCGCTGCCTTGGATAAGCCCTTCCTTCACCATGGCGGCTACGCTGCTCATCGCATAGGAAGCCACCTTGGACTTGTCGGAGAATTTCTCCAGATCCGCAGTTGTACCCTGGGTATTCAGCTTTTTCTCCAGCTTCAGGGCCCGTTCGGTCAACACCATCATGTCCTGCCTTGTAATCTTCTGATCGCTGCCGAAGCTGCCGTTGTCGAGGCCATTCGCAATTCCAAGCGCTTTGGCAATGACAAGTTCATTATAGTAGTAAGCATTCTTCTGTACATCGCTGAAATTGCCCTCTGCCTTCGCAGTCAACCCAAGTGCTCTGACAAGGGAATACAGGAAATCCGCTCTGGTGATGTCCGTTGACGGATTGAATAACTGTCCTTCTGTCTTGAGAATATCCTTCGATGCAAGAACTTCGACCGCGTTCTTCGCCCATGTCACCTTTCCGAGATCTGTGAATGTCTTGGATGCGTAAGATACTGCGAAATCGCCGAAATGAGTAGTTGTGAAGGTGACCCTACCAGTCTTGGAAACATACCGTCCGCTTGGTACGGTCATCAACTTTCCACTTTCGTCCATGTACCGGATAACGATCATTTCAGGATTCTTCAATTCATCCGCAGTTGGCTGGTAAGGCACGGATACCGTTACAGGTGCACCGGGATTGCTCCAGGTTGTTTCTTTGCCATCCACCTTAAGGCTAAGCTGAATGAACGGTCTATCGCCTAGAGCCGCCTTTTCTTCCGCTGTGAGCCCCAACTTGTCGCCTTTTCCAATCTCCAGCGCTACTTCCTTGCCGCTGCTTTCAGGTGTGCCTGTCAATAGATTACCGGAAATGACAACCTGACCGAATTCGGTGGAAATAGTCAGTTTGTTATCCTTGGTTCCGCTGGTCAGTGCTGCGGCAGGCAAGCCTACCGAGTATGAATTCACTCCTTGCACGGCAGGAATGTCCAGCGTCACATTTTTCCCGATGAATTCCTTTGCTTGTGCCAGATCCGATACCTTAACTGATGCAGTCGTATTGTTCACTGTTGCCTGCATGGTTACTTTCTGGCCTTCTACAACGGGTGCTGCAGGTGTTGGAGAAACTGCTGGTGCAGACGTTGCATAGGTTCCAGGTGCAGACGTTGCAGGCGCAGGTGTTGCTGGTTCAGGTGTTGGTGATGGTGTTCCAGGCTTGGGAGTGGCCGGAGTCTCCGTCTTACTGTTGGTTACTTTCAGGGTATAGGTCTTTACCCTTCCGTCTACCCCTGTAACCTCAACCTTTATATCTGTTTTGGTGCCCGGTGTCAGCATTATAGCTTCGGAAGCTGTACCGCTGGCAACCACCGTATCGTTGACTTTCAGGGTTGACCTGCTGTCTGCCGCCGCCGCTGTCACGGTAATGCTGCTGGCATCCTTCAGGGACACATCATACTCTGTGGTGGCCGCGTTGAACGCTGGCTCTAGTGTTCCTGCACTCAAGGACAAGCTGCTGAGGTCGGCGTTCACGCTATTAGGTGTATAGACTCCAAGATCGCCAAGGTCGATGGCATTATTCCCGATGGCCTGATATTCGCCAGTAAAATAATCATCCAAATAAGAATGTCCCAGAATGAACCGGTCCGGCTTCATAGCGCCATAGTACCCGGCATTCGCATTACTTTGGCCGTCAAACAGGACATAGCTTCCCTGCCATCCGGAACCGGTTACGCCCCAGCTGATGATGTGATCAATATACGGGGCGAACTTGTTAAACATTTTGTAGAGCAGTGCGTACTGATAACCAAGAGCGTCCGACTGTCTGACATTAAGCACTGCCGGAGCAGTTGCGCCTCCTCCAGGGGCATCGGTCGGCACCTTAAGATCCAGCTCTGAATAGGTAATACCCGACAGCAGGCCCCGGTCAACGAGAGAGGCATAGAGGGCCATCGCATATTGGTTGTCACTTGCAAGGGTCTTACCTACCGCATCATGTCCCTGGATTCCGATATCTTCGATCAGGGGTCTTCCGTCATACAGCGGATCAGAACGCCATGCGGTGTTTAATTCGAGAACCATATTGTATACGGTTCTAGCTTTGCTGCGGGTGGCAAGCCCGTAATCGTTGTAAGTCAGCTTCGGAGGATTGTCAACGATGTAGCTGTCAATGCTGCCTTTGGTGTCGTGTCCATCCAGCTTCATATACTCTGGAAGGTTAGCGTAATTGGCTTTGTAAGCTTCCGCCATCTTGGCGTTGGGGGCCGCGATGTGCGCGTTTTTGAACAGCAGGTATACGTAATGATCGGTGATGTCGCCGCCAATCTGATCATCCGACATGGCAGCAAGCCAGTTAGTATGCTTCAGGCTCGTTCTCCAGCTGTTCGCATCCTTAGGGATAATCTCGCTGTGGCGGCTCTCGTGTACTTCTTCGTTCAGCACATCCCACGAATTGAAAGGAATGACGCCCCGGGCTTCACTGGAGCCGTATTTCGTATCTGTGGTCAGGAAGTGCCGCATCACATACATCGTATGGTTAAACTGCACTCTTCTCGCCATTTCTTTGTCTACCTTAACCGTAGTCGTAACGCCGTTGCCAAGTCCGTAGAACTCGGCACTGCCGTTATACCCGGAGGGCAGGCTTGCAGGGATCATCTGCGCCATCCAACCAGGGGCCTGGTTATACCATGCCAGAACATGACCGTGAGACTTGTACTGTCCAGGAGTTCCCGAATCCCGGATCGCCTGATAAGAGTTAGTCGGGAAGCTGTATTCCGCTAAGCCAGGGGCAGTGGTTGCGCCGTTCATAGCCTCGCCGTTCACGTTCTTCAGCCATTCCGGCCCACGGGGGTGCGTGCCTTCGGCCTTCAGATTGTTGCCGTCGACGAAGATCTCATAGTGATTGGCTCTGGTTCCGGTTACGGGCCCTGTGCCGATCGCGCCGACCATGAACAAGCCATTCTTCTTATTGTACAGACTCTTTAGAGGCGCTACGACACTCTGGTTTTCCTTGTTGACTACGTTCGGAAGGGCCTCGCCATTCGGATCTGGAGCAGTGATCTGGATGTTCGAGACCAGCAGCATACCGGTTTCTGCAGGACGGGAATTCTCTCCATGAAGCTCCAGAACGAAGTTTGAGGAAAGCCCCGTTGAGGCATTAATGCTATGATGCGCCTTCAACCAGGATTCTCCGTTGTAGCTGCCCACCCAGTCCGGATTGAGATTGTTGTATTGGTAATCTCTGAGGTAGCTGTCGCTGGGAGAAGGAGTGTTATTATTATTTCTGATTCTCCATCTCATGAATTTGCCTTGTGCGCTCTTGGGATAGTAGACATCGAATTCAATTGTTGAACCCTCTGTAACATTGACGGCCGGGGACAACGGGGATTCCAGACTTATGCCGCCGAAGGTGCTTTTCCCGTTGTGGGCGTAATTAATCTGGAGCACTTCCGATTTACCTTGGGCATCTGCAAAAGGATACGCGATCGTCTTGAATGTGCCGCCGGCAAAGTCGGCAGGAACGCGGTTGTCCAGCGGAGTTCTAGCCGTCCAGCCGTTAGTGGCCGCAGTAACTTTTACAGAAACCTTACCGGGACCCGGATCAAGACGGAAATAAGGATCGGAGCCGTCTGATTTAATATTTTTGCTGAAATTCATTATTGCTTCTTTAAGTGTTGCAACAGCTTCGTCATTGGGAGTGTTCGCATTACGCGCGAGCTCAATCGCATCATTCAGAGCTTGGAGCTCGTCAACATGCACCCACGGCCAGGCCTGCTTCACATCAGAACCATAAACTGATCCATACACGGAATGGCTGACTTGGAGCGGGAACTCCGTATTGCCGGTTTTTAGAGCTTCGGCCTCTGCAATGAGACCGCTCAGTTCAACGGACGGTTCCTCTCCAGCCGCAGCCGCCGGGACCGGAGTATACGTGAAGATGGAGAACAACATGATGATAACGAGAAGGCGGGAGATGCTGATTACATATTTTCTACTGTTCATCTAAGTTTGACTCCTTTTCTTATGAAGATTCTTACCCTTGGTTACGCCAAGCCTGGCTTGACAGTCAATCCCGCACCTCCCTCTGAACCTAATGGCAGACAATGTTTGTAAACGCATTCACAAAAGCGGATGATTAGGCTGTAACAGCTTTCATATTAGCAACTGGAAGGGAAAGTCTAAATACGGGAAATGCACGAATGATTTTAATATATTACGAAAATAGACACACTTCTCAGCCGAGTCTGACAGTAAAAAGGAAATATGGTGCAGGAATGGGATTTGGTGAACGCAAATAGACCGCCCTCCCACCAAAGGTTTGCGGTCTATTTGTCGTGTCCTGTTTATAACTCTGCGTATTCTATTCGAGCGCTTGTCAAGGTTCAATCCCCAGGTTCGGGGTTACTTATGATGGTAATTTTCCAGTTCGTGCAGAACCGTTGCGCTCTCTGCGCGTGTAAAGTAACCTTTCGGATCAAATAATTGATTTTCTTTGCCTTTGAGCACACCCGCATTTGACCAGTATGCCACCGCATCAATCGCCCAAGCCGAAATTTCTTTCTTGTCGGTATATGCAAGGGATAACCCTGTAACCGGCGGTTTTTTATGAATGTTATACAAAATAACAGCCACTTGCTCGCGCGACAGGTTATCATTAGCCCCAAATCTGCCGTTGCCATAACCAGTAACTATTCCATTCGCCGCTGCCCAGCCGATATATTTGCTGTACCACGCACTTTCGGACACGTCCGTGAACGAAACTTCGCCATAACTCTCCACATCAGCTCTATAGTATCGTGCCAGCATCGCTACAAATTCAGCCCTTGTAACTGGCTTAGCTGCAGCAAATTCCCCGTTCCCTATACCGCTTACGATTCCATTCTTAACGGCCCACATAATGTGTTCATAGTACCATGCACCCTCAGCAACATCCGTGAATGTATTTATAAATGCAGGTTCGTCTGATTTAATCAGGGAGTCTCCTTGTACTACAATTACACTCTTAGTAATGCTTGAGCCATTGTAGTTACCTTCACCCGGATAAGATATAACTATCGTGTGTTTGCCTACAGCCAAATTAGATAATGTGTATACTTCACCAGATTTTGCATCAGTGACGGCGACACCATTAACCGTTAACTTCAGTGCTTTCGATAACTTTATCGAGCCTGAATTCAGCACGGGTGTAAACGAATAAACCTCACCCCGTTTGATTGTATCTTTAGCATCCGGAAGCGACAGCGAAGTGGATTCCATACTAATGGATAGCTGCGGTGCAGGCGGATTATATCCTCCTCCTCCTCCAGATGCTTCTGCTCTTGTTACTGTTATCGTGTATGTCTTCTTTGACTTGTTATCCTTAGCAGTAACGGCTACGTTTATCGTATTTTCCCCAACACTCAGAGATTTCAAGCCTATTCCGCTAATGGTAGCGCCAGGATCACTGGAGGCCGCAGTTACTGTTATGCTTGAAATGCCATTACCAACACTTGCAGTATAACCGGTATGCTCCGGACTGAACGCAGGTGTAAAAGCGATATCCTTACCAAGCGAGAGCGTAGCCAGATTAGCATCACTTGAGACTGTACTTACAAATCTGGCGGTTATATTCGAATCACTATCCACGCGGAATCTATACGCTGCATCTTTAGATATAAGCACCTTATCATCCTTATACCAACCCAGGAACTGACTATCGTCATACGCAGTTGCTTCAACTTGGGCAAATGTTCCCAGCTGTCTCGTACCAGAACCCTGCACCAATCCAAGCCTTTCATCATTCGTTGAAGCATTTATTGTAAAATAGGCAGAAGTAGCCTTTTCACCTGATAAGTCATCACTTGAGGTAATCTCAGTTCCTTTTGTTTCCAAGCGATATACAGTATCCGATGCTTCCTCAGCTGTGTTGTTTAAGGAAGAAGGATTGTACGCCGGCACTACGCCAGAAAGCTCTTGACCGGTTACAATCGGCACATCGTTGTAGTTAATGAGCCTGTTCACTTCACCAGCTTCAGGACTGTATTCATTTATAGAATAAGTCATCCGGTCATCACCAGTAGCCGTAATTACAACCGTATACTTTTCCGATGCAGGCAGGAAGACTAATTTCTCCCCATCCTCATTAAGTGCAGATATAATCGTGCTTACTTCTTGAGGCACATCGTCAATAATCGAGGCGACCAGTTGGTTGTCATTGTTGAACACTTGCACATCAACCGGACAGTTGATCCGCACAATTCTGTACTTGCCGCTTGAGAATCCTACCGCACCGCCAGGTGTATAGTAAGAGTCCATAGATTGCATCCACGCAAGCGCCAGCTCCGGATGATGGGCTTGCCCAATGCCACCGATGTTCTTAACCATTGTCGTTGCCAGGTTCGGATGGTTAGTCAGAACAGCTGCAACCAGGTCTAGCAGAGTAACTACTGCATTATCGAATTCAGTCTGTGAGTAAGCTGTAATTCCAGCCTCGTCCAGACTTTCTTTCAGATACTGGGCGACCTTTTCATAGGCATCCTTTTCATTGTTTCCCCAAGGATTTAGATTGGGCTTAAGCAGCTCATAGGCCAGCCAACCCCATTTACTGGAGAATTTCTCCGTTGCTGCAGCAATTAACTTCTCACTTTGCGATGAACTTGCTCCAAAGAACAGGCCGCATATATCCCTAATTCCGTTTTGGAACTTACCCACAAAGTTCGACCGGCTCTTCAGGAAATCCTTAGTCAGCATTGTGATATACGCATTCAGGAAGGCATTCTGGGACTGGGCGTTCTTCGTATCGTCAATGATACTAATAAACGGATCGCCGCCGGGAAGTATTTTCCACCCGTCAATATTAATCTTCTTCATCAAAAAATCATCTACGACATACGGTGCAGCTTCTTCTAAGGCATTGTAACGCGCAAGCATTTTCGATAAACTTTCGCTGTAGATTTTTTCCGAATCTGTCTCTGCACTTGGAAGCCACTTGTCAATACCATAGCGGGTAAAAGACCACACTGCAGGAGCTACCTTCGGTACTAAATCACTAGGATTAATAATATTAAATATATTTCCGTACACATCACTATTCATGTCGGATAACAGTGCACCTGCTGGCGTTTCGAACGTATAGGCATACATATCTTGGAGTGCAAGTGTTGTTCCAGGGAAGGTTACTCCACCCTCATCAATTTTACCTGCAACCATATTTGCTGTTGCCGCACCACGGCTAAATCCCGTAATCCACAATTTAATGTCGCCTTGGATCTCTTTGTCACTTATGTATTCTTGTAAAAAGGTGAGTACTTGGTCACGGGCCTCACTGAAGCCTTGATGTTGACCACTCTCACCGATAGTAAAGTTACTTGCCCACTCGCTTTCGTATCCGCCTCCGCGAACAGCTAAAGCGACGAGAGTATAATCTTTACCGTCTTCCGTAATTTTCTTGCGGGCTGCAACTGCACCGATAGAGTCTTTTGTCGGCTTTATTTTGAACCAGTCATTCGATTCGAAGTCAGTAAACCCTATGTCGGTTAGAAGGTTATGTGCATTGTTACTTTTATTATCATAGGAGTCACCCACATCTGCACTCGCCCAAGCCGAAAGTTCAAGATTGAGAGACATTGTAGCAAGATGTTCATTGTATAGATATGAGCTATTATAGAAGTAGGAGTCCTCGTAATAATAGGTCGCGCTGTAGTCCCGGCCAACCCCCAGATACTTAAATGTACCGGTTTTCTTGACAATGCTATTAGCCACTTCACCGAACACAAACTCTAAGTCATTTGGATCCTTCACATCATAAAAGTGCTGTGTTGATGTCGCCCAGTCCAGGGCACTCAGCTTGAAGAACTGCGCTACTTCCTTTCCTTCTTCCGGCATGCCCTCAAATGTCTGAAAAAGCCCGATGGTGTTTAGGGTTGCCTTTTTCTTAAGAGCTTCCGCCGCTTCATACGCTACGTTCGCATACGCATATAATCGGATTTCCGTATCCATGCGCCGCCATTTGCTGCCAACCGTACTTTCATCATAGTGACCATTATAATTAGACTTTCCATCATTGGTCATCCCGGTCGTAACAAGAACAACATTTTTCACTGCAGAAGGTTCAGATATGTCACTGATTAGCTTATCCGCAGCTTGAAGTCCGGCTGCAACATTCCGGTTATTTTTTGATGCATAAATACTATCAATTGCTCTCCCTAATGCCTTCACATCAGTTGAAAACGGAGAAACAACGGAAGCTTGGGAGCCTTTATAAGAAACGATAGCCACGTAATTCGTTCCATCTGCAACTTGAGTGGCTTCAATAAATTTCTTCGCAGATGTCTTAACATAATCTATAGCTGTATCAGCAGTGTAAAAAACATGGCCTTTCGAATCTACGAAATCAGAAGAAGCTGATGTATCCAGCACGAGAACAGAATAACGAAGCACTTCGTTCGTAGGCAATGGTAATACTTTTGCTGCTTGGAGCCTCTGATTGGATTGCAGCGGTTGAGCAGCCGTCATATGAACTTGTGGCGGATGAATAGGCAAATAAACCTCACTGGTCACTGTTTGACCTTCTGTAAGATCCTCACCAGAGGAAATTGCCTGCATCATACCAGACATGTTATCCGGTAACTCTTCTGCATAAACCGCTGCATTTAATAGAGGTAATGAAGCCCCTCCCGTTATAAGACAGACTGCAAGTAAAATAATCAATAAACGTTTAAACAACCTAATCATCCTCAATTCTTCTTTATATGATAACGCATATAAGCGGTACCTTCTCTACGTGCATCATTCAATAACAAAAACCTTCTGCCCGCTTATTATGTCTGAACGCTGCTTATACACAGTAGATCCTTCCAAACAAAAAGCCGGGCGGACCCCGCTGTGTATATCCGCACCCCCTGCACCTGTTGCCTTGGGGCCTATGGTAAAAACGATGGAGGTCTCCCAAGTTTCAGGAGTGCGTGTCCAGTATGGATTCGCTTCCTGATTGGGTAAATACGCTACTCTTCTCTTATAATCGTCGTCAAAGAACTTTAGCGTCTTGCCTTCGGCAACACTTGCCCTTGAGTCCGCACCATTCAATTCTTTCAACGACAACAAGAATACTTTACGCGAAATTTCAATCGTACTATTACCTGTAACCCCTATACTAGCTTTGTCCGTAATAGTAATATCGCTACTAACCATAGCCTCTTGTGTTGCCTGACTGAATCTGCTGATAAATTCGCCATTCAGGTATTGATCTATGGAACTATCCTCGTAATATGCTCCGTATTGACTCCGGGCCCACATATGCCTCTCATTCTTATTGAACGGCATCATCGTTTCTAGCAGTTCTCTTCTTAATAGCAGCACATTACCGCCATAGTTCGATGAAACCACAAGGTAGGGTACATACCCGCTGTCTTCTTTGAGATACACCGTGTAGCCTTTCTTCGGATTACGATCATAAGCTAAATCCAGGAGCTGCTCTTTCTTATCTGCTGAGAATAGAAATGTACCTGCCTCCAAGGCAGAAAAAGCATCGCGGCCTTTAAATACAGCTATGCAAAGAAGGCACAGAATCAGAAAAAACCAAACTTTTTTGTTGGTTATCATGGTTAAATTCTCCTAATTAAGAGTTTATCGTACCATCCTATCAAATTAATCCCAATTTGTCTTTGCTCTTATTTCCAGATACTTGTTACAAAAGTGTGCAGAAAAGAAGAAGCCCAAACGAAATTAAAAAACCTGAGTCCCTATGCATACGGACTCAGGTTGCTTTGTTATTGGCCATTGAAATACTTACAGTACTAAGCAGTTTCCATCTTCTATTCGAATAAGTTTATAAGGTTTATCGTCATACTTCTTTAAAATATCTTCTTGTTCTCTATACCGATTGCTATGTGGAAGAACACATCCACTCACTATGCCTATTCCTGTTAAGTCTTCTAGTTGAATTTCATTCCAATCAGGATGAAGTACATAAGCGTGCTCCAGGGATTGCCCAAGTACTGCTGCTCCCGCACTTTGACCCACTATTAAATGTCCTCGATCTCTTAACTTATATATAATCTCGTCAGCCTTTGAACTTCTTAAGTGATACAATAAATAAAAGGGATTCCCTCCATTCAAATAGATCACTTTATACTCAGTTATGCGATTGGCATCCTCAAACTCTACGTCCAAATAATCGACTTGGACTCCCAAACTCTCCAGTAGGCTCTTCGTTCTTACAGCATGATAGTTTTTTTCCTTATAGTCTTTGTCAGCAGTTGTAATAATACAAGCCTTCTTCTCAATTTTTTGCGTATGAATAATTTCATTAAAAAGGGCTACCCCACTTGTGTGGTACAAGCCATTAGAATTTAAGAGAATTGGCATCATTGATTCCCCCTCAATACATAAGGTTTCCGTAATTACGTATAACGTCTTATTTATAAACTTTGTAAATAACTCCATATGTAGAATATTCGCAAAAATCATTAGACTATCCTGCCCGTTAGCTTAATGATGAGGTGTAGTCTAAAACTTTGTTTGGGCTACACTAATCACTATTAATTAAAAAAGGAGACGCGATCCACTCGCGTCCCCATTCCGTCCCCGGGCATCCTCTATATTCACTCAAACCCCTTATAGATCAAGGAGCAAACAGCCTCCACATGCACCGTATGCGGGAACTGCTTTGCCTACTATAGATGCTTGTCAATTGCCTAGACCCTTAATCTATAAGGGTCTTTTCATTTGTGTTCTGAGTGGTTTATGGTCAATTTGGGCGATTCAAAAAGCATTCTGCCCCCAACTTGCCCCCAATAAAAGAGCCGCCCGGGATCACTCCTGCTGCGGCTCTAAATTCTCACGCTTTATCTTCTCTTCAATTGCTTCCAGGATAAAGGCATTACGGCTCATACCCACCGCCTTAGCAGCAGCATCGATATGCTCCCTGTCGCCCTTCTTCACCCATAGTTTTACTTGATCGTAATTTGCGGCGTTGTACTTATCCTTTGCCCGGGTTGAAGCCTTTCCTTGCTGTTCCATATGCTTGTCCCTCCTCTGCTAAAGGATATCACAAAAAATATACTGTTACCAGTATAAAACCTTTGACTTTATGGTGGTACCAGTATATAATAAAGAAGAAGAGAGGAGGTGAACAAGGCATATGAAAGATTGGGCGAACTTAGCAGTCTCCGTAGTGAACTTAGCAACAGCATTAGTCCTTCTCAAGAAAGCGACTAAGGAGACAAACAAAAAAGGAACCACAAAACGCAGCCACCGCGGCAAACGTAAATAGGTTCCCGGAGAGTAGGGGATAGGCCCCCTGCTCTCCACCCAATCATATCAAATTGGCAATTAAATAGCCAATCCCATAAGCGAGAAACGGGAGGGATTATCATGTTGAATGTAATCACATGGATCATTATCGGGGCCGCGCTGGTCGTATCTGTGGTCGCACTGATCAAGGCACAGGGGCGGCGCTAATGCTGCCCGCTCACGCAAGACTGGCGGAGCTGTACCACCTGCATAAAGCTGGTAAGCTCTCAGACGCTGAGGGGCCGGAGCTGCTGCAATGCCTGGCTATCAACGCCCGGTACTGCTGGGATGCGCTTAAGCTACGGCAGCTCTCCAATCAAGCCACGGCTACCCAGGATGCTGTATGGCTCACTGAGCTGCACATCCGCGAAGAGGCCCTACGCCTGACCGGGAGGGCACCGCTACTATGAAGCTGGAAGAGTTGCAGCCTGGGCTGACGGTGCAAATTACTGAAGGATACCATAAGGGCAAGACCGGCAAAGTGATTGCCGTGGGGACGTTTGAAGGCGGGCCCAAGCAGATTGGGGCCCTGGTGGATATTGCAGATCCAGTGTTGGTAATCGCCATGCCAGATGCGCTGGAGAAGTTGCCCGAGGAACCGGTGCCGCCAGGATGGGAAGAATTTGAGATATAAGCGTAACCCCTGCTGGCCAGTGTGGCTGTCAGGGGTTATCTAATTGACCTCGCAATGCTTCGGCCAGCTCAGTGGTGTACCGAGTCAGCCGCAGGCTAATCTCTGTGCGCATGACATCACGGGTCAGTCCGAATCTTTCTTGGTAGCCACGGCAAAAGATCATATTGTGTGTAATAAAATCGTCTTGCATGTCCTCCACGACCTTTATATCCCGCCGCTTCAGCTCCTGGCGAAGATGGTAAGCTTCCTGAATGACACGCTTTTGAATATACCGCCCCGCTGTAAGGTAGGCCCGACTAAGCACATTATGGTGCAATTCCATCTCCTTCAGACTCTTGGCCACCATGGTGTCTATGTAGGGGAGCAGGATAAGATCACGTACCATCTCCCTCTCCTCCACCGTAATCATTTTACTTCCACTGTTCACGCCCATGTTATCGCCCCCATGGATACAGTATATGCGAACTTATGTTCTTTTATCCACAAGAAAAAAGCCCCTGCTTTGGCAGAGGTTAAACCAAATGTCAATTTATTTTTCCTCTTATTTCCAGTCTCTTCACTCCATCTTCAGAAATATAATATTTTGGATTATCGTTTTCCATACGACGAATCAACTGGCCTCTTTTCGTTAAACTTTGTACAACAGTACTTATTAAACTTGGTTCAACATTCATTTCTTTTCCAATTTGGTAATAATTCCGTCCAGGAAAGGCTTTTACGAATTCTAAGACTTCTATAGCAGATACTTGCCCTCTTGGCCTAATCTCTCCTTGAGTCACATAATCATTTAATGTATATTTTAACTCTTTCAGACTAGAAATAACTTCTTCTTTCACACTACTCTCAATGGAAGATTCATTTACTTTGTCAATTGCTTCTTCAACAATATGCTCTGTCTCTGCCTTCGCTATGCTTTTCATAAAGTTGTCTTCATTTGTATAATCACTAGGAGCATATAAATTTTCCGGTTTAAACCACAAAACAATAAAAAACAACAACACTAAGAGTATTGGAAAACCTATTAGAAACCAAAGAAATGTTTCTTGAAGCTTTTCAGAGAGTGAATTTATTGCAACGGTAGCAGCCACCTCTGCCAACCCAGCAAATATTGCGATAATGGTTAGCGGATTACTAACTTTCTTTATCTTATCAACCACACTTGGCCCCTCCAGACAAATAAAAATAGCCCAGTCAATCAAAAACTGACAGGGCTATTTGCCGATACTTTCGGACTGCACGCTCGGTGCTTCCGATCCGTGTAATCGGATAATATCACAAATGGGACAATCTGTAAATGACTATTCCTTCGTAGTTCCTTCACGCTTGCTGAACGCCAGCTCGAATAGTCCGGTAGCGGACAACCCAGCCAGTGCCCCGGACCAGAGCCGTAGGACCAGCTCCAGATCCGTAAAAGGATAAGCGGCCCAGCCGATCAGCAGGCCCACAATCAGACCCACAGCGGGCAGAGCATTGCGGCGCACATTAACGGTCCGTTTGATTCCTTCAACCGCCGCCAGCACAAAAACGGCAATCACGGTAGCGAAGGCAAGAACCGTATTCAGAGCTTCATTCTGCATCTTACTTACCTCCCTTCGTGTTGATGGTCGCCGTCTTGGACACATTGTTCCACTCAACACTGGCCCCCAGCGCCTTGCCTACCTCGGCCAGAGGCACGTACACCCTACCATCAATCAGAACACTGTCCGCGCCCAAACGGTTACCATTGACTACGGTTGATGCCTTGTCTACCTTCATGTCCTTGTCCCCCTCGGATAATTTGAGCTGCACCAGCGCCTTGAACTGCGCCCAGCCTGTCCATTTGCCCCCATCGTACATCAGGCGCGGGCATATCTTGCCGGACCAGTCATAATGCCGCCGGAGCCGATCCACGCCCCAACCGCGCTCCTGGAGCATCCCCGCTACCAGTTTCACTGCATTATCCAGCGTCTGCGCATAGTTGCCGCTCTCACAGATCTCGATACCGATACTTGTCCGGTTGCCGGACTTGCTGCCGCTGCCATCCCCAGAGTGCCAAGCGGACTCGGTAAACGGCAGGCACTCTACCGCCTCCCGCTCATCCACAACAATGTGAAACGATGCTTGCCGGGTATTTGACGGGTTGGTGAGCCAGGAGCGCTCCCCTGCTGCGCTGCTAGACGGGTTGCCGGTGTTGTGTATGGTCAACGTAGTCGCGGCCATGGCGTAACCTGGGCGGCGCTTGCAGGGCGTATTGCGCGGTATGTGATCCTTGCGATATTGCATCAAAATCCCCCCTTGAATAGTGCGGCTACGATAACACCGATGGTCGCCGCGATAACGTATTTAGTGAAGTCCATCCATGATTTATTGGCCGCCTTGCTGTCGGATTGTGATTGCTGCAGCAGCTCAAACATGCGGGCGTCCAGGGTGTCCCAGCGCCTCATGATCTCGTTAAACTGAACTTCCATCTTCGTGGCTGAGTCTTTGATGTGCTTCACGTCGTCTTCCTGCCGCAACTGCCGTTCCTTAAGCAAGCGAAGCTCCACACTAAACGTGGCGTGTTCTGCCCCGAAGCGCATCAGCTCATCTGACATTCCGCTGAGCCGGTTCTCTACATCTTCCATACGATTCTCCAATGTCGCTACACCTCCAGCCCCTCCTTGTTGATCTCCCCCTGCTGCCGTCATTGAAAGACTCCCCCTCTGTCTATGTGGTCAGAAAAATAGCCCCCGGGGATCCGAGGGCAAAATAAAAACGCCTGACTATTCGGCGTCTGCTGTGATTTCCGTAGCCTGTTCGGCTGTAATCTTCTTGGCTGTGACAAATACCTGCACCTGAACCGCTGAGTAAAGCCCCGCAGCGTAGTAGCGCTTAACCAATGCGTACCAGTCCATTATAGTACACCCCCCATCACCAGGCTGAGGAGTAAGGATGCTTGATCCTGTTCGGCCTGCTCTTGCCTTGCCTGCGTCTGGGCCAGCTCCAGGAGTATACCAGCATTGTCCATTTGCAGCTGCTCGACATCCGTCAGCTCCGGCGGCTTGTTCGCCTCGGCCTCCTGGTACGCTTCCCAGGCTGCTTGTAGTTCAGCTTCCGTAGGCTGCGAAGAATCCAGGTTCCAGACGGCGATATGCGGCCCGCGCTCTATCAGGTCGTAATCCTCGCCCTCGGTCAGTAGGTTATAGTCGATGCCGTAACGGTAGTGTACGCCTTCCTGCGGCTCTTCGTTGTCTTCCGGCGGCTTGATTTCGTACCGGACACGGCCCTTCTCTTCGGCACCGGGTCGCAGCTCCGGCTCCGGGCCGTTGTCTTGAACAACAAAATCCCGCATCGGGTCAGCGCCCGGATGCAGGTACATGATTGCTAGTGCTATATTCATTCTGATTCCCCCTTATGAAATTCTAGAAACTGCAAAAGCACCTTCCCACCCAGTGGATAAAGTGTTCGCCGTTGATGATCTAACATATATCTCCAGATAATCTCCCGCAGACAATTCTACACATGCCGATCCCTTTAATTCGTAGGAAAACCCCGAAGTAACATAACAATAATCCAATCTTTGGTAAAACGACCCATTCGCGTACAAAACCATTTCCGCCGCTGTGCCACCGTTATTAAGTAAAGCAGTTGCATTTATTTGATAAACGCCAGATTGTTTCGCAACGAAACGACTCAATCCTGTATCATACTCATTAAGGTGATCATTATTCTCGCTAGGATATTGCGCTTTAGTCCAAGTATTAGCCGCCAAATTTTGGACGCTGACCCCCGATGTCGCCCGACTAAACGATCTACTAGCTGTTGTATTATCTCCCCATGGGTTAATAACACCATTTCCAAAGGTAGTAACAATCCCCCCCTCGGTGGCATATGTGAAGGTTATCCCGCTTATGGTCGGATTACCCGAAACATGAATCTTACCGCCAAATGCTGCATAATGAGCAGTATCATTTCCTTGTCCAGTACAGTCCTGTAACAAAATTTCAGCATTAACGTGCGCGCGTATAGCACTGGCCTTGTTACTGATGTTGCAACTATAGAGAAACGTTTTTCCGTTCTCAACAAAGACGCCCATTTGCCTTGGAGATGTATCTGTAACGGTTGAGCAAAATTGAAAAAACGTCTCCATTGAGTTAGTAACGACAATCGGGGCGTCCGTTCCTGCGTAAGATGTTCTAAATCCACCGAACGCAATTCGGCATGAATTTCGCTGAGAATATAGTCTCCCAGTTACCACGTATGAAGACGATTGAGTCAAGTTGCTTCCACCACTTATATTCACTACTCCCGCTCCCGAAAGACCACTAATACCGATCCCTTCATTGTACGTTCCCGGCCCGATGAAGATATTGACAGCGTGATTAACAACCTGCGGAATCATACCGATGGCCCTGCCAATCGTCTTAAACGCCCCGCCTGCCGTATTCGCCAGCCCCGTATTGGTGTCATTGCCGTCTGTACGGACATAGTAGGTAATGTCAGCAGATGTGGCCGTGACTACTGGCGTATTAGCTCCAGTACCGTTACCTATGACCAGCTCGCGGGTATCCAAAGCGTAGACCGGCTCACCTGCCGCAAATGGTCCTGCTGCTGTGATTTGCGCCTTGGTGCCGCGCCGTACTTGTATCTTATTTGCCATGTCGCACCTCCCTGATTAAAATGTGCCGCCGTCAATGACGGCTGTCTGTGCTGTGATCGCCTGCGCCACCCGCTGCGGAGTCATGTACTTCACTGCACTGGTCCCGGCCTCGGCTTCAGCCTGCGTAGCCAGCCCGAAGTTCTCCACGCTTCCCAGCCCAACATCACCTTTAGCAAGGGTAACGGCTCCGGTCCGCCCGGCAACGCTTGTAACCGCTGCGGCCGGCACCAAAAACTCTAGCCAGTTGGCAAGAGTGGAGGCAGGTTCTGCTTGAAGGATGTAGTTTTTGGCCACATCGGACCGAATCGCCACATCCCCGATCTGAGCATCCAAGGCAAGCATTGCCGCCTGGGATGTAACGGGGAACGGCTGTGTGATGGCCAGCGCAGGCAGGACTCCTGTATCCAGCTTTCCGCCAGATCCTAATATAGGCACGTTGCCTGCTGCGGTACCGGTATTTTTACTGGCCGCTGTCCCGGCATCCGTGATCTTGGATAAGGTCAGGTTAGGGATATCCGCTGCTGTCTGCTGTGCTGCACTGAGCACCCGGCCCTTAGCATCAATGGTCAACTTGGTATATGTCCCTGCCGCAACGCCGGTATTAGCCAGCACCACGGTGATAGGGGCATTGGCGGAGCCGTCAAAGGAGACAGAGCCGGTAGCATCCCCTGTGAGTGAGATTGTACGGGCCGTAGCCAGTTTGGCCGCCGTATCTGCTGCTGCCGCAGCTGGGTTGAGCAACACGACATTACCTTCGCCATCCCCGCTATAGAGCTTGCCGGTATCCAGCGCTATTGCAAGCTCCCCCGCATCAAGGACTAGCTGCGGAACCTTAGAAGATAGTCCCCGCTTTATCTGTATCTTTTTAATATCTGCCATGAATGAACCCCCTTTTAATATGTGCCGCCGTCAATGCCTGGCCCAGACGTTGTACCGTCAAAGGTCCCGCCATCAATCGGCATGTATCCCAAAAAATCCTCTAATGCCGTCACTTTCGTCTTAACATTTGTCAGATCCACTTTATCCGCAGCAGCCATCAACCCCGCCGCTGAAGATGTAGCAAGCGCAATCGGATCACTGCCGCCGGGCAAGTGGGACGAGGCGTGTGCCCCTGGAGTGGCCGTGCCGGTTGCTGTCCAAGTCACCTTTTTAGTGGCGGTATTGACTGAGATTGTGATCCCTGTCCCGCCCTCGAACGTGACAGTGTCTGACTTCGCTGAGGCTATAAGGGTGTTAATAACGGCAAAGGCGTTTTGGTTGACTTCTGCCTTTGCCTCGATTTCAGACAGCTTCGTCTTTTCCGCTGCCGTGGTATGCAGGTTACCATTATCGACATGTGTCCTTGTAGCCTCCAGGGTTATGGCCGGAGCCGTAAGGGCGCTGGACTTTCCTGTGATCCCCTTAATCAACGTGAACAGACTGGAGAACAACGCAGTGATGGTCCCGGTCAGGCTGGGCGTCACATTGTCGGTTGCCGTCCGGTTGCCTATTACGCTGTCTGTGGCGCTGTTGGCTGTCCCGGCTGCGGTTGCTATACCGGACAGCTTCGTCTTTTCCGCTGCTGTGGTATGCAGGTTTCCGTTACCGATATGGCCGTCCATTGTGGCCTTGTTCGTATCAGACTCGGCAGCCACATTGTTAAATGCAACATTGATATTTTCAAAGTCCTCACTTATCTTTCGATTGCCCGTCACTCCGCCGTATCGGCTGATTGGCATCAGGTTCAGCTCCTTTCCGTGCTTTGGCCAGCTCCGCCCTGCGGTCTTCAATGGCTTTGCCTATGCCGAGAAGGATTGCCTCTTCCTGCTCCGGCTGGTAGGCAATGACCGCCATCATAACGGCGCAGATCTCCGGCACCGGCTGGAGCGGGTCAAGCACGATACTTAATTCCGGCTTCATTATCGCCAAGGGAATAACCTCCTTCTCTCCAACACAAAAAGCCCCGCCAGTTTGGCGAGACTCTGAATGTGGAATCTATTATTTTTGTAGAGCGGCTATCTGGGCGTTCAGATCACTAATTTCATTTTTGGATTTATCAATTATCTGCTGCTCCCCTGCAATTTTAGATTCAAGTTGGTCTAACTTTTCTCTATGGGCAATCGCATCATATCCAGGAGCATTTTTTATCATGTTAATCATCGATTCATACCCATTTATTCCGCCTGTCGCTCTATCAATTTCAGCTTGCAGAACAGTAATTTTGTTATTTAAAGTACTTATTTTTACAGAATCCGGCAAAAGATTATCTGCATCTGAGCTGACTGACATAATTATCTTTTTCCCCTCCACACTCAGCGTAGCCCCCGTAGCCGCAGATACAGCGCGTATAGGTGCATAAGCTGAACCGTTTATAATAACCGCATCAGCAACCTTTGCCCCGCCTTTTTCGATGCTGTAAAGTCCCTCGACCTTTTGTCCAATAAGGCCGGAAGCGGCGAAGACAGAAACTCCTCCGAACAATAATGCACCTGCGACAAATCCAGATATAAACTTTTTCAAGGTAACAGCCCCTTTGGAATATGTTACCTCTATTATCGTCATAAAGCGGAAAAAGTTTCAATCTTTACTTAGGAATGTTAACCTGTGCAAGAAGAGCGCCTCCCGAACTCCAAAGCTTAAGGTTACGGGAAGTGGTATCGAATGTCATATTAACAGCCTTGGAATCCAGAATACTTTGCAAGCCGGAAACGCTTGAAATCTGTAGTCCATAAACGTTTATAGCTCCTGAGAAATCCACGTTCCCCCCGAAAAACACTCTATCATAAAATGATAAAATTTGAAGGGGACCATCAGCATAAACAAAGGAAAATCCATCGTTAGCATACATTCCAGCTACCTCAACGCCACTCGAATTCCAGAATCCCACCCCACCGTACTTACCTAGACCATCATTGGCGATAGAAACCCGCCTCGTCCCAGTACTGTCAAATGATCGTAAACCAGTAGGTGTAACTTCGATTCGTTCGCCGTTTTGCGCTGTACGAATGAGCGCCCCTGTGATGGTCCCGCCACTTATCGAAGACGCTGTAATTTCCCCGCTGAAAGAGCCGCTTGCGGCTTGTAATGCTCCAGTGAATGTTCCTCCGGCAGCAGACAGGTTACCGCGAAACGTCCCGCCTGCTGCATCCAGATTTCCAGTGAAGGACCCGCTGGCAGCCTGCAAAGCCCCTCGGAACGTCCCGCCAGCTGCGCTCAGGTCACCGGAGAATGTACCTCCTGCTGCGGATAAGTTACCCGTAAAGGTGCCCCCTGCTGCCTGCAAGTCCCCAGCAAATGTACCGGACGCAGCCTGAAGCGCCCCGCGAAACGTACCACCCGCTGCGGAGAGGTCGCCCGCAAAGGTCCCCGTAGCCGCCGACAGTGAACCGCTGAACACACCGTCTGTAGCCTCCAGCGTCCCGTTAAACTTATACCGGCCAGACACTGGGTCAAAATATATCTTGTCTTGGCCACCAGCTCGGAAGGCAAATTTATCAGAGTTGAGAACCACATCACTACCATGGTCCTCCCGCTCGATGTACAGCCCCGCCTCCCGCGTCACCGTCATGCCGTAATAGTCCCGGCCCTCTTTCAGCGCGGTCTTGTTCAAAGCATTTATCGCAGCGCTGATTGATCCACGCACCGGGAACTCACTTTGCTGCTCCGAAGTAGACGGGGCCTCTATGGTCATTCGGAGGCCGCCGCCAAAACTGAACACCTGGTGCATGATGAGCGTCTGATATTCGACAATTCCATTCCACGGAATGTCTGTGCCCTGCCAGGTGCTTACGGTCTCCATCCATGAGCCGCCTTCCAGCCGCTCGAAGCCGATCACATCCCCGTGGTCAAGCTGAGGGAAGCCCATCCCCTCAATATACACAGGGAGATAGGCGAAGCCGGACAGCGCCGCATGGATGCCGTTAACCATGGCCTGAGTCGCAAAGGGGTTGACCAGGGATAAGGTATGATTCCCGTCCCCGCTCCCCGCTTCATAACTCAGCTCGTCCTCTGTGTTGTATGTGACCACTACCCGGGTGTAGGTCTTGACGGGATTCGTCATTTTGACCCGGGTGTAGCTGCTGGCCGTCATTTCAAACACCGGGGTCGCGCCGGTCAGGAACCGCTTGAACTTGATGATGCCCTCTTTGCCTGCGAACACACTGGCGCTGTTGGCTGAGGCAATATGCCCCATCATCTGCCGGTAAGTGTAACCCGCTGGCCCTACCTGGATCATATGCGCCGGGTTAATGACCACACTGCTGTCAGAGGTCCACCCAAGCCGCCCCATCATTTCATTCCACACAGCCTGCATACTGGCCGGGAATGTCAGACTGGATACATACAACTGATCCGCTTGCCGCAGCTTGTCGTAACACACGAACGTCCACACGCCGTTGACCTTTTCGCGGGTGTCCACGTAAAACTCACCCAGGGGCATCCAGTCCGTGCTGGTGCCGGTCCAAGACACATTCGTGTCCAACCATGGGTAAGTCGCCTGCAGCCAGGTCAGCGCCGCTACAGACAGGGAGAGCGCCGGAGCAATCCGGGCATTCGCCGGAATCACATCATTTGTCCGCAGCTTAATGGTCAACTTAGACGGGATCACATTACCAATCTCAAAGCCCTCTGATAGGCTCAGGCTGTTCTCGATCTGGAAATCTACGATTGTTGACATATCATAGACTTCACTGCCCACCGTAGCCTGAGCAATGAACTGCCGGTCCAGCCGCTTAAGGTAATCCGCATATAGCGGTGACAATGGATACATGGCCTAATACTCCGTCAGGGTGAGCTTCAGGCCGGACCACAAGATTTCTGCCCCCTTGGATAGCGCCACGGCCGCCGTCCGGTTGCCCACGTAAAAGAGCTTTGTCACATATATGCCCTCCTGGGGATCTGGATACGTGACGGTAAACGATGCATCCGCCATAGACTTTAGTAGCGCCGATATCTCCGGCCAGCGCAGAACTCCCCAGGACATGTCTAACTGCCGCTTCACGGCGACTCTATCCCGGTGCAGCAGAGCATCCGCCGTCCGAATGGAGGAATCCGCATCGTCAATGTCCATGATGCCCGGGCTAAATTTATCCGGGTAGGCTGCAATCTCCGTTCCGTTGATCTTAATTTCCATGGTATCCTCCCTTCTACATGTTCAGCAGCGTCTGTCCTGCCTGCTGCTGCACGGTGTTGATCGACTTAATAGCCGCCCGGCCTAGCTCCGTCTCATTCAGCTTTATGACGGCCGTCTGATTGGTATTTTGCAGGGCGGCAAGGATCTGCAGCAGCACGGTCACCATCTGCTGATTGCTGCTATCCAGCATCCCTTGCAGTGTGGACAAGGGGCTGACAACCTCTGGATCTGCTGCAGCTCCCTTGTTATCCCCGACCATGGCCAGCGTAGGCCCGTAGGCCAAGCCACCTTTTGCCAGGCGCGGGATAGAAGGGATGTGAGGCAGCCCAATACTGCCGCCGCCAATTTTTTTCCCGAAGACATCAATCTCTGGAATATTGACGCTGATGCTATTTAAGCCTTCAATAATCTTGTTTACTGCATCAATAATCAGATTTAGGGGCAGCTTGACGATACCGTACAAAGAGTCAAACACTCCCTTGAATATCATCTTGACGCCATCCCAGGCCTTGGTCCAATTTCCCGTAAACACGCCCGTAACAAAGGTGATTATTCCGTTTAAGATCGTCATAACGCCCTTTAGGACCGTGCCCATAGATTCAATCACCCGGGTCACTACATCCAGGATGATCTTAAAGCCGGTGACAAACGCCGGGGCCAGTACATCAATAATTTTATTGATTAACGGCGATATGAATTTATTGAAGATAGTCGTCCCTAGCTCGATCAGGTTTAGCACAAACTCTGCCATCTGGACGGCTATGCCCTTGAAGGTGCCTTCCCACAACTCCTTGAGCTTATCGAGGAACGGGATGATAATCGGCTTCAGCACATCATCCCAGAGCCGCTGTATTATCTTCTTGATGTTGTCCAGAACCCCGCTGAGGCCGTCCAGTATGCCCTTGCCGTGCTTATCCCAGGCATCCTTGATAATCTTCAACGTATCCAGCACAATCTGCTTCACAAGATCAAATACCGGCTTAAATACAGTTTTGTAGATATCATTGATCAGGCCCACAGCCCACTTGAAGGCGCTGGCCACTTCCTTGATTGCCCATACCACCGTGTCACTAAGGATAGGGACCAGCGTATCCAGCAGCGCCGCACTGATCGGGATGATAAAGTCATTCAGGACGTAATCCACAAACGGCTTAATACTTTCATCCAGCAGGCTCTGCCACGCTCCCCCGATCTCGGGTATAACATCCAGGAACGCATCCCGGATATCCGTCAATGCCGGAAGGAACGTCCCGCTCCAGAGATCTACAATCTCCGCTACGGCGTTTTGTGAAGTCTTAGCAAACTCCAGGACTGCCCAGGCTAGTGTACCGCTAAACAGAGGCACCAGCGTCTCTGTGAGAGAGGATGAGATAGGAATTGCGAAGCCGTTAAGCATGAAATCCACGAACGGATTAATTGCCCCAGTCAGTAGCCCATCCAGCGCCCCTGCAATGACCGGCATAGCAATCAAGAAGGCGTTCTTCACCTTATCCAGGTTAGGCAACCATACCGTGGTCCAGAGCCGCGCCGCTTCATCTGTTGAATATCGGAACGTCTTATCAAACTCAGCAAACGCCCAGGTTATCTGCTTGGCAATCACCGGCGCGAATGACTTCGTGAAGCCGGTCACCAGCTGCGGGATGAAGTTGCCTAGCGTGTACTTGGCCAGAGGCACCAGCACCTTGTCCTTCAGGTCCTGGAAGGTTGCCCCGATGTTCTTCACCGATTTACTGATCGGCACCAACATATCCACGAACGGCTGAAGCGCAGGCCGCATCCCTGCCCAACCAGCAGCGATATAGGACCAAGCTCCTTTAAAACTGGACTTGATTCCGTCGATTAAATCCGCTACCCGCTGCTTGATCGGGTCCACATTGATTTCTGGAGTACCCAGGTCAAGGTCCCCGAACCCCGCGCCAAGGCCCGCACCCAAACCCGCAGCAGCTCCACCAGCTCCTGCCGCTGCATCGTCCAGGGAGTCCGCCGTGGACTTGGCCAGCGTGTTGAGCTGGTCAAACCCGGCCAGGCTCCCCTTAACGTCCTTGCCTGCCTTCTTCGCCTTCTTGCCTGTCTTGTCGGCTGCTGTGCCCATATCTCCCAAAGAGCCACCAGCACCCGCAGCAGCGTCACCAACATCGGTGATAGCCCCTGTGGCTGCCGCTGTGCCGCCTCCTACAGCATTACCAAAGATCAGTTCCGTGAAGGCTTTAAAATACGCCGCAGCCACCTGTAGCTTGGCTATGAGCCAGTTAAGCCCCCGCAGCACCGGCGTCAGCACATTGATAAAGCCCGCGCCCATGGTGCCCTGGAAGATTCTCCATTGCTCACCCATGATTTTGACCTGGTTGGCCCAGGAATTGCTTGTACGGGCAAAGTCGCCCTGTGCATCCTTAGTAACGGACATTAGGTAGTTATACCGCAGCAGCGACTGACTGGCTTGGTCCATTTTCTGATAGGATGTGGTAACCCCTTGAGATAGCGCGTAGGCTTCCATATTTGCAACGGACATGTTAATGCCCAGCGCCTTAAGTGGCTCAGTCTCTCCGGTCATACCGGAAAAGACTTTTTGATAAGCTTCATCATTGCCCAGATTGTAAAAGGAGGCCATATCTGCCGAAAGCTCGGTAAGCTGCTTGGACATTTGCTCCATTTGCAGCCCCGCCAGCCCAGAGGACTTAAGCATAGCCCCCATGGTGGATGCGTATTTCTTCCCGGACAGCTCAGACAGCCCGAAATCATTTATCAAGCCCTTGGACCAGTTATTGATATCCTGCGACATAGACTTGAACGTCACATCGACAACGTTCTGGACCTCCTGCAGATCGGATGCCAGGTTAATAGCCTCTTTACCAAATGCCACAAGCCCACCCACAGCAAAGGCCCCAGCGATTACCCCGCCGAGACCCTTAAACGCACCGCCTACTAAACCGTTTGCCATACCCGCAATGCCGTTGAGTTGGCGCTGGAATGGCCTGGAGTTAAGCTCTAGGTCTAAATCAACCCGCCCTGCACTGCTTCCTGCCATTTACGCGCCACCTCCAAACATACGGGCCAGCATATCCTCTATGCCCCGTGTCGATTGTTCCAGCGTCTCAGGATCAGCCAGCTTCCGCGCAGCTTGACTCTGCCGCCATTCGTTGTATATCCGGCGTTGATCCGAGTTGAATCCTCGCCGGACCTTGGGGTCTTTCTCGCTGCGGATCGTGACTATGCTGCCCAGCGGCGTATCCGGCATGAGTCCAGCCACAAGGGTGCAGAACTCCGACCATGGCATGTCACCGTGCTGCCGGATACGTATGCTGTACTGCTTATTCAGGCTGGCTTCAATCAGCGCCCAATCCTCACGTAGGTCATACCATTGTTCCCCGGAGGAATCAGAGCTGAAATCGCTGGGTAGCCTCTTCGTAGGTGATATCCTGCATGACGGCCATCAGGCCAGCCACCAGTACCTTGGTATTAGTAAGCCCGAGCTTCTTTGCACCGATCTCCTCACACGCTTCAGCACCCAGCGCCCCCTCGATAGCAGCAAGCAAGGATTTCACACTGCCAGCTTCTGCAACTTCTTCAAAACGCATAACCGCTTCTACAGATTTTTCAACCTCATAGACTTTACCTTTAATTTTGATCTGACCTTTTTCCTCAACCGCGAATTTATCTGAAATATTGATTACTTTTGACATTATTGTCCTCCTCCGCCCGGTGCCGCTGTAAAGGTCGGCTTACCGTCTGATAATAGTTCAAACTCCAATGCATCAATGTTTGTAGAGTCGCCGCCTGCTGGGGCGGTCAGGTTGATTACACAGTTCATGGACAGCTTGGCCCCGCTCGGCAGTGTCCACTCGAATTTAGTCTCTACATCCTGACCGGTGCCCAGCATCAGGCCCGCAATATAATCATTCCCGGGGTCGCCGTAGTGGCGCTTACCGGTGAAGCTGATTGTCATGCCCTTGCCGGTTACAGCCCGGCGCGTCCAGCCTGCCTGGTCCATCGGGGACCACTCTTCTGTATTACCATCAATGGAGATGCTGAAGTTCTCCAGATCTTTGATCTCGATCATCTGCAAGGCTGTGGAAGCCCGGCCCATGGAACCGACCTTGAATACATTGTTATGCACCGGGAAAACGCCTGTTGTCGCCAAATCAATCCCCTACCTCTCGTAATAAATGGTTGTCTCAATCACATATTCAAATATGTTGTTATCGTCTGTACCCACGCTGACAGGCTCTGCGGTACGCATCTGGAAGCTAATCACCCGCTTGCCTGCAATCACCGCAGGCTGCCCAAATAGCGCAGCATAGACCTCCTGGGCCTTACGCTCCGCTGTGTCAGCATTCTTCGACCAATGCACCAGGATGGATATTGCCTTGACTGCATAGCTGGTGTTATCCAGCCCGCCTATAGCCAGCACCGGAGTACCACTATTCAGATTGTACAGGCCGATACACTCCGGCTTGCTGCCGTCTATCTTGCCGATATACCAATTCGGGGAGCTCACCTGAGTCTTGAGCCAATCACGCACTTCAGACAGCAGCATCATTTGATAAATCCCCCTGCCAGCTTCTTCAGCAAGCGCTTGAAGGTATCCCTGACGCTTTTGGTCTTTTTACCTTCTGCCCAGGCTTCCAGCCACTTTCCCTGCGCATTACGGTTCTTATCTTTGCGGAAGTTGTACTCTGGATGCCAATACAAGCGCCGGGCATATGGCGTGTCATATGATATAGTCACCTTACCGCGTTTCACCTTAGTTGTAATGATATTCGCGCTGATCTCAAGGTGCCCTGTCTGCTTCGGCACGACTTCAGCAGCCATGATATCGCCCAGAATGCTGTCCTTTGCACCCTCTACGGTAAGTTCCAGTGCCTCTGCTGGCGCACCGGACAACCGCCGCATAGCCTTCGGGTCCATAGTCGTCTTGACCTTGACCATTTACATCAGCTCCAGTTCCGTGCTGAACACGCTGCCGTCAGGATTCGGCGGCCGCAAAGCGCTAAAAATGCTCCGTTCGGCCCCATCAATCCGCACCAGGCCCTCTATCAGCTCTCCCGGGAGGATATCCCCCTGAATGATCACCTTGCCTGCCAGCGTCACCAGGCGGCGCTCTTTGTCCAGCTTCTGCTTGGATTTGGCATCATAAGAACAAAGCCCATCGAAGATTAGATCCTCGACAGGCTCCCCGTCTTCGCTGGTATGTGTCCGGTAGACCTGGACCGGCGTCTTCAATATCCAGCGCGGGAATGGTAGTTTCCCCTTCATCAGATCAGCCTCCTACTCGTCAGCCCTGTAGCGGCCAGGAGGCTTGTCACGGCTTCCGTGGTTTGGATGCCTCCCGCTCCCTCCACCGCCTTGAACGACAGTGACACGCTGCCCGCAGAGTAGCCAGCCAGCGGGAAGGTCAAGTAATCGCCATAGGCGTTGAAGAAATCCGCCTGCTGACATACGGCCTTCGCCACCTTGAGCCGCTGGAACGGCGTCAGCCCGGCCACACCGCGCGCAGCAATACGGTTATAGGTTAAGGCGTCAATCTGATCGCTGGCCCGCTCCAGGGCGACAGGTAGCTGCTCAGGCGGTATGCTGCCATCACCGTACTGCTGATACTCCTCTACCGTAGCGTAAGCCATATTGTCACCTACTTGTCCGTTTTGGCCGCTGGCTTCTTGGCTTCGGCCAACTCCGCTTTCAATTTGGCGTTTTCGCCTTCCAAAACGGTCAGTTGAGCCTTCAGCGCCTCATAGTCCTTATACGGTACAGTTTTTGCTGGAGAAGTCTCTACTGTAGTAAGGGCATCCCCGTCTACCTCCGCGATATCGTACCCCAGCTTCAAGTAGTCGAACCGCTCCGCTTCATCAATCTTGACCTGAGCATTCCCTTTCACTGCATACAACATATAATTTACCCCTCTCTATTTAGCTCGCCGGTTCGGCGTTGATTTGGATACCATCAGCTTTCCGGTTAATCAGGAACAGGTCCGTATATCGGCGGTTCTGGTACAGATATCCATCGCCGCCGGTGTGGCTGCCGGGTTCCCACAGGTAAATAGCGGTGTGCTTAATCGGCGCAAGCACACACTGCGGATGAATCAGGATCATATGGATTTGCTTGGCTCCAACGCCCGGTACTGCGCCACTGGTGAAGTCATATACGGTCTTCATGCGGCTGGAAGGCACCTGAATGAGTGTCACATCATCCAACTGCCGCACGGCCCGGTCAATCACTCCGTTATTATTCTGAACCTGAATGACGCGCTTCATTTCTTCCGCCTGCTTGAGCAGTGTGAAAGTTGTTGGTGTGACGTAAAGGATACGACCTTCCAGTGGCACCTCCGCCTCATCCATGTTTTGCATGAGTTTATCAAAGACTTGGAGCGCATTGGCTACAGTGAGTGTCGTGGTGTCCGGCGCCTTGCCCAATGCAACATAATCCGCATAAATCTTGCTGTAACGGTATTTATCCAGCTCAGGGATCGCCTGTTCTGCCTCAAATACCGTGGTTAGGTTGGCCGCAGACACGATCTGGTTCGTTTCATCCACGTCCATCGTGTCCACGTAGAATTCGACATCCCGGTCAAAGGTCAGCACCTTCAGCTCGAAGTCATTGCTGATCCCCTGGCGATTCCACCCGCCATTACGGCTATGGTTCTTATACCCCGCTACATCCAAGCGCGGAACCTTAATTGTCTTCGCATTCAAGAAATTCGCATTTTGCGTGGTCAAGCCGCTGGAAGTCAATTCCTTCGTATACTTCTGCTGAAGAACCGTCAGGAAGCTGTCTACATAGTTATAAGGCATTTGTACATCTCTCCTTGTTAATTAAAATTACTTGCTATCCGCGACACCGAAGATACTTGCAAGCTGCTCATTGGTTGCAGCGCCCGCTCCACCTGCGCTGCCCCCGCCGCCAACACGGAAACCGCCAGTGCCTCCACCCTTCTCCTCGGGCTTAAATAAGTAGGCATCGGATGTTTGCAACCCTTTGAGCTGCTCATCCAAGCCGACCACCTTGCCGTCATCTCCAATCACCAGCTTGTTCTTGTCAATCATGCCGGTGACAACCTTCTCGTTATGAACCTTGCCATTCAGTGCCGCCGTAATGGCGTTTGTCAACGTCATGTCCTTCAAATCGGCTGCGTATTTCTCAGCTGCCGTCTTATTCTCACCCTGAAGCCGTGCAATCTCAGCTTTAAGGCCCTCTGAAGCACCTGCGTCCTTACTGAGCGTTTCAAGCTGCGTATCACGGTCCGCAACGTCCTTCTCCAGCTTCTTTCGGGTATCGGACAGCTCGTTATACTGCGACTTCGGAACAAAATGCTTCGGAAGTTCCTTGTTCACATCACCCATCAGCGCGTCAGCCTTTGTATCATCCACGCCTGCTGCTTTCAAAATCGCTTTCAACCATTCCATCAATATCAACCTCCATAGATTTTTATAGCTGCTCTCCAGCTACGGGAGTGTGCCGCTATGCTCCGGCCCTGAGCAAATAGGCCACGGCAGTCTCAACCGTGGCCTAACGATTACAGAATAGGAAAATACAAACCATCATCAATGAAGGCGCGTATCAAATCCAAGTAAACCTGAGTCTCGCTATTCCCTACGAATGTGAAACCGCTTGGCGTTTCGCTGCCACGCTCTTTGGCCCGGAGATAGCCTCGATGTGTATATCTCTGGCCGTGCCGTTCAAAATCGCCTTTTTCGATATCAAGGCGCTGATCGTAACGGATGAACGCCTGTGCAATCACCTGCACATCGTCCCGAACCTTTTCCTTTAAGGCTCTGTCCAAATAAACTCTTCCTGCATATCGGTAATTTTTCATCTCAGATCCTCCATAATCTCCCATAATATAAGCACCCTCGTAATGAGAGTGCTTAGGTAGGTGGTATTCGTACCTTCTCGCGGCTATAGTCCCGTCTCAGCTGCGGGTTAGCCTTCATGTGGCTTCGTAGGGCATTCTGCCATTGCTTGACCTTAGATTCTGCACGGGCCTTGTTGGCCTCGTCCAGGCTGCCTGCTGCACGGCGCTTATATTTGCGCACCTGACGCTCAAAGTACCGCTGACGCTGCTCCTGCTGGTAATTCAGGCGCGTTGTCGCTTCATCTACCGGCTCAGGCATCCGGCTGATACCCGGGATGAACGTTGTCATGTTGTGGCGGCAGTTCGGATGATACAACCCGGCTGCCATAGCCGTACTCAGCAGCGGATACGGCCCGTCTGATGCCTTGCCACCGCTGTACACATCATCAATGTATACCTTGCCCTGCCAGGGCAGGCAGAGGTCAGAGCAGTTGCTGTGATTAGACACCACGACAAAGGGATTTCCTATCTGCTGCCGCTTGGCTCCTTCTCCAGCGAACACTGCCCGCTGGGAAGAGGTCCGCAGGGACATTTCGGCATAACTGGCCACGTTGACACGGCGGCCGTCACGATAAGTGATGCAATCAAGCCCTTTATCCAAAAAATCCTTAGTGGCCATGTCAATAGCCTGGTCCAGTGAAGCAGCTCCACTGTTCAAGTAGACCTGACTTTTGAAAATGGTCTGCCGGAACACATCATCTGTCTGCCGTAGAATCGCCTGATTGGCCGCCCGCAGCTCCTGCTGAGCAGCAGAAGCCAGCGCATTGATCCGGCGCTCGTTCTGTTTGAAGAAATTACTGTCGTCTATGGCGTCCTGCTTGGTGGGGATCACCTTGTTCCAGATCTTCTTGAACAGCCCGCCCACCTTATCAGCACCGCGCCGGAATGCTCCTTTAACCTCCCGCTCTACGGTTGCGTCAATCTCCGGTATCGCCTTATTGACGATCCGGGAGGCTTCTATGCGGTAAGCCTTCAGGTCCTCTAATTTCCGGCTCTGCCATTGCTCCCACTCGAAGCCTTCCTTCTTCTCCTCATTCTCATGACGGGTCAGGTTCCGCTTCATACTGGCGGTCAAGTCAATCTCCATCTGTGCATAGATGCCTCGCAGGTCATAGGCTTTCTTACTCATCCGGCATCAGCTCATCATCATCTGGAGGCTTATCACGGTTATCAGGCTCGTCAAAAGTCGGCGGGGCCTGCTCTGCCTTCAAGCGGGCAACCTCTTCCGCCTTCTCCTCCTTGGTCCAGGTGTCCCCGTACAGCTCCTCCACGGATCGCTCCAGACTCATGATCTGATATGTGCGGGCCTTACCCACCGTCTCCACTACAGCGTCAAAAGAAGGAGAAGCATACTCCCCAAAGGTTACACTTGCCTCATACTCACCGGCAGAGCGGCCCTGCATGGTGTCATAGACCTTCAGTACCGTCTGTACTAGCTCCGGGATCACCTCGTTCAGCCGCTCCACAATCTTACCGCGCGTGTACAGCGTGGCCTTCTCCTTCTCGCGCTGCGCCTCGGCATTATCCGTCTTTTTGAGGTCAATGCCCAGCGTTGCCGGTGACATGATACCTTGAAGGCACATGTCTATGGCTGAAGCATAGGAAGCCACGAACGCCTCATACAGAATCTGGGGCTGCACCAGGTTAATCTGCCCCTTGGCATCCTCGGCCATGACGCTGCTGATCCGAATGAACTGATTATCAAACGGATTCGGCCGCATCAGTGCCCCGGTTTCAGGATTCTTCGGAATCATGTCCTCTGGAATGTATTTCTGCACCCGCCCGCTGCGGATCGCGTCCATCCACTGGCTGATTACCTCGTCCAGCGCATCAAAGGAATCCGCTTTACTGTCGAACAGGCTCTTGCCGCGCCCTGGCCACTTGGTAGACTTGAAGACCATAAGCGGCACGGCCATAATGAAATCGCCGTCATACTCGATATCCTTCAAATCCGCAATTTCCGGCACAAGGGAGAGCGGCACCTGCTTGCCATAGGCATCCAGCAGCTGATACCGGATATATTTCCGGCCAAATGTCTCTATAAGCCGGTAATCCCGTTTATCCACGCTGTAGTCGCTGTAGAATATGACCTCCTGGAGCCTCCCACGGGTTCGCTTGTACTCCACCTGGTCACCACTGTAGAACTCTATCAGCGGATACTTGCTGACTGCGGGGTCCAGCGTGACCTTGAACGCCCCGTCTCCTGTCGCCAGTGTCTCCGTGATGGCCCCGCCCAGCAGCTCCGGGAAGTCGTTGTCCTCGCTGATCTCCTCCCACACGGCCGTTTCAGCCTCTGCCTTGAGCGTGATGGCGTCCATATCGGCAACTACAATATCAGAGAGCCTGTCCGCCACCATGGCCGGTAGCCCGCTGTGTATCTTCCTAATCCCCAGACCATGACTTGGTACAGCCGCCCAGAAGCGGGAGCGGCCCACACTGTCCGTGATGGACTGCTTATAGAACTGGTCCAGCTCAGACGGATCACCGCGATACCATAGCCGGTTGCGCAGCACGTTAGCCCCGTAACTATACGGCTCCTGAATTGTGATAACCTGGCTTTCCGGTGCCGGTGTGATTTTCATTATCTTCATGACCATATTTCTAAACCACCCCACTCTCTTAACCCCCTAACAGAAACATTGTCTCGGCTACGCCCGTTGTGGCGTCTGGCGCATCATCATGGGTATTCTTGCCCTCGCGCTGATAGCTCGTCATAGCCTTGTAGTAGTCCGGCCAGCGGTCCCGCCAGTTCACCGGGAAGTAGACATGCTGCATGACCCAGGTCGCGTTGCTGACGATTCTGGCCGTCTTATTCTTGCTCTGGTGGAACCAGCTCACATCCGTGCGATTACTCTTCAGCTCCGTCTCCAGAATCCGCTTGATGTTCCGGGCGAACGCCTTACCGCCGTTGTTGGACTCAATACGGGCCTTGTTCACCTTGAACGCAAAAAGAGCCTGCGCTGTGGCCGGCTCTGTAATCTCCATGGGTTGCTTGGTATATATGACATCCAGGATGTACGCCTCTTTCTGATACGTGCCCCAGATGATATTGCACAGGTAATCCGCGCCATCATCGGCACTGTCACAGTAAGCGTAGACGCCTGTAAACAACGGCTCGTCGTGGCTATCCACAGGCAGCTGCGTATAGGTCTTAAAGCTGCTGTACAGCTTACCCTTGATGTCTATCGGGATCTGCTGATAGTTGGCGCTGGCGATATCTGCGCCCATGGCCCGCACCTTCATGTCGTAGCTCTCACGAGACAGGACATCCGGGCACAGCATCGTACCATCATCCTGAAGGGCCTTCATGGTCAGGTGACGGACGCGCTTCTTCTCCTCACGGAAATGCTCCAGCGCCCGCCCTGCCAGGTCTCCTGTGGCCCAGCGGGTCATGATGATAATGATCTTGCCGCCTTCCTCCAAGCGGCTCAGCATGGTATTGGTGAACCACTCCCAGTGCTTCTCCAGCGTGTTCTCGTTGCTGGCCTCCTCGGCGTTCTTGATTAAGTCGTCTATGATCAGCAGCGTGGCCCCGAAGCCTGTGGCCGTGCCCGTAGGTGATGTGGCAAGGTAGCTGTTATAGCCGCCTTCCAGGCTCCACAGGTTCATAGCCCCGTCCCCCCGTTGAATGCGGACCTGGGGGAAGATGTCGCTGTATACGATCACGTTCGGATCAGCCTTAACGGTACCGATGCCGTTACGGACGGCCTTGGAGAACGTGGTGGACAGAGTTTCGTTGTAACTGCCCGTCATGACCTTCTCGCGTGGGTTCTGCCCGAATACCCACTGTGCCAGCATGGAGGCGGTGCGGCTCTTACCGTGCCGGGGCGGCTCGTTGACGATCAGGATATCATCGTCTGACTCGTAGAAATCCTGCATCTCGCCGCACAGCTCCACCAGGTACTGCCGATCGGAGCGGTAGAAGTCTGGAGCCATCGTCTGGCAGAAGCTGAAGAACTCCCGCCGGGCCAGCTCCATACGGGCACCTCGGCGAATAGCAGCAAGGTCAACCATCACGAATCAGCTTCCTCAGCTCGTCTGTGGTCAAGTCCTTATACGGGTTGTTCACATCCACGCTGCCGCTATGCTGCACATCCTGCTTGTCCCGCCACTTATCCGGCCGGCGATTCTTCAGCCAGAAGATCTGCGCCGTGGTGTCGCCCTGGACTTCCTTCGTGACGCGCTTGGTCTCCGCTATGACCGTGACCCACTCGCCGCTCTCTTCATCCTGCTGCTTCACAGCTTCCTTGGTCACCTCGTCGTATTGATATCCTAGCGCCCGTTTCAGCAGCGCGTTCTCGACAGCACGGTCCACAACCTCCTTGCCCTTTTTTAAGGCGTCTGAAATGTCAGGGAACTTATTCTTCCAGTCATATAGCGTTTGACGCTTCACGCCCATATTCAGGGCTATCTGCTCGTCTATCAGCCCATCGCGCGCCCAACCTTCCAGCTTCAGCAGCCCTTCAGGCGTGAGCCAATCGTGATATTTACCTTTTGCCATCGAGGCTGCCTCCTTTTGCCCAAAATAAAAAGCACCCGAAGGTGCTTAAGTTACTAGACTCTTAGTTACCATATTTCCGAATCAAACGAATTAATTCTTCTTCGGGAACATGTTCTTCTTCGTAATCAAAATCTGCGTTTTCTCTTGCAATATCGAACAGTTGCCTAGCCTCTTCATAATAGTCCACATGCAACCTTTTTGTTATTTCAAGAAACTCATCAATATTGAGATTTGGTCTCTTTAACATTTCAAGCGATTTGTGAAGCCCGTCTGATCCCGTATACCAGTGCAAATGACCATCCGCTAATTTATCAGTTGGTCTATTTTTACTACACCCCTGCATCCATCTTCCGTGAACAATACGGAAATTCTCACGGACAATTTTATCGTCTTCGATAAAGTAACTGTCCCACTCCAGCATACCGTCTTTATCTGATTCTATAACACGACTGCATAAATCACACACCCACTGACTTTTTATGCCTAATTTCAATGTTAACGGCGGTTGACCGTTGGGCATATGATTCAGCTCCTTTGATTTACTTTATTTATCATCATTTGTATATTTCTTGTAAGTAATTAAGGCTGAATATAATGCTAACGGCAGCGCCTCATGAGATATGGCGGCTACAGAATACTTAATATCCGTCACATTGACCATGGATACCGTTTCTAGAAACTCATTTATATCTAATTCCAAGTCTTCCTCTGTACTTCTGCTAAATATTTTTACCTGTAACATACTAACACCCCCTTTTGCCTAATCATTTCGACAAAAGGAATCAATTTCCTCTAACATTCGAGTACAAAAAAGAGCCCTCCGCAATGGAGGACTCGTGATAGACAGACTTATAGCACTGCATGAGTTACTACACAAATTACTACAAGATTACTACAAGGGCTTTGGAAAATGCGTTTTAAGCTTATCTTTGGCCCGTGTTACGTACATATACACAGTGCTTGGTGCTATTCCAAGCTTATCAGAAATATCTTGACACAGCAAGCCCTGAGCCACATAAAGCAGAAAACATGTTCGCTCTCTGTCGGACAGGAGAAGTAGCGCATCGACCATCTGCAACTTCTCCTCGTTGTTCATTTCATCCCCTGCCAGCTTAACCAACAGCTCGCGCTGCCGGTAAACATCCGTCCGCTCGGCCCCTCTGCGGCTCCCTGGCCGTCTGCCGCGCCGCATCCAGGTTAAGGCGTAACGCATATCTGCCAGCATCCCTGAGACCGTCTCCGCCTCCTCTGCTGCTGCTGGGTCCTTCAGGTCCAGGGTATCCCGGTACCGCTCCAGCACATGCGTCTCGGCAGCATACTGCCCGATCAGCGTTTCGATCCATGTCGCCTTAATAATACTCATGCTGCTTCCTCCTTCGCTATTTTATCTATTCGGGCTTTGACCGCAGCCATTAATGCGTTTTGGCCTGCGGCCTTACGCTCCAGGGCTTCCACGGCCTCGCCGTCAATCGTGTCCTCGGCCACCAGACGAATGACCACAATGTTATGTTTAACGCCCTGCCGGTGAACCCGGGCATTGGCCTGCTGGTCTTCCTCCAGGCTCCAGATCTGGTCAAACCACACTACTGTCCGGCAGCTCGACTCCTGGAGGTTCAGGCCGTGACCGGCACTCTTGGGGTGAAGCAGCAGCAGCTGAATCTCGTCATTGTTCCAGGCGGCTATGTCCTCATTGCCTGCTGCACCCTTCCGCAGGATCTGCGCCTGCGGGAAACGCTCCTGAATCCGGCTCAGGCTGTGCTTAAAGTTGTAAAACACCATGACTGGCTTCCCGTTAGCCGCCTCGATGATGTCTTCCAGCGCGTCCAGCTTCGCATCATGAATGTGCTTGACTCCCTTATCCTCGTCATACACAGCGCCGGAGGCCATCTGAAGAAGCTTACCAGACAGCACTGCCGCCGTTGTGGCCACCACATCTGAATCCATGAAGGGCAGCAGCAGCTCCCGCTCCAGTTTCTTGTACTGCTCCCTAGCCTTCGGTGACAGCGGAATCGAAACCGTCCGATCAATCCGCTCCGGTAGCTCCAGCCAATCCTCAGCCTTCATGCTGACAGCAATATCTCCAATCGCCTTGTATATATTCTCCTCGGCTTCTTTTTTCACCCGCCAGTCATGAACCACATGACCGCTACGGCCTCCGGCGTTGAAATATCGGTCCCGATACCCTGTAATTGTCTTGCCAAGCCGCTCCCCTTGGTCCAGCAGGTATACAGGTGCCCAAAGGTCCATCAGACTATTGGGGGCTGGGGTGCCGGTCAGGCCAATAAGTCGCTTGATCATAGGCCGCACCCTCCGAAGCGCCTTGAAGCGCTTGGACTGGTGATTTTTAAAGCTGCTTAACTCATCAATAACCACAGTGTCAAACGGCCACTTGCTGCCGTACTCGCTGACCAGCCATTCCACATTCTCCCGGTTAATGACCCACAGGTCCGCATCTGTCTTAAGCGCCTTCCTGCGGGCGTCTGCACTACCCAGCACCTTACTGATGCGCAAATGCTGCAAGTGGTCCCACTTGGCCGTCTCCCGCGCCCAGGTGTCTTGTGCCACCCGAAGCGGCGCAATCACCAGCACCCGGGAAGCATCGAACAGGTCATACAGCAACCGGTCAATCGCCGTTAAGGTACTAACGGTTTTGCCTAAGCCCATCTCTAGCAGCAGCGCAATGAAATTAGTGTCAAGAATCCTAAGAGTCGCATAATCCTGATATGTGTGGGGGATGTACTTCATTTCGGCATCACCTCCCGTATGAAACTCGTGACATCCTCCAGCGAATCTATCTTGTAATGCCGCTGTCCCAATTTCAGCAGCTTCCGCTTCCAGTGTTCTTGAAGTGGCTCCAGTTGCTTACCTGGGGCCTTCATCTCGACATACACCGTCAATCCATTCGGCAAAATGACCAGGCGGTCCGGCACCCCGCGATTCCCGGGACTGACCCACTTCGGAGCCAGGCCACCGATCCGCTTTACCTCTCGGACTAGTTGGCGCTCCAGCGCTGACTCTCTCATACTCTCAACCCCCTTGTTGTTGTCGCGCACACGCACGCGTATGTGCACTATTACGTGTAGCATACGGGCGCCCACTTACATAATTTACCTACTCCTATGCTACTTACATTTAACCGTTACAGTAGAGTTTCACGGCAACATCAGCAACAATGTGGCCTGAATCCTTGCCCGGCTTACGCTTGGCGTGTTTCCGTGAAACTGTTTTTTCTGGCAACGTCTTCGCAACGTTAGCAACTTTGCTTTGTTGCAGCATATCCGTCAAGTTGCTGCGAATTTCGTATATCTACAACGGGGGTAGGCAACGTTCAAAAACCAATTGAACACCGTAACCGGGTATCCTAGCCTTACCTTTACGCTCTTCCCAACCAGGCATTTTACGCATGATGTCCGCAATTTCTCTGGCTTCCCAGGGACGGATAGACCCCGCTCTATTAAACAGGCATTCCGTCCAGATCTGAGATGCACACACTCGCGTCCTGTAATTGGCCGTAACCTGACCTAGCTCATCCTCGACCGGCTTCTCCAGCCACTCCTGAATGTTGCCTGTTCGTGGGTCAACTTCAAGATGCTCCTGCTGCATGAACGCAGCGGCTGCTTTCGCCACGTTATCCAAAGCTAGAATTTCCCCTTCATTATAAGCATGTAGCGCCTCAGCCCAGATCTGCCCCACATGCCAGTCCGTCAGGTGATCCCAATGGCTAAACTTAGCCTTCACCGGAAATACCTCCACGGGCCAAAAGCGCCGGTTCCCTGTGGCATCTCGCAGGAAGTCCCGTGTATTCGTCGTGCCAAAGAAAACGCACTTCCGTGGAAACTCCGATACCTGCCGATCATAAGCCACCCGATACCGGTCCTCCGTCTTGCTAAGAAACGCCTTCACCTCATCGACTTCAGACTTCTTCATTGCACTCAGCTCACCGATCTCGAAGATCCAGCCCGACTGCAAATGCTCCCCAGCTTCCTTATTTTCAAATGTCCGCAGCGAATCGCTGAACCACTTGCGCCCCAGCTTCGCCAGCAGGCTGCTCTTACCTGCACCCTGCGGACCCACCAGCACCAGCATTTCATCAAACTTGCACCCAGGCATATACAACCGAGCCACGGCCGCCAGCAGCGCCTTGCGTGTCACCTGCCGGATATAGTGGGTATCCTCAGCACCCAGATAATCAATAAAGACCGTGTCCAAGCGCGGCACCCCATCCCAGGTCTGAGCCTCAATATACTCTTTAATCGGGTGGAACTTGTTCGCATGGGCTACCTCCGTAAAGGCGTTCTGAATCATAGCCGCTCCGCGCAGCTTGTGCGCCTTGGCGAACCAATGCTGCAGCCGCTTATCATCGGCACCCAGCCACGGCTCATAATCCGCTTGCGGGCGCTCACGGCCCCGCCAGGGCAAGGGCTTACGGATGACCTCCGTATTACCAAAAGCGTCATAGCCCAGCACACCGCCCCACTCCTCATGCGACAGCAGCAGCTCTATATTGCCCGCCGTAGGCAGCAGGTCGCCCGTCTTACTGTGCAGTTCCAGCTGCTCCTTCCAGGCATCGTCACCCTCTGCCGTGTCTTCCTCCGGGTCATCGTCCAGATCACCATAGGACTCTGATATCTCGGACATACGCTCCCGCTTGACCTCCGGGAGCTGAATGGCCCATGCCTCCATTGCCGCGACACTCGGCAGCTTAGAGACATTGGTCTTCTCGCTCACCCGCTCATCCAGGTGGCCAAACTTATGAATGCGCACCAGGTCGAATAGGTTATAGCTGCGGCCGTCTGCTGCTGGGTCACTGTCCTGGTGCGAATACGCCAGCTCCTGGTCTGGAAAGACCTCCAGGCCATTCCCAGACGTTCCCTTGTTGTAGGTGTAGCGGTTCTCCATGGAGCCGGGGCTATACTCCTCCTGAAGGAAGCGGTCAATACCTTCTTCTAAAGTGAACGAACGGCAGAACAGCCCAATGGTGCCGGTCTTCTCCCGGGGGTCTTGGGGCTTCTTATTAGAGAGAATCGGGTCAGCAGCGTGCGGATGCCGGGGCCACTGCATGACGTCCGTCCAGTCCTTGTAATGACCCAGGATGGCGTCAACATCCAGCGCATCGCCCTCCAGCACCTCCAGCACCGGCTCTGCGTCCTTGGAACAGGACGGCAGATACATAAGCCGATGAACATCAAAGGTCGTCTTGTCAAAGTAGTCCATGCCGATCAGCTCCGCCAGCTTGCGGCTGACGGCGGCGTACTCGTCTGGACTCATGGCACGACTTGCCGGGATAATAAGCCGGTACTTCGGACGGGCGTCCCTGTGGCTGTGCGTGGAGTAGATCACATAAGCGGTGCCGCCGATCATCAGGTCCACGGTGAGCAAAAAGTCCTCGTCCCCGCTGTCTACGTCCAGCGTGATCAGCCAGCGGCTGTCGATGTTCTCCTTCTTGCGCCGGCCGCCCCGGACAAGCCCGCCGACAAACGCCGGGCCATCCTTCACCTTCCCCCGCCGGATATTATCCCAGCGGTCATATTCGGCCATTGTCTCCGCGCTCCGGCGCACCTTGCGCAGCCGGTCCACGAATTCATCCCATGACAAGTATTCTGTTTTCCAGTTGGTGTCGCTCCGGTTCTTCCCGAAGCTAATATCAAGCTCTTGCATGGTGCCACCTCAATCTTTGTATAAACTTCTGAATCACGGCTTATCCGTCCAGCGCTGCCGCCAGGCTTCCGCAGCGAGTTTCTCCGGCTTAAATTGCTTAAAGCGACCAGCGTATGTCAGGGAGACCACGCCGCGGCTATTCACCTTCACCGGGAGAAACTCTCTTGACCTACTCCGAGAGCTGAACACCTGGCCGTCCCGGGATACATGGTAACCGGGCCAATTCAGCACCGGCCTAACTTCTAGCTGTGTCATATCCGCTTACCTCCTTCGATTTACCTTCTTGCAATTCGATAGAGATATAACATTGTAAAAAATTTATAAATGCTGTAAACTTCTAATCTAGAAGGAGTTGATGGTATGTTAATCAAAATGTTGAACATGCCCTCGTCTTGGTGGCGGCGGCCACATTAATAGTCAAGCGACCTATCTTCGGATAGAAGACGATTGTCAGCAAACCTTCTGACCGCCTACGGGCGGTTTTTTCTATTCCTTTGTAGCGTGCACTAATCAATTTTGATGCCTAAATGATCCTCTAGGCTTATATCTTGTATCTATTATGAATTTTTCACTATGTGCTAATCTTTCATGTAGAAATCACACTCAAAGCCTGCTGCCTTCAGGGGCAGCCCTGGCGCCCAGTCAATCGAACGCCCCATGATCTCCGTCATCTCATCCACAGAACCGAAGTCCTCCGGGCAATCCGCCACAATCTCGTCATGCACATGCAGTACAATCGGATACTGTGCCTCATGCAGCCGGACCAGGCTTTCCGCCAGACAGTCCCGCGCTATGGCCTGCACCAGGTTCTCGACCAGCGTCCCGCCCCAGGTGCGCTGTTGCACCCATTGGCTGCGGTCATCCAGCGCATAGAACACAAGGCCGTCCTTGTTGAACTTCGTATCAGGCTTAATCTCCGGCTGCGGGTACGCCAGACTGTGCCCGCTAGGCAGATCAGCAAATAATATTCCGCCTTCATACCGGTACTGCACACCGTGGGCAAGCTTAACGGTTGTCTTCTCCCGTACCGCCTTCATGGCCGCATCCTCCGCGCGGTACCAGAGCTTACGGATATTAGGGTTAGCTTCGCGCCACTGCCGGACCAGCGGATCATACTGTTCCGGTGCAATCTCCTTCTTCTTGTCCATCTTCTCCATAGCCGCCGCGCCACCGCCGAAGCCACAGGCCAGAGTGGCCACTTTGCCAGAAGCACGGTATTTGTAATTCTCATGGCCTTTGGTGATAGATTCAAAGGGAACACCGAACATACGAGATGCTGTGGCTTCATAGATTTTGCCGTGATCTGAGAAGACGGCCAGCACCCATAGCTCATCAGCCAGCCAAGCAATGACCCGGGCCTCGATGGCGGCGAAGTCAGCCACCCTGAATTTATTGCCCTTCGAGGGAATAAGCGCGGTGCGCACAAGCTGAGACAGCACGAACGGAGGCGCTCCATAGATCATCTCCAGCAGGTCATAGTCGCCACTGCGCAGCGTACCCCGGGCCAGCTCCAGGTCTTTCAGATCCTCCAGATGGTTCTGTGGTAGATTGTGCATCTGGACGTTACGTCCGGCCCAGCGCCAGGTGCGATTCGCCCCGCAAAACTGCAAGATCCCCCGCACCCGGTCATCTGCGCACAGCGCCCGGTCCATGGCGTCATATTTGGAGTTACTGGTCTTGCCCATCTCCTGCCGAAGCTCAAGCATTCGCTTCGTTTCTTCATTAGGAGCTGCATCCAGTAGAATAGGCATGAACTCCTTGCCAAGGCCGTCCGGCGTCTCCAGGCCGTTCTCAGCCAGCCACGCCTTGACTTGCGCCAGGCTGTTCGGGTTATCCAGTCCTGTCAGCTCCTTGGCCTCAGCGACCAGCCAGGCGGTGTACTGCTCCGCGCAGGCAATGGCGTGACCGATGAACACCGGATCAAGCCGGACACCCCGGTCATTAATAATCTGATCAAGTGCCCACAGCCGCCACTCCTTCGCCGGTACGGGAAACCGCTCCAGCTTCCGCCGCACTTCCCGCTCCACCACAACGTCCTGAACGTTGTAGGCTTTGTACTGCTCCCACTTCTCGGTGTCGTGGTATGGATGGTTACGGGTCCGTTGCCCATTGACCTTGGTCGGCTTGCAGGGGACACTGAAATATTTAATCAAGGCTTTACCCTTGGCATCCTTCAGGGCGTCCAGCTTCAGCACCTTGGCTGCCTTGTCCAGAGACCCAGGCAGGCCAAGCGCATAGGCCCAAACCATCGTGCAGCGCCACTGGTAAGGATTACATTCAATCCCGAAGTGCCGGGCGATAGCTGCCCGCTCAAATGCTGCATTGAACGCCGACTTAGTAACGAACGGGTCCATCAGATCCTGCCTCACCCGCTCTGGCAACTCCTCTAAATCGGTCAGGTCAATGATCGTCACGGGATCATCGTCATAGGCATAGGAAAAGAGTAGAATCTCAAAATCGGGAGACTCAACATACTTATGAAGCCCGCTCTTGCTCAGATCTACGCTGCTGTAAGTCTCAACATCTATTTGTAAGATTGGCATAGGCTCTCCTTTCCATTAATTTGTTATCTATCAAACAAACGTTCCGAATTTCTAAGTAAGGTAAATTGTGGTATATTTAATCCGCAATACACATAGCTTTACTCCTTTTCTGAATCTATAGCTTTATTGTTTTACTATGTCCAATACATAGGGGCGGGCTGAGTATTTCCGCTCATATGTGCACGGCGAAAGCCCTGCATGTACATAGAAAAGGAGCTGAGAAAATGGAACTCAAATGGGGTAATTTTGAGTTGATCATCAAGCAGCCTGTGCTTCTTGCGATAATTACTATTATCGCGAATCTACTAGGCATTGGTGCCTCCCTATTACAATAGGGAGGTTTCTCTTTTATTCGGTTAAGAAAAGGGGACCCTTGCGGAATCCCCCATAACACGGCTTTAATTCAAGAAATCATCGTCATCGTCCTGACCCAGGTCTTCATCAGCGAAGGCTTCACGGGTATCCCCGCCACCGCCGCCGAATGACTCACCGTTCTGAGTCTTCACAACCCCATCCAGTATGGCATTGATGCCTTTATTTCCGGCTTCATCGAACGGCCACAAGGTAATGCGCGCCCGGCCATAGCAGCCGCTCCAGAACTCTGTGGTGTCCGTAATGTCCACCAGGATGTTCCGTCCGTCCTTGTCTTTACCGTTTGGCTTGAGCACATCCGGTGCGGAGGTACTCTTCGCATTGATATACCAATGGTCTTCATGCTCTGGATATTTCTCCAGATCCACCTCGTCGCCATCCTTCAGCGGCAGGTCAAGCTTGGTCGGCACCTTACCGCCCCACTTCTTGGTCTTGCCCAGCTCCTTAGCCACCGCCAGAGCCTGCTTATAGCGCTCAAGGAATTCGGTGTCTGACTTCGGAATGAGTAAGCGCACCGAATATTTTTCTGGTCCACCGGCGAATGATTCCGGCTCAAATACCCGGGCGAAGGCAAAACGTACTTTATTCGTAGTCAGCTTACTGGTTGGTTCGGTTGTCATAGGTATCAGTCCTCCAGGTTAATGTCCGCGAATGCATCACGGGTATTGTTTAATGTTGATCTTGGGTCACTCTCAGGAACAAGTACCGGCTTGCCTTCGGGCTTGATAATGAGATCACCCAATATCTTAGCCAGCTCCTTCTTGCCGATCTTCTCCAGCTCTCCAATGCCTTGCAGGTCTTGCGGCTTAAGGTATTTCGTTTCAGGCACTCCTGCGGCAGCGAGAGCTGCCATAGCCGCCGATTTATCACGGATCACACGGTCGCTGCGCCCTTCAACCAGCTTCCAGCTCGGAATCTTTGCACCGTGCTTGGTCGCTTGCTCAAAGGCATAACCCGCCAGCTCCTTCGCCCACTTCTGCAATTCTGGCGCTACATACAGCACCGCGCTTATGTCCTCCAGCGTCATGAGTGCAGGGTCCTTGAACTCGTACTGTGTCGCAGCCATATAGAAGTCAGTCCGGGCCTTGCAGGTGAAGCGGGCCTTACAGAAGCCGCTGGAGCAATGAGGCCCAGGAACAAATTCTCCCTCACCCGCCCACGCCTTAGCCGCTGCGGGCTTAATACTCTCGCCCCACTCCCGCAGCGCCTCTACGTCCATGACATCCTCAGAAATACTGTCCAGCCGGATCTGCACAATGGTCATGCGCACAGACTGGATGTCATAAAGGAAATCGTAGCCTTCGACAGCTCCCAACGCGTATAGCCGCATCTGGCTGTTATTCACTGCGGACACAGGGACACCCTTGCCATACTTCAGGTCGATAATCTCCAGGCAGCCGTCAGCAATGATCACGACATCGCCAGTCCCTCTACCCTCCGGGGCATATGCTGAATAATCCAAACGCTCCTCCAGCAGCACAATGACATCCGTAGACTTCGCCCTGGCCGTGTTGACTCTCTCCAGGACAAGGCCCACATACTCATGCACATAGTCCTCCATCTCACGGGAGTAGTACGGCCCTTTTTGGGCTTCTTTCCAGCGCTCTCCATGTTCCCAAGGCTTCAGCTGCCCCAGATGGTAAGCGAGGTGTATCTCGGAAAGCTCATGCGCGGCTGAGCCTTCATCTGAATACGTAGAACGGCTCTCCGGCAGCTTCTCCTCCAGCCGGGCGCTTGGCGTACAGGTCAGCCATTTCTTGGAGCCGGACGCAGAGAGGATGGCGTGATCCCGCTCTGCGTGTGCCCCTACTTCTTTGCTCACAGCTGTTCCAGACGTTCCATGAAGACTGCACGGTCCGCTTCGGCTACGTCACTTAACGCCTTATAGCCAAACTCCGTAAGCAAGGCTTTAACCTCTTCACGTTTCCCTGACTTGGTCACTTCAGTAGCCTTAGCCTTCAAGTCAGCAGCAGAGGGGTTATCCCCTCCCCCTGAACCATCATCTTGCTTAGTTTGCGGTTTCGTTTCGGCTTGGGCCCTCTCTGGCTCTTCCTGCTTCGATTCAGCAGGTTTCGTTGTTGCTTGGGCCTTGGCCTTCTGCTTATCGGTTACAGGCGCAGCGCCTACCAGAGCGGCAGCCAGTCCCCCAATCTCCTGTAAAGCTTCCTTTGCGTTCTCACCAGTAATCGTAATTTGAACGGGCATTGTATAAATCCTCCTATTTAATTAGAATAATTGCGTTCAATCGTTGGCCAATCTCGAGCCACGGCTTTTAAAGTGTCCTTGGCCGTCTCTTCTCGGTCCCGGGCCTCTTGCAGCAGTTCCAAGTCACAAAGGTCTGTCACAGCGTCACGGATCAGCCCGTCAATTACATCAGGACGCAGCGCATCCAGCTCCCAGCATTCATGCCCAAACTCTGCAATGTAGCCCGAAGCCCGGCTATCGGTCAGCTTAGTAGGATTGGGAGGCGGACCGTACTCCTCGATCTGGTCATAGTTCAAGGCGATTCGTTGGAATTCAATGGACACCCCGAACAGTTCAAGCCGGTCCACGATATCACGGCTCATATCTTTCCCGCTTGGGTCGTGATCACCTAAATGAACAATGTGAATAGACTTCTGAGCAGAGAACTGTTCCAGACGTTGAGCTGCCGCCCACATTTCAGATTGGGAAACATAGCCTCTGCACGAGAAGTATGGGATGTCCAGCTCTTCACAGACTTGACCTACGATACCGACCAAGGCGTCTTTCTCCACCCATACCTCTACATAGCTGTCCTGGTCTTCCCATTTGTCGTAGGCAAAGGAATAGGCCGCAGAGTGAATAATAGAGCCAGGTGAAGTCCAATGGCTGTTTTTGCGAAGGTTCCGGGTGCGGTCTTCGATGGCATTCCAATCAATAAGACCGGACATACGGCCATCGGAAATGAGATTTCCAAGGTTTTTATAGCTGCGTTCATTGTTGGGGATGACATCCCGTGAAACGAGCTGGTAATATACCTGCCGAAGCGTCAAAGAGTAACCCATATCTTGATATTCATGAATGATGGCATTAACCTGTTCAATCAGGCGAAGACTCTCCGAACGGAAGTTAATTTCCCGATAGCAGATTTTTGACATTGCTTCTCCCTTCAGTCAGTGATAAACTGACCTCATATTGTGATGTATTGCTATGACCTGACGGCTCCTACCCCGTTAGGTCATTTTCATGTTCTGTTGCACCACCCCCTTCGCGGCTATCGTCGGCCTCTATCACCACAGCGCCGATACCTTCACACAGGCAGTGATTACCGCAATAAAGATCCTTTCCGTGCTTGATTGCCTTCTGTCCAAAATAGATATCACCTTGACACTTCGGATTAGCACAGTAGTCTATCACTTCAAGTGGCCCCGTTACTTTGCTCATTTTTCTCACCACCCTTCATAAAGTGCTGATCTGTTCCGCGATACTTGATAGCGCAACTCGCATGTTGCAGCCGCCATCCACCCCGGTATCGCTCAAAATGCCCCCTGCCTGCTTCTACCGGTTTGTCGCAACGGTAACAGCTCCCGGGATACTTGTTTCTCAAGAGCTAACCTCCTTATCTACGGCTACGCCAGGCATATCCTGACTAATACTGAACTTAATTGCTACTTCACGACTCCGTTCCTGACGAAATTCCGTTCCTCTTCTTCTCGCTTCCACCGATCAAGACTAACGGTACTGAATAGATAGCGGGGATTCTTGCTGCCCTCCGCGCCAACGGTACGGTGTGGTATCCGCTTCGTTTTGCAAAGTTGCCGAAGGGTATAGTCGCTCATAGAGAGGTATTCACATGCTTCTGGGATGGTCATTGTTCGGTTATCTGAAATAGAAAGGCTTTCCATGATACGCTTTTCTGCTTCGGCAACATGCACGGCCACAATGTCTGCGATTGCCTTTTCAAGAGCTGTCATGCTTACACCTCACATTTCAGCCCGAGCATCTCAGCGATACGCGGCTTTTGTTTCTCTCCAGGACGCGTTCCTTTCAAAATCTCTGATACATAAGTAACAGAAACGCCAAGTTCGTGGGCCACATCTTTCATCTTGATCTTCTTCTGAAGCATGACCTTCCGCGCTTCTGCTCCAAATTCGGTATAATTCTGCATTTTGCAAACCTCCTTTTGTAAAGAGTTGTAAATAATACAGCTAAATCGTTGACAGGTATCTGAAAATATTCTATTATCAGAAAGAAGGAACACAAAATAAACGTCGTTGGGGAACGATTTTAGATGGGACAACTGGTCCCACAGTTATTTTTGTTTCCTTTTTTGCCAGCGATTAAGCTGTTGACTGTAGTTTATCTGAATATATTCAGAGTGTCAACGCTTATTCTGATTATTTTCTAAATAAACTACATTCGGAGGTTATTTTGTGTTAGATATTATTCAGAAACTCTGTAAGGAGAAAGGCATTTCCATATTCAAGCTCGAAAAAGAATTAGGATTTGGGAATGGTACTATCTACAAATGGGATAAAAGTTCCCCTGCTGTCGATAAACTGAAAAGAGTTGCAGAGTATCTCGGTGTATCTACTGATTTTCTACTCTATGGATTTAATAAAGGTGAATTTACTTCAATCGTGAATCTGGTCAGACACAATAGATCCGTAAAGAAATTTGCCTCAGACACAGGGCTGGATGAATATTACCTAACTAGACTTTGTTCAGGAATGGAATATAAACAACCCTCTATTGATACTGTTTTAAAAATTGCAATCGAAAATGAGCATTGGCTGGTTGACGCTAAAACAATTTTTAACGCAGCCGGCTACGACCTTGAGGAAGTAAGCGGAGATTTATTAGAAGATATTCCATTAGAGCTGCTACACCACTACCAAGAGAAGGGCATGAGTGGAGCAGAAATGGCCATAGCTTACGCTGAATTTAGGGAAGCTGAATATAAAGACGCTATGAGCGATCCCGGCTACGAGGAGTATTTAAAGGAGCATAGTGAAACAGAAACTATTGCGGCCCACCATGATGGAGAAGAGTGGACTGAGGAAGAATTGGAAGAAATAGAGCGTTTCAAGGAGTTTGTCAGAATGAAGAGAGGACCTCGCGCCGGGGAGTGATGCCGCCTTGACCTATGAAAGTCTACTTAGAGAAACATCTAAAAAGGATATTGAGGTATATGAAGTAACCCTACGTGGTAATCTGAAGGGACTGTATAAAGATCAGATCATTTGGCTGGACAAGTCTATTTCTGACATAGAAAAGCATTGCATCCTTGCGGAGGAAATGGGTCATTACGAGACGACAACCGGAAACATTCTTGATCAGAATGACATCAGGAATCGTAAACAGGAGTTAAGAGCACGGCAATGGGCCTATCAGAAAATTATCCCACTGTCAGCCATTGTACAAGCTCATCATTCTGGAGCTAAAGGTCGTTTTGAGATCGCTGAATTTATCAATGTGACTGAAGATTTTTTACAATCAGCCCTTGATCGATTTAAAGAAAAATTCGGCGTTCTCATTACGATTGATAATTACATCATATATTTGGACCCGCTCAATGTTGTTGAAGTCCACCTATAACCTTCGTGCTTCCCGGCCGCAAGGCTGTTTAAATATACCAAAAATAGAACATACGTTCTAAGGAGAGTGGAAAATATGCCCTATTATGAAAAGCGCGGAGAAGCTTCATGGCGTCTCGTAGTTGAAATAGGGGACAAACTAGATGGATCTCGCGACCGCCGTTATAAAACTGTGCGGGTATCAGACAAGGCATTGCTGAAATCTTCCCGAAAGCTTGAAGCCTATTTGAATGAGGAATTAGTTAAATTTAAAATCGAAGTGGAGGCCGGAGAGTACATTGCGCCAGAGAAGATGAATTTCAGCGCATTTGTAGGGGAATGGAGAGATAAATATGCAAAAGAACATCTGGAAGAAAAAACGATTTATACCTATGAAGTCAATTTGAGAAAACATATCATCCCAGTCTTTGGCCACCAGCGCCTTGATCAGATCAAACCTTTGCACATCGTGACTTTTTTAAAGAAGCTTGCTGAGCCGGGAAGCCGTAAAGATGGCAAAGCTCTCTCATCGGGTAGCATTCAGATTAATCATCGGGTGCTGAAGAACATCTTTAAACGTGCTGTTGAGTGGAAAGTAATAAAGGAGAATCCAGCCGCTGCCGTACAAAAGCCAAAAGTCACAAGCAAGCAGAATACCCCCTACAATGAGCAGGAGGTAGGGCAGCTTCTTCAGGCGCTTCAAAAGGAACCTTTTCATTGGCGTATGATGATAACGTTGGCTATCACCACTGGCCTTAGACGCGGGGAACTACTAGGACTGGAATGGAAACATATTGACTTTAAAACAGGCATTATTAGCGTAGAGCAAAGTGTTGCTCTCTCACCAAAGGGGAACGCTCATGTAAAGGCCCCAAAGACTAAAGGATCTCGGCGTAAAGTATCTTTGCCTGCTGTCGTTCTGGAAGAGCTAAAAGAGTATTCAAAGTACCAGGCTAAAGAACGTGATCGGAATGAAGTCATTTGGGAGGGCGGAGAACGGAAGTTTCTCTTCTGTCATCTGAACGGAAAAGCCTATCATCAGGAGCGGCCATATCTTTGGTTCCGTCAATTCCTCCAAAAGAATGGCTTCCGTTATATTCGCTTCCATGATCTTCGACATACCTCGGCCACGCTGCTGATCAACCAGGGCGTTCATGCCAAGATCATTTCGGAACGACTGGGACACGGTAACATCTCCACCACTATGAACGTTTATGGCCATGCCCTTCAAAGTGCAGACCAAGCTGCCGCAGACAAATTCGATTCTTTACTTCGCCCCCAGTCTGCCCCCAATACCGTTTCCGGTACTCAAAAACCCTTATAGATCAAGGAGCAAACACTCTCCACATGCACCGTATGCGGGAACATATCCACCGGCGTAACCTCCACCGCCCGGTATCCCCCATCCTCCAGCACCCGCAAATCGCGGGCAAGGGTGGATGGATTGCATGACACGTACACGACACGCTCCGGCTGCATCAGCAGGATGGTCTCCAGCAGGCGCGGGTCGCAGCCCTTGCGCGGCGGATCGACGACGATGACGTCCGGGGTGATGCCCTGCTCTTTCCAAGCGGGGATGACATCCTCCGAAGCGCCGACTTCGAATTTCACGTTATTCATTCCGTTCAGCTTCGCATTAGCGCGGGCGTCCTCAATGGCTTCGGGCACGATCTCAACACCATACACCTGATCCGCATGCTGAGCCAGGAAAAGTGAGATGGTGCCGATGCCGCAGTAGGCATCAATCACGGTTTCCTTGCCGGTGAGTGCAGCGTATTCCAGCGTTCTTCCATACAGCACCTCGGTCTGCGCCGGGTTCACCTGGTAGAAGGAACGCGCAGAGATGGCGAACTGTACATCTCCAATGTAGTCATAGATCACCTCGCTGCCCCAGAGGACACGGGTATCGTTGCCGAAGATGACATTGGTCCGCTGCGTGTTGATATTCTGGCAGATGCTGACCACTGCCGGAAGCTGCTCACGGATACTGCCGATCCAAGCATCCAGATGCGGGATATCCCTGCCGTTCGTGACCAGCACCAGCATCATCTGGCCGGTGCGGAACGCCTTCTTCACCACAACGTGGCGGAGCAGGCCACGGCCGGTCTCTTCGTTGTAGGCGGTGATACCCAGCTCGCGGCCGAGGCTCTTGACGGCGGCAACAACCTTGTCGTTGTCCTCATGCTGGATCAGACAGGTCTCCATGTCGATGATCCGGTGACTGCCCCGTGCATAAAAGCCGCCGACCAACCCGCCTTCGGTCACCCCGATAGGCACCTGGGCCTTGTTGCGGTAACGCCAGGGCTCGTCCATGCCGAGCGTAGGCAGCACGCGGATGCCTTCGCCTTGAGTCCCTGATGTACCCACTACACCTCTGCTAACCGCACCGGCCACCTCCAGCTTCCCGATCCGCAGCAGGTTGTCCACCACCAGCTGCCGCTTCCACGCGAGCTGCGCGGTGTAATCCATATGCTGCAGCTGACAGCCGCCGCATTGATCATAAATAGGGCAGGGCGGCGCGATGCGGTCGGGGCTGGCCTGCACCAGCTCCAGCAGCTTGGCGTAGCCATACTGCTTCTTGGTCTTCAATACTCTGGCCCGGACCTTCTCACCGGGGAGTGCGCCCTGCACAAAAAGGGTAAAGCCTTCGACGCGGCCTACCCCTTCTCCTTCATGGGTCATGCCGATAATATCGAGCAGGACCTCATCGTTCTTATTCACCGGCAGTCCGGCGACAGGGGCCGCCCCTTGTTCCCGGCGGCTTGCGCTGCGCCTGCTGCGTTGTTTATTCATGTGTATAGGTTCACTTCTTTCATGTTCTTCACTATTCATCTCATTAATCATTAGGGTGCTGACAGAACAAACTCCTCTTCCTTACGGACCGTACGGACGTTAATTACCATAAAACTTATATTTCAGCCGTGCTAACGGACCGTACAGCGCTTATCTCCTCTCCCATAGGCATTTTAGAGGCCAAAGCGGGCAACTAAAGGCGCTGGAGTCCGTTAGCATACGTAAAGTGCAATTTTGGGCGAAATAAGAGCTGCCCAGTCCGTTAGCGCAAAGATTTCGAACTTCTAACGATTCTGCGCGTTCCATTCCCGCCAACCCACTAACTATTCTGCGCGAAAATCCGCAGATGCTGCGGCAGGATGCTGAAGTTGCCCGGCAGGGTGCCGCCCAGCTCGCCGTCCAGGTTCAGCTGCACGTGGCCGGGAGAGGTTACCTCCATGGCATCGGTACGGAAATGGATAACCTTCTTGTCACTCAGGTGCTCTCCGCGGATGGTCAGACGCACCAGCCGGATGAACTCGGCCAGGTTGCATTTCTTAACGGCAATAACATCGAGCAGGCCGTCATCGATACGCGCCCCCGGGGCCAGCTTCTCAAAGCCGCCGACCGAATTCGTGTTGGCGATCAGGAAGAGCATGAACTCGTCATGGATCATCTCCTGGCCGTTCGCGCGGATATACAGCTCTTGCGGAGCAAGGCTGGCCATCTTCTCGATCCCCTTCAGGTAATAGGCAAGCTGACCCATCATGGTCTTCAGCTTGCTGGGGACCTCATAGGTCAGCTCTGTCAGCTGTCCGCCGCCTGCTATATTAATGAAGTAACGGTCATTGGCTTTGCCGAGATCAATCAGGCGCGCTTCCTGACGCAGAATCAGGTCGCAGGCTTCCTCCCAATTCTTCGGAATGCCCATGGCCCGCGCGAAATCATTCGTCGTTCCCAGCGGCAATATACCGAGCGGGGGAAGGTTGGGCTTCTCTGCCATCCCGTTAATCACTTCATTGAGCGTACCATCGCCTCCGGCAGCTATGATCAGATCATAAGTACCGCGTTCCACAGCCTGGGCTGCAGCCGCAGTAGCATCGCCCTCTCCCGTTGTTGCATGGCAGGTAGCTTCGATACCGCCCATATCCAGCCGGTCTAGAATATCGGCGAGTCGTCTTTTCATTTCTTCCCGACCAGAAGTGGGATTATAAATCAATCTCGCAGTTTTCATTACCGGAACGCCACCTGTTTATATAATGGATAACTTTACTGATTATACCCAATTCTGTACCCCACAAGCAATGTCAGGGGGACGGAGAAGGGATATATTTATACCCGCCGCCCGGGCTTCAAGCCTAGAAGAACGGCACAAAGTATAGATATATGTATGCAGCAGTGGCAGCCATGGCTACATGGAACACTGGGTGCATCCTATAATCAGCTCCATTACCGCGTACGAATTAACGTTGACCCTCAAGCCTCCAGGCGCTGGAGCGCTGCTTCCACCTGCCGCTGAATCCAGCGCGGCAGCAGCGGATGCGGCAGCAGTGTCTGGCCGGAATAGGCATACTCTAGCCCCTCAAGCCGCTGCGGAATGACCACTTTGGTGAAATACCCCTCACTCAAAAAAAGCGGTGCTACCAGCACATCATAGCCCTGCTCCTGCCAATGCTCCACCCGGCTTCTTACACTGTCCGGGTTCAGCAGCCCGTAATCAGCTGCAGCCAGCCCGCTAACCTCCCGTACCCGTGCAGCAAGAGAAGAGATGCCCTGCTCCCAGCGCTGCCGGAAGCCGTCATGCCTGCTGCCGTGTCCGACCAGCAGCACCATCTCCCGCCCGGGATGCTGCGACAGTTCCCGGAGCTTATCCCACAGCATCTGTGCAATATCGGGATCGTCATCGACCGGATAGCCGTAGTGGACCTTCGCGGCAACCCTGAACGGCGCAAGGTCGGTCTCCCGCTCAGGAACCGGCTTAGCACCCAGCGCATACTCTATCTCATCGACATGCGTGCTGCCGGAAGAAACAAACAAGGGGATCACAATAATATCTGTGACCCCTGCATGTTCCAGCTTATCAATTCCATCCTGTATCAATCGTCCTTCTACCAGCTCTAAGAAAGCAACCGCCATAGGCAACTCCTCCCGGAGCCTGAGATGACTCACTGCCTCGTCCACCATTGACACCCAGGCCTGGTCACGGGAGCCGTGACTGATTAACAATACGCCCGGAACCATAGATTATCGGCCCAAACGTTCCAGTGTAAGCTTATAACCGTCATTGCCGTAGTTCAGGCAGCGCTTCACGCGGGAGATAGTTGCTGTACTGGCTCCCGTCTCGGCTTCAATCTGATTATATGTAGACCCCTTGCCCAGCATCCGCGCAACCTCAAGGCGCTGTGAGAGCGATTGAATTTCGTTCACTGTGCACAGGTCATCAAAGAATACATAACATTCTTCCATATTTTTCAATGTTAAAATAGCCTCAAATAATTGATCGATACTTTTATCGTTTAGCTTCTTTAGCTGCATCGCCCTATCATCCCCTAAACATTAACTTAATGTGACTATCTTGCCTCTACTATATTGTACTGGAGCACATTTTTCAAGCATTAACGGTTTCACGCTGTAAAGAGTGAAATCGACGGACAAACGTCCACCCCAGGCGTACAACATAACCGGAGCTCATTCTATTCTACTTCCGGCTTCCAGGTTAGACCGCCTTACTCATAGTACTACAAAACCGTGCGAAATCAAGCATGGACACGGTTTCTTCACTTCCGCCTGCCGCTCTATAGGCATCCGCCCTTTTCCGCTGGTATCCCGGTTACCCGGGCATTCGTCTATACCGTCTGTTCGCCCATGACATACAGTATAGCAAACCACTAACGAAGGAATGTGATCCTATGCCTCAGCATTACTATAATCATTCCCGCCAGCAAGGCCGTTCCCTGGCTGAACCCTACAATCCGTCACCTTACCCGGGACTATCTGCTTATACACCTGCCCCGCTTCCCGGAGAACCTGAGCTGCTGCCTGCTTATGGCGCTGAAGTCACCGATACGGCACTCGCGCTCCCTGCGGCAGAAGCTTCTACCGCGAAGGCCGGAGGCCTCCTGGGTGGACTCGGCAATCTTGGAAGTCTGGCGAATATGGAACAGCTCAAGGGAATTGTTGACCGGATGGGCGGTATTGACGGAATCGTCAACACCATGGGCAAGGTGCAGAAGGTGATGCAGGGCTTTTCACAGATGGCTCCGATGGTGAAGCTTGTGATGGGCGGGTTCGGCAAAGGCAAGGGGAGCGGAGCGGGAGAGCTCGCCGCCGAAGAGGATGCAGCCCTCTATAGCCCCAAACGGCGCAAAAAAAGACGCCCCGTCCCGAAGCGCCGCAATACCACCTCCAAAAAGCGTAAATCCGGTGGGTCTTCCTCCGTTAAGCGCCGCCGTTCCTAAGCGGCGGCGCTTAACGCGCTTTTCTTTTACTTAAACCAGCCGCTCCGCCGGAACCAGCCGAACATTCCGATTCCCAGCACCAGCATAAGCAGCAGCACCGCAAAATAGCTGTATTTCCATTCCAGCTCCGGCATCACCCTGAAGTTCATTCCATAGATTCCTGCAATCAGCGTCAGCGGCATAAATACCGTGGTAATCACCGTGAGTGTCTTCATAATGGAGTTCATCCGGTTGGAGTTGAGCGAGATATAGCTGTCACGCAGGTCGGCGGTCATTTCCCGGTCAACTTCAATCATGTCGGTCAGCTTCAGCAGATGATCATAGATATCGCCGAAATAGACCCGCTCCTCCCCATTGCTCTGCACATGCTGCGAATTGACGATCCGGTACATCAGATCACGCATTGGCACAATCGTCCGCCGCAGCTTCAGCAGCCTTCCGCGCACATTGAAGACCTGGCTCATCAGCTCCTCCACCGATTCGTTGCCGCCCTGGCTCTCCAGATCCGCGAGTTCATCCTCCAGCGTATACAGGGACGGGAAATATCTGTCCACCAGCTTGTCCATCACCGTGTAAGCAGCGGCCATCGGCCCGCCCGACCAGCCCTTGCGGCTATGAATCTCAGCTTTGACCATCTGCCACGCTTCCTCCATCTCCGGCTTGTCCTGATGATGGTAGGAGACGAGGAATTTCGGGCTGAGGAACAGGTCGATCTCTTCGGCCTCCAGCGTCCGCTCATTCAGCGAATGCAGCACGAAGAATTGCACGTCCTCGTAATAATCCAGCTTCGGCCGCTGCAAGACATGCATACAGTCTTCAATGGCCAGCGGGTGAAAATGAAAATAAGTATCCAGCTTCAAGGTTTCTTCCTCCGTCGGCATAGCGAAATCCGCCCAGATCCAGGCATAATCATCCAGGACAATATCCTGAAGCAGCAGATCGGTCAGTATCTCGCCCGTATGCGTTACGGCAAGTGTTCGTATCATAATATAAGTCCTCCGCCCTATGTAGGCAATTCGCAGCAGAGCCGCGCTGTTCTAATTGCTTCCTCCCATTGTACAGCATGTCTACGCAAAAAAATAACCGCCAGCCCGCTGACCAGCGGCTCCGGAGGTTTCTTGGTCTTGCCTCTGTAGTTGACGATGCCATTTGCAGCAAAAGGCCCGGACCCATGGTCCCGTATCCGGCTTAGCGCCCCAAGCCTTCCAGCACCTCCAGATGCAGCACCTGCAGGAATTTCTTAATGTTCACCTTCACCTTGCCGCTATCCCGGCCCTGTTCGATCTCCTTCATCTTCAGACGCACCTCTTCAAAGTCGAAATATAGCGGCGCATAGTGCTCGAACTTCGGATTTCCGTAATCCGTCAGACCGATGGACGCGAGACTTGTCAGACCCGCCGCCAAGGCGCGGCGCAGACGCTGCTCAATAGCCTTGACCTCTTTGGCTGCCTCTGCAGGCACCGGTCTGTACTTGGCAGCAGTCAGCTCATACAGCTCCTTCAGAGACGGAAGACTTCCACTATTCCCTTCGGCTACCGCCAGTTCCATGATCGTGATAATATCACGGCTGCCATTCTCCGAAATCATGCCCATATTCATCAGAATCGGCTGGACAATCTCCTTGACGGTCCGTTTGCCCGGCGGCAGCTGCGGCAGTCCGAACTGCAGGCCCTCCAGCTTGCCCAGCGTCAGTTTGATCTCATCGAGGTAACGGCCCATGGCGTAACGTTCATTCACTTTATATAGAACAGATTCGACTTCAATCTTGTTGATCGGCTTGCGGATGAAGAATTCAATCCCGCTCCTGTAGGCGCGGCTGACCATATCCCCGTTCTCAATCTGCGAGATCATGACGAATTTGGAGCGGCAGCCCTGTGCCTGAAGAGAGAGGATGGTCTCAATCCCGTCCTGGTCCGGCATCAGCAGATCCATCAGCACAATGTCCGGGGTCTCGCTCAGGATCAGAGCGATCCCCTCCTGTCCGCTCGCTGCAGTACCCGTCACCTCACCAAGCCCGCTATCCTCAATAATATGCTGCAGCATTCTTCTCGCCGACGCGTCGTCATCTACAATACAGAATGATAGCGGCATCCTCTATTCCTCCTTCCGCAGCTTCATGCTCGGCACTGTAATCTGGAACATAGCCCCTCCGGTATGTGATACCGGCTGAACCGTAATGCTTCCCTCGAACATATTCACTATATCCCGTACATGAGAGAGCCCGATCCCCGTGGCAGCGATGCCCTCTTCATCGAATTTCGTTGTGAAGCCCGGCTCGAACAGCAGGCCCAGATCACGCTTCCCAATGCCCGTCCCGCTATCTGTCACTGTCAGAATCGTCATACCGTCCTGCTCATAAGCGTTCAGATGGATGCTGCCTGTCCCTTGGATGACTTCCACCGCATTGGCAGTGAGATTGTTAAGCAGGGTCAATAGAGGAATGTAGCTGTCGGTTGTGTAATCGGAGGTGATGTGAATATGGAATTTAATCTCTTTACCCAGCATTTCCGCATATTTGGCATTGCTCTTGACCGCGAACTGCAGAATACCTGATAACGGCATGTCCCCGTTCACCTCACGCTCCACCAGCTTCACCAGCCCTGCCAGAATCCGCTGCGAATCCTTCTTCACCTCATGGAGCTGCTGGGTGATGTCGAGCACCTGCCGGCTGTAAGGTCCTGTGCCTTCTCCGTCCTTCAGCTTGCTGTACAGCTCGAAGCTGTTCAGCGTTACCTGCTCCAGGGTGCCTATGGACTTCTTCAGATAGAACACTTCCCCGTACAGGCCGGAGCCGAATCCGAGCATCTGCTGGGTCCGTTCATGCTGCTCCCGCTCCCGGATACGCAGCTGGCTGACAGAGATGCTGCTGTATACCCCGGTGGTGAAATACGTACGCAGGACCGCAATCGCCATCAGGTACGTCCACTCGTTCAGCCGGAAGGTAGCCGAATCCAGCACAATCAGCCGGGTCAGCAGCTCCATTTCATTTGAAAGGAGATCAATCACTGCGGCAACCGCGCCAAGTACCAGCGGATGGAAGGTATCAATCCGGCTCTTGATGACATGCATCAGTGCGCCGAACACGATGTAATAGATCATTGCCGAGAAGTGGCTGCTAAGGCTCTGCTCTACCGTCAGTCCGCTTCCCTCCACCATATCCATGGCAGTCCGGAACAGCAGCACAACCACCCCGGTAGCACAGCCTGTGCGGATATACGGCAGTTGTCTCATTAACAGCAGGAAGAGGAGAAAGGCGCTGCTGCCCATGGCAATGCGGAAGATATCTCCGTCAAACGGGTTGATCTTGAATTCTCCGGCTACCGCAGTAACGGCGGCCACCAGCAGAATCTGTACCGCCTTCATTCTCAGAATCGATTGTCCCATCGCCACTGCTCCTGCCTAGAGAGGTTGACAACTATAGTATCATAGCCGCAATGGATTGAATATGGCTTAATCCTCATCCGGCTAAGGTTATACCGCTCTGTGCTCAAGCCTTCTGGACAGCAGCGACAGCAGGTAATTGACGACAAAATAAATCAAGGCAACCAGCGCCAGCGTAGGGATGGCATAGCTGTAGCTGTGGCCGATGACAATGTTGGCATTATGCATCAGCTCCGGCAGGGAAATCACAACAGCGAGCGAGGTATCCTTCAGCAGGGAGATGAACTGGCTGACCAGTGGCGGAACCATGCGCCGCAGCCCCTGGGGAAGCACGATATGCCATAAGGTCTGCACAGTGCTGAGACCGGAGGAACGCGCCGCTTCAATCTGCCCCTTGTCGATCGACATTAAGCCGCCGCGGACAATCTCGGCAATCATCGCCGCCTCGAAGATGGTTAATGCTGCAATGGCCGCAGTAATCAGTCCGAGCTTGATCCCGACCTCCGGCAAGGCGAAGCGGATGAAGAAGATAATCAGCAGCAGCGGCAGATTACGGATCAGCTCCACCAGATAGAACATGACCGGAGACAGCACCGGCACCTCCGAGTAGCGGATGACGCCAATCATACAGCCGATGATAAAGCTCAGGAAGATCGATACAAAAGCAACGATCAGCGTCACATACAATCCGTCCAGCAGAAACTTCAGATTATCGGCAGAGTACGCACCTATGAAATCCATAATATCCCTCCTTTATCTCAAGCATTCTCTTAATATTTGCGCTGCAGCCGGCGCTCCCAGATCCGCACGCCGTAGCTGAGCGGAAGCGTAAGCACCAGATAGAATACCGCTACGAAAATGTAGGTGTCAAAGGTACGGTAAGTCTCTGTAGAGATCCCGTCGGCGAAGTACATCAGATCAAGACCGGCAACCAGAGTCAGTACGGAAGAGTTCTTAATCAGGTTAATGAACTGGTTGCCGAGCGGCGGAATGACCAGCTTGATCGCCTGCGGCAGAATGATATGCAGCATCGTCTGTATGTAGCTGAGACCGGAGGAACGTGCCGCCTCCATCTGTCCCTTGGGCACGGCCATAATTCCGGCACGGATCGCTTCGGCGATGAAGGCCGAGGTATATACGGCGAGTCCGATGGTTCCTGCCTTGAAGCCGTCCAGTGTGAAGCCCAGAGCGGAAGGCCCGTAATAGAAAATATACACGACCAGCAGCAGCGGAATGTTGCGGATGAACTCCACATACACCGCACCGAACCAGCGCAGACCCTTGACTGAAGTCATGCGGAAGACGGCAACGACCGCGCCGATCAGGAAGCTGCCGATCAGGGCCAGCACACTGGACAGCAGCGTACCGTAGAAGCCTTCCATATACAGTCCGAAGTAGTTCGTTAATATTGAGAAATCCATCAATGTTCACCTGCCTTTACCTACGGATGAGTTCGTTCCTGCCCGGCATGGCCGCCGTTCCTACAAACAAGTAGAAACGGCGTTGCCCTCCTTGGAAAAGGCGGTACCGTTTCTACGAGAAATTCGTGTGAAACCCGTTTATTCGTTCTTACCTTGATTGAAGCAAGTTCTTGCTTGGAGCAGGCTTATTTAGCCGGGGCTTTACCAATCCACTTGGTATAGATGGCATCATACTCCCCGTTCGCCTTCAGTTCAGCCAGTGTATCATTAATCGCCTTAACTACATCCGCGTTGCCTTTCTGTACTGCAATGCCGTAAGGCTCATCGGTAAACGGCTTCCCTACCACCTCGAAGCCGGGGTCCTGGGAGGCCATTCCGTACAGAATCGCATCATCCGTAGTGAGCGCGTCACCCTGACCCGCCTTGAGCGCGCTGAAGGCATCCTGGTAGTTATCGAATTCAAGCACGGTTACGCCCGGCACCTTCTCTTTGATATTCTTGATTGAGGTTGCCCCCTTGGAGCCGAGAATCTTCGTATCCTTCGTAACGCTCTCCAGGCCTGTAATCGGGCTGCCCTTCTTCACCAGCAGGGACTGGCCGGCCTGGAAATAGACGTCGGAGAAATCGACTTCCTTCTTGCGGTCCTCCGTAATGGTCATGGTAGCCACCACCATATCGATCTCGCCGTTATTCAGCATCGGAATGCGCGTCTTGGAGGTGACCTCCTTCAGCTCGATGGCATTCTCATCACCGAGAATTGTCTTAGCGATGGCCTTGGAGATATCGATGTCGAAGCCTTCCACGTTACCGGAGGCCGGGTCCTTCAGACCGAACAGGCGGGTATCGAACTTCACGCCGACGAGCAGCTTGCCGCGCTCCTTGATCTTGGCAATGGCCGCAGAGTCAGCGGCTGCTCCTCCGGCAGCGTTGCCGCCTGCCGCATTGTCGTTCTTGCCCTTGTTGTTGCCGCACCCGGCAATGACCAGCATGGCCGCAATCATCAGCACACTTAACACCTTGAAGCTCTTGGACATTTTCATTTCGTTTCCTCCCCGGATTCCTATATTTTTAGTTTAGTGGCTTAATACACGGCTGAGAAAAGTACGCGTCCGCTCTTCCTTCGGGCTGGCGAAGAAGGCTTCCGGCTCCGCCTCTTCCACGATCTGCCCCTGATCCATGAAGATGACCCGGTCCGCTACCTCACGGGCGAAACCCATCTCATGGGTCACAACGACCATCGTCATACCTTCGCGGGCCAGGGCGCGCATGACATCGAGCACCTCCCCGACCATCTCCGGGTCCAGCGCCGAGGTCGGCTCGTCGAACAGCATAATCTTGGGCTTCATCGCCAGCCCCCGGGCAATCGCCACCCGCTGCTGCTGCCCGCCGGATAGCTGGGAAGGATAGGTCTCCGCCTTGTCGGCAATGCCGACCTTCTCCAGATAATACATTGCGGTCTTCTCCGCTTCCGCTTTGCTTAAGCCCAGCACCTTCACCGGGGCCAGCGTGATATTATCAATGACCTTTTTGTGCGGGTACAGGTTGAAGTGCTGGAAGACCATTCCGATCTCTTTGCGTAAGGTATTGATATCTGTCTTACGTTCATTTACAGTTATACCGTCCACGGTTAATCCGCCGCTCGTGATCGTCTCCAGACGGTTAATGCAGCGCAGCATCGTGCTCTTGCCGGAGCCGGAAGGACCGACTACAACTACTACTTCCCCTTCCTGAACATGCAGGTCAATGCCCTTCAGTACATGGAATTGTCCGTAATGTTTGTCTACCTGATGAAAGTCGATCAATGGCTAGGCCTCCTTTGTCTATTCGGGTGTTTGTCAGCAATGATAACACTTAAAACAAACCTTACTCCAGAGACTACCAAATCCTACATAATACTACGCAAAATCCATTTCCCATATGTTATTTTCTTTTAATTATGTGATGTATTTCATTTTCTTTGTATGCCTATTAACATTTTTTATCAGTTTGGTGTAGCCTTTTGTGACATTCTTCTCTTGAAAAACAAGTGGAAACGGCTTTACTGTCCTTTTAAAGGACGGTACCGTTTCAGCGAGAAATAGAAGGATAATTTATCGTGTGCAACATATAAATTCTTATATTTTCAAATAACCCCCGCTTACGCCGAGGTTTACCGCTGAACGCAAAAAAAGATGTCCTAAAGCCATCCATGGCTTCTGCGACATCTTGTCCAGGCAATCTATTCTGTTCAGTCCTAGAAGAAGAGCTTGAAGATCACTCCAGACAGCAAGGCGCTGATCGGAATGGTAATGAACCAGGTAACCACGATCCGTCCGGCCACTCCCCATTTGACAGCGGAGAAGCGCTTGGCTGAACCTACACCCAGAATCGATGAGGTGATCGCGTGGGTTGTACTTACCGGCAGATGCAGCAGCGTAGCCGTGAAAATAACAGAGGCCGCCGAAATATCCGCCGCGAAGCCGTTGATCGGCTCGATTTTAAAAATCTTCGTGCCCATTGTCTTAATGATCTTCCAGCCGCCGATAGACGTTCCGAGTGCCATGGATGTAGCCGCTGCAATCTTAACCCAGAGCGGAACCTCCATTGTCTCAAGCCGTCCCGAGGTAACGAGGGCAAAGGTAATGATCCCCATCGCCTTCTGTGCGTCATTCGTACCATGGGTGAAGGATTGCAGTGCGGCCGTTACGATCTGCATCGAACGGAAGCCCTTGTTGACCGTATGCGGACTGCGCTTCGCGAAGATCCACTTCAGGATCGTCATCACAATATACCCGATTACAAAAGCGATCAGCGGGGAGAAAATCAGCCCCTCTACGATCTCAATGAACCCGCTCCATTTGATATGCTCTGTACCTGCCCCGACATACACCGCACCGGCTAACGCACCGATAAGCGCATGGGAGGAGGACGAAGGAATACCCAGCCACCAGGTCACGAGATTCCAGATAATTGCCGCAATGAGCGTCGCTGTGACAATGTCTATCCCGTTGTCCAGCAAGGTCGGATCGGTAATGCTGCCCCCGATCTTCTTCGCCACGCCGGTGAACATCAATGCGCCGATAAAGTTCATCGAGGCGGCCAGCATGATGGCTGTACGCGGCTTCAGCGCACGGGTCGAGACAGAGGTAGCAATCGCATTGGCGGTATCATGGAAGCCGTTGATGAAGTCGAACGCCAGCGCAAGAAAGATAACAAAAGCTAGTACATATATAGATGTATCCATATTGAGGCCCCTTATGAGTTACGCATGATGATCGATTCCAGCATGTTGGCTACGTCTTCACATTTATCCGTGGTGGTCTCGAGCCGCTCATACAATTCTTTGCGCTTAATCAGCTCAATCGGGTCCTTCACAGTCTCGAACAGGGCCTTGGTGCAGATACGCAGGACTTCGTCGCCCTGGTTCTCCAGATCATTCAGACGGATGGTGTATTCGCGGATCGCCAGCAGCTTCTTCTGGGAGAGCAAATGAACCGCCTTCTGGATCTCGTATGCACTCTGGCGGAGAATCTCTGCGAACTGGACAATATACTCATCCGCATCCAGCAGGTTATACATATAGAAACGCGAGGCAGAAGCCTCCAGCCCATCAATGACATCGTCCATGCTTGTAATCAGATCCATGATGTCGTCCCGTTCCAGCGGCGTAATGAACGTCTTGTTCAATTCCTTGATGACAGTGTGTGTGTAGGTATCGCACTGGGATTCGTATTTCTTCATCTCCGCGGCGAAGTTCTCCACATTGCCCTGGAGAGTCGAGATATTCTGAGCGAAATAATCCGCCGCCTGAACAATGGTGTCAGCCATGTTTTCCAGCGTCTCAAAGAATATATCCTTTTTTCTGAGCCTCATTAGCTTTATACCCCTTTACATGAAATTGCCGTAAAAAAATGCAGCCATCCAAATGTAAATGCATGAAAATGAATGACAACCCTTGTTATCTTATCATATCGACAGAAGGGATAGAAGACAAAAAACCGAACTTTTTTACACTATAATAACAATTCCCTGCAACTTACGAAAATAATCATCCGAACATTCAATCTCCAGCCGGAATTAGGGGGATGCAGGCGCCTGCGCGTATTCGAGATGACTGCTGAACGAAGGGCTGTTCGGAACGATCAGAATATGGGTAATCCCCGGGAACATCAGCGCCTCCTTGCCGTCCTTCTTCACGAACCGGATGACGTCTCCGGGGCTGCGCGACCACTTGCCGTTCATCGCTACGCCGCGCTGTAACAGCACTGCTTCTCCCCCCAGCTCCGTATCCACCTGCAGCCGGCCGACATCGTCCAGCACCTTATGATCCGAACCCATCACGATGATGTTTGCCGCTTCCACCGGACGGTTATTATTCAGATCGAGATGCGGCTTGCCGTTCACCCAGCGGGCGTATGTGCGCTGCTCTGCGTTATAATGGTACCCGACATTGTAGCTCTTCAGCAGGAAGTTCACACCCAGCGCAAGCGCCGGGGTGCCCTCCACAGGAATGTACTCCGGATCATGGAAAAGAAAACCCGGTACCTTCACGCTCTCCGCATAACCCAGCTTCACTGCCCCCTCCCGCAGCTTGGCGGCATTGCTGTACAGGTTATGCGGGGCCTTGCGTTCCTTGTCCCGCCAGAAGTAGGCCCCCGCGCGGCCGATTTCGTCCATATCCGCCTTCTTCTGCCGTTGCAGAATGGCATAGGCATCCGGACTGCCTCCGGCATGCACCGTTATGCCGCCATAGCTCTCGCCGATATCCAGCAGGTAAGGGCGGATACTGCGGATCGGCCCAATCTTCACCACCCCGGCATGACTCTGAAAGATACCGATCAGCCGGGTAATTCCGCCTTCGGCCAGCACCTCGTACAGAATATCCGCCTCGCTGATCCCGGACTGCGGGCGGGCCGCCGGGGCATTATTGATCATGACCGCGAGCGGCCGGGGCAGGATCTCCTCCTCAACCGGCAGGCCTGTTAAGCCGGAGACTGCTCCGGCGGCAGGCTCAGGAGAGGGGGACTGTACCACCTCTGTCGGCTGTGGCTCCAGGGTAGGCGCTGCTGTTGGTGCAGACGTGGGTACGGGCACAGGGCTGGCCTGCTCGTTACTGCAGGCAGAGAGCAGCACGGCGGCAAGGACCAGAGCAGATACAGGACGGGATACATAACGGTTCATCGATATAGACACGTTGTTCCTCCTAATCGTAAGTTACAGCTTGCTTCTCGCGATTCTATTCTGTGAAACTCGCTTCCTTCATTTAATCATAGCTGGCAGAGTTTGTCTTGAGCCAAGTGGAGACGGCAGCAGAAAAAGGGTACAGCCCTTGTAGCAGCTGTACCCTCTATTCATTCTTATATTAGTCAAACATCCAGCAGTTCAGGCTGAGCGTACCGTATTGATAGGCCTGAATCATTAACTGTGCCGCCCTGCCTTCATCGGCTGCACCCATTACGTAGAAGAGCGGGATGAAATGTTCCTTGCCGTAGGCAGGTACGGCCTCCCTCACATGCGGTGCTTGCTTCTCATAGGCATACAGGGAGGGAAGATCCCAGACCGCAAGCCGCTCTGCAATCCACCCGTCGAAGTCAAGCGCCCATTGCTCCGGCTGATCCTTCTGCTTCAGCAGCCTGAGGTTATGCACCAGACCGCCGCTGCCGATCAGGAGGACACCTTCCTCGCGCAGCGGTGCCAGCATCCGTCCGATGTTGTACTGCTCCTCAGGCGAGCGGAGCGAATCCACGGATAAGGCCACGACCGGAATATCCGCCTGCGGGAACATGGTGCTCAGGATGACCCAGGCGCCATGATCCAGCCCACGGCCCAGCACAGGCTGATGGGGCAGATTACTATTCTTGAACAGTTCCGAAATACGGCGGCTGAGTGCAGGATCACCTGGAGCAGGATAACTCAGCTGATACATCTCTTCCGGGAACCCGTAGAAATCATGCTGCGTTTCATGCTGTGCGTCCACTGTGATCAGCTGCTCTGGACTGTCCCAATGAGCTGAGAAGATCACAATGCCGCGCGGCTTCCCCAGATCCGAACCCAGCCGCTGCAAGAAACGCGTGTAGTCGTTATCCTCAAGTACCAGCAGCGGGGAGCCGTGCGCAATGAAAAAGGCCGGTAATTTCATAGGGTAAGAGCCTCCATTTCCGGTATGGTCTTCCCCTTTATTTTACAGCTAATTCCCAGCCATTGCGAGTGCAGTTACCGCTCCTATATCATCCAGTTCTGCCATTCCTCCTGCAGATGCTCCTGCTGGTTCATCCAGTCCCGGGTGCGCTTCAGCACCTGTTCCTGCGCCGGACCCGAAGAGAAGGTATGATCACCCTGGAAAATAATTTCTTTGTCGCACCGTCCTTCCGGCCGGGTCCAGAACAGCTTCTGGTAGAGGAACGCATAGTCTACAGGAATCACATCATCGGAGGTTCCGTGGATGACCAGCACATCGCCGCTGAACTTTCCGGCTTCCTGGAACGGCTGGAAGGCGGCCAGGGAATTGAAGTATACCGGAGTGAACGAATAGCCTGCATAATCTGCGCAGCCGCTCTTCACCGACCGGTCGAAGGCTTCCCTGCCGACAATCTTGACGATATCATTGAAGGGATAGCCGACGGCTGACCACAGTACAAGATTCTTCACACGCCGGTCGCGGACACCGGTCAGCAGCGCCACCGCGCCGCCCAGACTGTGTCCGATCAGCGTTACACGCTGCGGGTCCACATCGGCCGAGCTGATGCCGTAATCCAGCACCGCCCGGGTCTGCCCGATCATCGACTCCATATCCTCGCTGCCGTAATCACCGCTGCTCTCCCCGCAGCCCGCATAATCGAAGCGGATTACCATATAGCCATCCTGCGCCAGCTCACGGGCTGCCTTGACGAAGATCCGGTCGACACCGATCCGGCTGCCCACGAAGCCGTGGCAGATCACTGCAAGCGGCACCCGGTTCTTGCACCGTCCTGTCGCTGCCCGGTCTGCGGCCGGATAATGTATGCTCGCTGTCAATTCCTCTCCGTTATGCCGGATGATGATATTCCGTTCCATTGCGGCGTCCTCCCCTGAATGGCTGATTTATTTTATATTATAATAATTCCGATTAACTTAGTATGATTAATGTCTCTATTATAATATCTGCGCTAATTTGTTGTCAATACGCATGAAGCCCGCAGCTTAAGACTGTTCTACCGGAGAAAGGCCCCTTCCACTCCCTTAGGAGCAAAAGAGGCCCATATCCGCTTAGGCATCACTCAGTCATAGCTGTCGTGAAACATGTCGTGTGTCTCCTGCCGGCCTTCCCAATCCCCGAGCCCGTTCTCCTGGCCCTGCCCCGCAGCATCCCATAGGCTGAAGCCGTCAGAATTGCCCCAGTCCCCCACATCATTAGTCGGTACAGGCGCGGTGCCGCCGTTCACAGCCTTGCCGGGTTCCTGCTTGTTGTCCTGTTCCATAACGCTCCCTGCCTTCCCTCTAGCTATAGTTGGTGAAGCCACCACCTCTTCAGTGTTTACTCTTCCAAAAGGATTATTCAAACCTTCGTGAACGAACGTTGTCCTTGCACACGGCTGGTGCACAAACGTATACTCTAGGTTGAAGGTATCCTGATCACTCAATGCTGGAGGTATAGGTCCACACTATGAAAGTCAAAGCTATGATTAAGCAGAACAACCTGCTGCGGGAACAGATGACGCCGTCTAACCGCTCTTATTTCGAAGATATGATTCTGGCGATGCGCGCCAGTTCAGTAGATGCTGTACGTGCAGAGGAGCTGCTGCTGGAGGCGGCCGGGCTGCTGCTGAAGGGACAAGCCAAGGGCAAGAATGCCAAGCAGATTTTTGGCGAGAAGCCCGGTGATTATTTCAAGGACGTGATGGACAGCGCCCCGCCGCGCACACCGCGCAGCCGGCTGAAGAACTCTCTGATGATCTCCTGGTCCGCTCTGACCCTGCTGTTCGGGACGATGGGCGCCTGCGGTTTGATTACGCAGTGGAGCGGCGGTCCGCACGAACTGTTCGGCCAGCTCAGCCTGCTCACGCTGGTCGTTGTCGGAGCAGGCTCCATCCTGCTGGTTGAGCTGATTATGAAATGGATGGCCTCCCTCTCGGAGGACGACAGTCCGAAGCCCAAGACCTTCGATATTAAGGCCCTGGGCATTTATATTGGAATTGCCGTGATTGCGGTATTCGCCGGTATATTCCTCGATAATCTATTCCCGGTGATTCCGGTTTCGCCTTGGGTTAGTCTGGCTCTGGCCGCTGCCGGAGGGCTGGGGCTGAAATTCATATTCTTCCCATCTTAGAGGCTGTATCCCACATCCATTCCACACAGGAGGAGACTCGAATGAAAAAGCATGCCGTTCTATCCGCCGCAATCACCCTGCTCATAGGGCTTCAGGCAGGCGCAGCTGTCCCGGCCGGTGCCGAAGGCAGCGGAAGCAGCCGGACAGGCACTTCCGGTGCAGCTGCAAGCGCTAAGACTGCCAGCCATGCAGAAGCGGTCTACAAGGGCGCGCTGCCGCTGCTGTCCAGCGGTAACCTGCCGGGCACCATTGCCTATATGAAGACGAAGCTATATGCAGTCACTCCTTATCAGGCGACTGTACTGACGCTGAAGCTGGAGAACCTGCATAAGGCGCTGCTCCCCTCCTGGGAGAAGAAATTCAGCAGCAGCGACATCCAGCGGAAGCTTCTCACCGTCTACAGAGGGGGAGTCAGCATGCAAAAGCTGGCTGAGGGTACGGATAACGCCGCGCTGCGCACCCTGCTGCAAAATGCAGGAGAGAGCGGATACAAGCTGGATACGGCCGAGGGCAGCTTTTACCCGGTGATTGATTATGCCGGTTACCGCAAATATAAGCCTTATGTAACGGAGGATATCAGCAGTTATATTTCCATTATGGCGGCTGAATCAGATCTGCCCCCTTCCAAGGATAACGGGCTGATCATTGCCTGGGGAGAGGTGGCCGACCGTGCACTGACCCAGGAGCAATTCATCCAGACCTACCCCAAATCCAACCGGGTGCAGGCCGTTAAGACGCTGTATAACCAGTATGCTGTGAACACCTTCTACGGCCAGAACAATACCCCGCTCTTCCATTATGATAATCTGGAGATGGATCTGGAGGCGCAGAAGGCCTACACCAGCATCCTGGCCAAGAACAGCAGCACAAGCGCCTTCCTGCAGAAGCTTGAGGGCTTCATGAAGCTGATGAAGAGTAACGGCTACCTGCTGGACGACGCGGCGGAGCAGTATCTGAAGACTGAGGTGCCTCAGCCGTAGGCGGTTCAACTACATCCCACACAACGTGAAACAGCCCCGTCCAGACTTTGCTGGGCGGGGCTTACTTTGTCTATATGCAGCTACTCGCCGCAACTCAGATCAGCATACTGAACAGATTAACATCCTTGTTGATCTCCACGTAATCGACGCCCTTCTGCTCCATCCGCTCAATCAGCGGGGCGTAGGCATCGGTAGACATCAGCTCAATGCCGACCAGGGCCGGGCCGTTCTCCTTCTCATTCTTCTTTGTGTATTCGAACCGGGTAATATCATCGTCCGGTCCGACCACCTCGGTCAGGAACTCGCGCAGGGCACCTGCGCGCTGCGGGAAGTTGACCATGAAATAATGCTTAAGGCCCTCATAGATCAGGGAACGCTCCTTGATCTCCTGCATCCGGTCAATATCGTTGTTGCCGCCGCTGACGATGCAGACCACGCTTTTGCCGCGGATCTGATCACGGTACATGTCCAGTGCAGCAATGGGGAGCGAACCGGCAGGCTCCACCACAATGGCGTTCTCGTTATACAGCTCCAGAATAGTGGTACAAGCCTTACCCTCTGGCACCTTCACCACATCATCCAGAAGCTTCGAGCAGATATCGAAGGTCAAGCCACCGACACGCTTCACCGCCGCGCCGTCCACGAACTTGTTAATCTCCTTCAAGGTGACCACCTCACCGCTCTCCATGGCCTCAATCATAGAAGCTGCGCCGCTAGGCTCCACACCAATCACCTTAGTTGCCGGGCTCACCGTCTTGATATAGGTAGCTACACCGGCTGCCAGCCCGCCGCCGCCGATGGTGACGAACACGAAGTCCGCAGGCTTGTCCAGATTCTCCATTACCTCCATGGCAATGGTTCCGTTGCCGGCAATAATACGCGGCTCATCGAACGGGTGAATCAGGGTCATGCTATAGTCAATGCAAGCCTGGAGTGCTTCATCATAAGCATCATCGAAGGTATCCCCCTTCAGAATCACCTCAACGAATTCGCCGCCAAAGCGCCGGACCTGCTTAATCTTCTGATTAGGGGTAGTGCTCGGCATGAATATCTTGCCTTTGATGCCGAGTGCCTTGCAGGAATAAGCCACGCCCTGGGCATGATTTCCCGCGCTGGCGCAGACGATGCCCTTGGCTCTGTCTTCGTCAGACAAACTGCGGATCATATTATAGGCTCCCCGGATTTTGAAGGAGCGTACAATCTGCAGATCCTCACGCTTCAAGTACACATTACAGCCATATTTGGCCGACAATACCGCATCCAGCTGGAGCGGTGTACGGACGATAACCTCCCGCAGCACATGGTGTGCTCGTACAATATCTTCCATTCCTACGATCCGGTTTTCGCCTTCTCTCATGTTTTCCCCGCCTCACTGTCTCTTTCTTATCGTTTCGCTTCTTGTAACATACTCTTCCAAGGACTTTTTTTCAACCCTTGTCCTCTCCACACACCATAACATCCACTGAGAGTGGAATTGTTGAAGCCTATACCTTAAACCTCGACACCGCACTCAACAACTGCGCCGAGCTGAGCTTAATCTCCTCCATCTCCGCTACGATGCTGCCGGACCGCCCGATGATCTGCTCCGCTCCGGCAGCAATGGCTCCCGCTCCTTCCGCCCCCTCATTCGTTGCACTGCCCGTCTCGCTGATCGCAGTAAGCATGCTCTGGATGGAAGCCAGCAGCTCTTCCGAGGTAGCGCTGAAGTCGGTCACCAGCTCCCCGATATACCGGGCATCCTCCCTGTACCGCTCTCCGGTCTCCTGCATGGCATCGTAGTCCTTCTTCACCTGGTTGTCCATGAAGCCCAGCATACTCTCCGCAGCCTCCACCAGATTGGACACCGCCTCGATTACTGCCCCAGTCACTCCCTGAATCTCCGTCACCGTCTCACGCGAGTTGTCCGCGAGCTTACGGATCTCCTCCGCCACTACAGCGAACCCCCGGCCCGCTTCCCCGGCCCTTGCTGCCTCAATTGAAGCATTCAGCGATAACAGGTTGGTCTGGGCGGCGATCTCCAGAATGGCGCCTGTAAGCACGCTGATCTGCGAGATCGCCCCCGACTGTTCAATGGCCGTGCGCAGCTTCTCTTCACTAAGCCCGTACACAGTATCCGCCTGTGTGCGGGATTCCCAGGCCCTCTCCTTCAGCCGCTCCGCCCGTACGTTAATTTCTCCGGCAGCTTCCGCCCCCTCCTGGGCTTTGCGGGCAATCCCGTTGATCGCAGCCTCGATCTCTATTGTGCTGGCATTCATCTCCTCCATCGAGGCGGCGGTCTGCTGCAAGCCTGCCGACAGCTCCTCCGTAACCCCCGAGATATCGGTGATGCTGCCGTCCAGCACGAATACGTTCTGCTCTGTATTCCCTACCGCCCCCGAGATACTCTGCGAGCTGTGCATGATCTCTTGAATCAGTAACTGTTGCGACGCGATCATATCGTTGAAGCCTTCAGCCAGCACCCCGATCTCGCCTCCCGCGGTTACTCTTGCCCTTACCGACAGGTCTCCGTCCTTCGCCTGCCCGAACGCAGCCGTGAGCAGCGGAATCTGCTTCAGGATACTGCCCGAGACCAGATACAGCAGGACAGACAGCACCGCAATCGAAGCAATAATAGAGAGGAAGAAAATCAGCTCGAAGCGCTTCAGCTCCAGCTCCGCATGCTTCTGCGGTACGATCAGCGCTACTGACCACTGGTTAGCCACAGCCGGTGAATAGGAGACATAGCTGGGCTCGCCGTCTATGTCCGTCCGGATGACATTAGAGCCCCACTGCAGCATTTTATCGCCAACAGTCTTCCACGATCCACCCAGGTCAGCCATCTTCTTCAGCAGGATATGATCCGGATTGGGATGGTAGATGAAGGTCCCTGTCTCATCAATCAGCACGGCATAGCCGCTGCCCTTATAATTAAAAGCGCCCAGCGCCGCTGTAATCTGCTCAATCGAAATATCTGCACTCGCCACACCGATCAGCTTGCCCGAATCATCAAGCAGCGGTGTGCTGACACTGACGACCATTTTGCCCGACCCGGCATCAATATAAGGATTGGTAATCGTAACACGCTTGTTCACAGCCGTAGTGGAATACCAGCTTCGCTCCTTCAGCACATAGTCTGCCGGAGGCTCGAATTCATCCTGGGTTATCACCTTGTTCACCGCATCCAGACCTATGTATACATTGAGCAGATTCTTATTGTTGTTCTTGATCAGGTTCAGCGTATCGATCAGTTCAGCGTACCCTTCTGTGGTCTTCAGCGTCTGCGCATCCTTCACCCTCAGAATGAAATCGCGGAGGTAGGCGTTGGCATTGAGCAGTGCTACACTGTCCACAGCAGGCTGCAGCAGGTCATTGACCTGCACCCCGATCTCCCCTTTCTCGTACGTCAATGAGCTCTTCAGTCCGTCCACGATAAGCTGCTTGGCATTGCTGTAGATCACTGCAGACACCGCCATGAAAATAATCACCACAGACAGAATCACCGACAAAAACAGCTTGCCGCGAATCCCCATATTACGGAGTGAGCCGATAAGCCCCCTCTCCCTGACCCTCTTACTCTTTCCCAGTGCCATAGACCCTCCCACCTTCCATGTATAAAGACCCGGGGCTGTCCCGAATCTTCTCTGTCTTTTCGACTTATTTCTGCAAAAAATCCCTTTATCCCTGTACCGTTTTCCCATAGGCTGTGAAATAAGTGTGTCCATGTTAGGTATTTTCTCATAATTATCGAGTTAAGCTTCTTATTTATCCATATTACCGCTTGTTCATGTCAGGTTATTTGCACAAAAAAACACTCCCTTGTATCTGCTGTATTCAGCAAACAAAAGGGAGCAGGATCTCTATACACCAATTTTCCAATTCATCTTATCCAGCAATCTGCCGCACTACTGTTCCAGCAGCTCCTGAAACCACATCAGGTTCAATTCATGGTGCGCTCTGACATTATTCATCATCGATTTTGCAGTATCGTAGATCTTATCATGCTTGGCATCCAGCGCATGGTCAATCTCAGCAATCTTACGCCGTGTCTGCTCCATCTGCACCGCTACAGCCGCCTTGAATTGCTCAGGATCATATTGGTGGGCAAACAGCGTCGTCATATAAAAGGCTAACGTAATATCGTCCGTCTGCAGCGAATATTTGGCCATCAGCCCTTTGAAGTGCTCGTCGCCCTGCGGTGTAATCTCGTAGATATATTGCTCGGGATAATTGTTCACGCTAACGACCTCCACCAGCCGGACCAAGCCTTCACCCGCTAACTTCTGGAGGTTGTAATACAGCGATCCCTTCGTCATATGAACAAGATACCTGTAATCCCGCTCCTTGAAGACACTGAGTAATTCATAAGCGCTGGATTGTCCGCAATCCTTCAGCAGACCCAGTATAAGTAAGGGTATAATAGTGAATTCCTCTTTCTGTATTTATTGAAAATCACCGAGATGCTCCGCAATCCATTCTCTGAACGTATAAGGCTCCCGGCCAAGTATCGTCAGCACCGTGTCCGTCACGGCGAGCTTATGCTTCAGGCTATACTCCCAGTCCTGGACTCTAAGGGTAATGTACTCTTCAGCGATGTAATTGCTCATATAAGAACGGAAGTCCTCGATCGCCTGCTCTTCCAGTCGAACGGATTGTCCCAGTTGCTTGGAGATTTCCGTCAATATGTTCCGCTGGCTAAGAATATTTGCTCCTGTGAGCGTCAAGACCTGCCCGGAGAATCTGTCAAAATCCGCTACAACCTTACTGATCACTTCGGCAATATCTGCTTCATGCACACTGGCCAGCTTTGCCTCCAGGGCCGGTAACCGGATCGTCCCCTTATTGTATCTAAAAAGGTCCCTCCAGTAAACGGTATTGTGCATGAAGGCCTCCGCCCGGATATACACATACCGAAAGCCATACGCCTGAATCTGCTCCTCGACCTTCTTATGTTTCATAGCATTCTCATTGTAACCGGCATCCGAGCGGTTGATGGAAGCTGAGGATAAGAACACAATGTTCCGTACACCTTTGTCCCGGGCAGCCTGCAGAATCTCTTCGGCATCATCCAGCAGGATCAGGAATAAGGTCTCCACACCGCTCAGGCTGTCTGACCAGGCGCTGCAATCCTTAATATCGCCTGTGACGACACTCATGTGATCGCTCTGATCGCTCATCAGCTTCTCCGGTGTCCGGGTCAGGGCTTTGAAATGGATATCCTTAGACTTGAGGTGTTGTACAACCCGATTTCCGACAGTTCCAGTTGCTCCAGTAATGAATAACATTAGGAGGACCTCTTTTCAGATAATTTAGTCTAATTAGACTATATTGGCAAGGGGATTTATACGTAGCCCAATCCCACCGCCAGTGTAGTCGGTTTTCCGACTACATTCGGCCATTCACCTGCGCCACTGCCCATTGTGGTCGGTTTTCCGACTACATTCGCCCATCCACCTGCGCCACTGCCCATTGTGGTCGGTTTTCCGACTACATTCGCCCATCCACCTGCGCCATCGCTCATTGTGGTCGGTTTTCCGACTACATTCGCCCATCCACCTGCGCCATCGCCCATTGTAGTCGGTTTTCCGACTACATTCGGCCTGTGTCCGGTGATAGCAGCGAGGTCACTCCTAATCTCCATAAAAAAACACAGCCCCGAAGGACTGTGCTCTAATATCCTATATTATTCCTATTGCTTCAGCATCCACTTAAGCAGGTCCGGCAGGCTCGCCCACAAGCGCGAATGCATAATTACATATTCAATCGCTTCATTGGGATCACCCATACCGACAAAATCCGGAAGGTTATTCGGCAGCCGCTTCAAGCCCAACAGGTAATCCGGCACATGCTTGTTCACTCCGCGGGCTATGCGGTAGAGCATTTTGAGCTGCGAGGTAATACCGTTCTTCTTGAACTCCAGTACAATCCGGTCATAGGCAAAAGCCGCCGCCGCATCCTCTTCACCGTAGTTCTTAATGATCCGCTCTGCTTCTTCGAGCTGGTTGCTATACAGATATACAGCAGTCAGCAGATAGCGGGCACCGGTATTATCATCCTTATTAAGCTCCAGAATGTGCTCCAGCATCTCTGTTGCTTCCTCCGCCTTACCGCCGAACCAGCAGGATTCCGCGTAGCTCTGGCACATCCGGATATAAGGACGGGTCTCATAGAGCCCCCAGAAGAACCCTTTATGCTTCGTAAAATAAGACTCGCCCAGCTCCCGTCTGCCTGCGGCGATTCCCGCCTTCAGCAGCTCGCGGGCTTCCTCCTCATTCTCCATTTCCTCGGCGAGAATAAGGTAGGCTTCCGGGCTGTCCGGATAGAGCTCCAGTGCCTTCTCCGCCAGCTGGACCCGGCGCTTCGCAGAGGTTGCCTCCATAGCTTGGGCCAGAAGGGTCTGCGCCTTCTCCTGCGGAGTTTCCGCCCCGTTCAGCGCCATTAAATCGTCTGCTTCCCCGGTCATGCCGTATTCCTCGACATAGTTATATATTTCTTTAACCTTGCGGGAGATCGTGGCCGTGGTAATCGCGTATTTGTCCGCCAGCTCCGCCTGCGACAGCATGAAGCCGTACTCCTCGGACAGCAGGTATTCGATCGCCGCACAGAAGGAGCCTGTCTTCTTCACGGCCGGCTTGGTCTGGCGGGAGAAGCCGTTCCACAGCAGCAGTGCTTCCAGGATCAGCTCACGGTCATACTGGTCTCTCATGTGCTCAATCAGCTCCAGCGCCAGCTGTTCATGGGCCGGATGCTCCCAGCTCAGCTCCTTCGCCACCATCTTCTTCAGCTTGGGCAGCGTTAGCTTGCCCGCAGCAGGGGCAGCACTTACCGTAGCCGGCTGTTCCTCGTGTACGATTACGCCGGGTATGGTTACAGGTGCTTGCGCCGCTGCATCCCCTGCGGTAACCAGCCGCAGCATCGACTGGGCCGCCGCTCTGTCTTTCTCCATGCAGCATTTCTTATATTTGTTCCCGCTTCCACACGGGCATAAGTCATTTCTTCCTACCTTACTCAAAACTAATTCCCCCTTAAATCAGTAACTGTACATCTGCATAAGCATCGCTGTTATTGTACTATTATAACATTCGTAGCGTCGAACATAGGAATTCTTCTATTTTAAAAAAGGCCTTTCCTTAGAAAGGAAAGACCCTTTATCTGTATATATCCGCACATTTTCCCCCGTACGAGTTGTATTATAGCACTTCTCCTACAACTTGTCAGTCCTTTTTTTGGGACTTTCTCCTCAGACCAGTGCCTTCATTGCGATGTCAGTGCGGTTCTGTTTACCCGCAAACGTAATAGTCTCCGCACTGGCATAGGCCGATATACGTGCTTCGGCAATGGTTGCCCCCAGGCCTACCACTCCAAGCACGCGGCCGCCGGTGGTCACCCAGCCGCCGTCTTCGCTGCGTGCGGTTCCGGCATGGAAGACCAGCGCAGAGCCGCTGTCTTCCAGCCCGCTGATCGGCACGCCCTTCGGGTAAGGCCCGGGATACCCCTCCGAGGCCAGGACCACGCAGACTGCTGCCTCTTCGCTCCACTCAATCGGAATATCGGCGAGTCTGCCTTCGGTCACAGCCAGGAAAATCTCCAGCAGATCGCTTCGCAGCCGGGGAAGAACCACCTGGGTCTCCGGGTCCCCGAAGCGGGCATTGAACTCAATCGTCTTCGGTCTGCCGTCCGGCGAGATCATCAGCCCTGCGAACAGTACTCCGCTGAATGGCCGCCCCTCTGCTACCATTGCTCTGGCTGTCGGTTCAATAATCGTCTCTACCGCTTCACGGATGATCGCTTCATCGATATGCGGCAGCGGGGAATATGTACCCATGCCTCCCGTATTAGGTCCTTTATCGCCGTCGAATACAGGCTTATGGTCCTGGGCCGCAGCCATCGGCCGTACCGTTTCGCCATCCACGAACGCCAGAATCGACATTTCCTGCCCGGCAAGGAACTCCTCAATGACTACGTGCGCCCCTGCTTCCCCAAAGACCTTGTCGACCATGATCTCCTGAAGGGCCTGCTCCGCTTCCTCCCGGGAATACGCCACGGTTACCCCTTTGCCTGCGGCCAGGCCGTCCGCCTTGATGACAATCGGCAGCTCTTGGCTCCGCAGATAAGACAGGGCTGTCTCATAATCGCTGAATTTCTCATACGCGGCTGTCGGAATGCTGTATTTATGCAGCAGATCCTTCATGAAGGTCTTGCTGCCCTCAATCTCTGCGGCATTCTTACGCGGGCCGAATACAGGGATATCCTGGGCTTCGAAGGCATCCACAATGCCCGCAGCGAGCGGATCATCCGGTCCGATGACTACCAGGCCTACCTTCTTCTCCTTGGCAAAAGCGGTCAGCTTATCGAACTCGAAGACGCCGACCGGCACACATTCCGCAAGCTGCGCAATCCCGGCATTGCCGGGCGCGCAGTAGATTTTACCGGCACGGGGACTGCGGGACAAGCTCCAGATGATCGCATGCTCGCGCCCGCCGCCGCCGACTACTAAAATATCCATAAGGCTCTGATCCTCCCAGCGTGCTAGTGTTTGAAGTGGCGTACGCCGGTGAAGACCATGGCAATGCCGTATTCATTGGCAACCTTAACCGATTCCTCGTCCTTGATCGAGCCTCCCGGCTGAATAACTGCTGTAATGCCCGCCTTCGCAGCCATTTCCAGGGTATCGCCCATCGGGAAGAAGGCGTCTGATGCCAGCACAGCACCCTTCGCTTTCTCGCCTGCTTGTTCAATGGCAATCTTGGCCGCACCGACACGGTTCATCTGTCCTGCACCTACACCGACCGTCATATCGTCAGCCGCCAGCACGATGGCGTTGGACTTCACATGCTTCACGACCTTCCAGCCGAACAACAGCTGCTTCAGCTCTTCTTCGGTAGGCTTACGGTCGGTTACCACTTGCAATTCCTCAGGATTCACGGAGTGTACATCGCTCTCCTGCACCACCATTCCTCCTTCAACGGAGGTGACCACAAAGCTGCTCTTGCGGGATGCGGCAGTGCTGAGGTTGCCCAGCTTAAGCAGGCGGATATTCTTTTTCTTCGTCAGGATCTCCAGCGCTTCGTCCGTGAAGCCTGGGGCCAAGACGATTTCGAGGAAAATATCCTTCAGCAGATTAGCCGTGTCCGCATCAACAATCCGGTTGGCTGCCACAATTCCGCCGAAGATGGAGGTAGGGTCCGCATTGTATGCTTTTTGATACGCTTCATAGACACTTGTGCCTACGCCGACTCCGCAAGGATTCATATGCTTCACGGCTACAACGGCAGGCTCTTCGAACTCTTTGACAATCTGCAGCGCCGCGTTCGCGTCATTGATATTGTTGTAGGACAGCTCTTTGCCGTGCAGCTGCTCAGCAGCCGTCAGGGTATCCTGCGCCGCCAGCGGCTTGCGGTAGAACGCAGCCTTCTGATGCGGGTTCTCCCCGTAACGAAGATCCTGGATTTTCTCATAAGTGACCGTATAGCGCTCCGGCAGCGGTTCCCCGGTGACATTCGCCAGATAATCGGCAATCAGGGCGTCGTAAGCCGCCGTATGGCGGAAGACTTTGGCCGCAAGACGTTTGCGGGTTGCAAGGGTTGTATCTCCACCGGCGCGTACTTCTTCAAGCACATTCGCATAGTCGGCCGCATCGACCACCACACTGACAAACGCATGGTTCTTCGCCGCAGAACGCAGCATCGTCGGTCCGCCGATATCAATGTTCTCAATAGCCTCTTCATAAGACACATCCGGCTTGGCAATCGTCTCCGCGAACGGATACAGATTCACCACAACGAGGTCGATGTAATCAAGGCCAAGCTCATTCATCTGACGGGTATGCTCTTCATTGTCACGAACGGCCAGGAGGCCGCTGTGTACGGCTGGATGTAAGGTTTTGACACGTCCATCCATGATCTCAGGGAAGCCGGTAACATCAGAGATGCCAATGACCGGAACGCCTTCCTTCGCCAAAAGTGTGCTGGTGCCGCCTGTGGAGATAATTTCTACGCCTAATGCAGACAACTCGCGGCAAAAATCCACGATGCCCTGTTTGTCCGATACGCTGACCAGCGCTCTCTTGATACTCACTTTGAATAGTCCTCCTCTGGATTCACGCTAGATTATTGGGGTGTTGTAAGAGTTACTTGATGAATCGGCTGCTCTTGAAGACGGCTTGCACCCACTCATTGGCGCTGCTGATTTAGTTGGATTTTTGTTATCTAATTCCGGCGGGGAAGCACGTAGCGGGGCAGTAGTTGGAAAATGTACACTTAAATGACGCCAGATAAGGTCAATCATTCGATTGGGGCCGGATTAGCTGTACTTTTTCCACTTACGCTCCGTTCACCGCATAGATCAGCCAGATTAGATGGAGAAAATCCACCTGTTCCAGCAGCTTAGCTTAATGAGTTGGGAATACTGAACCTTTAAATCAAATGATCCCCGTGCCTATGAATGTTTGCCGGATGAACTCCGGATGATTACAGCAACGAATCCTGTAGAACAAACTATTAATTTAGAATTCCCTGGTGTTTCTGTCCTGCTATTTGTGCTTCTGTCCTTATGCCAGCAAACCTGTATTTTCGCAATTTCCGGCCATGCCGCCAGAGCTTCCGTCAATTTCCGCCTCCCCAGCAGTATTTCCCGAGAAATATACAGCTACTTCTATTAATCGCCAATGGTCGTCATTCTTCCGTTCAATTCTACTTTTCCGGCGGCAAAAGCACTCACTACCTCAGGATACAGCGCGTATTCCACCTGATGGATGCGTGCAGCCAGCGATTCGGCGGTGTCTCCAGACTGGATCTCCACGCTGCGCTGGGCAATCACCGGCCCGGTATCCATGCCTCCATCTACAAAATGCACGGTCACGCCCGTCAGCTTCACGCCATATTCCAGCGCCTGCCCGATGGCGTCCTTCCCGGCAAAAGCAGGCAGCAGCGAAGGATGAATATTGATGATCCGTCCGGCATACGGTGCAAGCAGAACGGAGGAGATCAGCCGCATGTAGCCGGCCAGCACCACCAGTCCGATGTTCCGGCGCTGCAATTCAGCCACAATCGCGGCCTCGTATTGCTCCCGGCCCGCGAAGTCCTTCGGCCGCAGCAGCAGAGCAGGAATTCCTGCCTCCTCTGCCCGCTGTGCTACAGGCGCTTCCGGTTTATCCGAGACTAGCAGCTCTATGCTGCCTCCGCCCAGCCTGCCCTCCCGCTGTGCCTGGACCAGTGCAGCGAAATTGCTGCCTGTTCCGGAGGCAAAGACAGCGATTCGGCCCCACTCCATCAGACTTCAGCTCCCGTGAAGGTAACGATGCGCTCTCCTTCAGTAACTGTGCCGATCCGGTAAGCCTCTTCCCCGCTGGCCTTAAGCAGCGCAAGCGCACGCTCTCCGTCCGCTTCCGCCACGACCAGCACCAGCCCCACGCCCATATTGAACGTTGTGAACATGTCGCGGTTGCTTACCTGTCCCTTGCTCTGCATCAGGCTGAAGACCGGCTGAATCGGCCAGGAGCCGTAGTTGATCTCAACATTCACATGCTCCGGTAATACGCGCGGAATGTTCTCGATGAACCCGCCGCCGGTAATATGGGCCATGCCCTTAACTGGAAGCTGTTCGAGCAGAGCGAGCAGCGACTTCACGTAGATTCGGGTTGGGGCCAGCAATACGTCCACAAGCGGAGCCCCGAGTTCAGGCACGACATCGTTCAAGCCGTAGCCGCCCTCTTCCAGCAAAAGCTTGCGTACCAGCGAGAAGCCGTTGCTGTGAATTCCGCTCGAAGCCAGACCAATAACGGTGTCTCCTGGAGCAATGTCTGCTCCGGTTACCAGCTTCGCCTTATCGGCCACGCCGACGGTGAATCCGGCGATATCATATTCGCCAGCCGAATACATGCCCGGCATCTCGGCGGTCTCGCCGCCGATCAGCGCACAGCCTGCCTGATGGCAGCCTTCCGCGATCCCGGCTACGATCGCCTCAATCTTCTCCGGCACGACCTTGTCGCAGGCCAGATAATCGAGGAAGAACAGGGGCTCAGCGCCCTGTACCACGATGTCATTTACGCACATGGCGACCGCATCGATGCCAATCGTGTCGTGGCGGTCAGCCGCGAACGCGATCTTCAGCTTCGTGCCCACACCATCTGTTCCCGATACGAGAACCGGCTCTTCGTACTTGTCCTTATTCAGGCCGAACAGGGCTCCGAAGCCGCCCAGCTCCGTCATCACTTCCGGACGGTATGTGCGCTTTACATGCTTCTTCATGCGTTCTACGGCTTCATTGCCAGCCGCAATATCCACTCCGGCGTTTTTATAAGCTTCCGACACTTTTGAGCACCTCATTTAAATTAGTTTAGAGCGCGTGTTCGGGGCGGCAGGGATTGAAAAGACAGGTGGTTATAGTCGTCATTCCGAGGAACATTTGGACTTCCGGCCGCTGTTATATTTGGATTTCCTTGATTTGAACCGCCGGCCGCGGTAGAAATCCAAATAGCATAGCATATGCTTCCGAAGCGAGCTTTCCTACGGAAAGCTTTCAGGCGAACGCTATCGCTCCTACAGTTCCAAATTTCCTCTCCATGACTCCAACCACCGGGTTTAAATCCCTGCCGCAAGCCGAAGCTTCGCGCCTTGCACAGCGGCAAGGGGTCGGCGCTGTGCGAAGCCCAGCGCCTACTTAGGCAACCGCTCCCCCGACTTTGCGATAGCAAACAGGACGGGGGCGGGAGCTTGGCCTGCACGGGGCGAAGCCGTGCGTTCCCTAGGGCGACAGAATCTCCGGATTTGCGCAGCAAACAGGGCAGATTCTGGAGCAAGAGGGCCCGGCGGACCGCAGGCCGCCGGGGGTGCAGCGCCGCATAAGCGTGTCCCGGCCGTGCGCAGCACACAGGGACAAAGCGGGCACCCGCACCCACGCCCTCTTAGCAAGTTTAGAGCAAACTCCTCACACCAAACTTTCGGGTGGCCGGAGGGCAGCGCCCTCCGGGGTCCCCCTTCGCAAGGGGGATTTAGGGGGATGTCCCACCTAACAACTGCATCCGTCCTTCTCTTCCCCGCCGAAATCCACCTGCGTCGGGTAATCATTGTCGAAGCAGGACAGGCATAGGCCGCCTTTGTAGTCGTCACTATTATAGCCGCCGATGGACTGGATCAGTCCTTCGGGCGAGAGGAACGCCAGGGAATCGGCGTTGATCTCCTCGCACATCTCGGCGATGGTCTTGTATGAAGCAATCAGCTCGCGGCGGTCCGGGGTATCGATGCCATAGAAGCACGGATTCTTGAACGGCGGCGAGGTAATCCGCACGTGGACCTCTAAGGCTCCGGCTTCGCGCAGCAGGTTGACGATCCGGCGCGAGGTGGTGCCGCGCACGATGGAATCATCGATCATCACTACGCGCTGGCCCTCGACGACGCGGCGCACGGCGCTCAGCTTCATTTTGACGCCCTGCTCACGCAGCTCCTGGCTGGGCTGGATGAACGTGCGGCCGGTATACTTGTTCTTGATCAGCCCCAGCTCGTACGGGATGCCCGTCTGCTCGGCATAGCCGATGGCGGCGGAGATACTGGAATCCGGCACGCCGGTGACAATATCCGCATCCACGAAGGCTTCGAGCGCCATACGGCTGCCCATCCGCTTGCGGGCGGAGTGCAGGTTGGAGCCGTTCAGGTCGCTGTCCGGGCGGGCGAAGTAGATGTACTCCATCGCGCACAGCGCTTTGCGCTTAGGCTCGGCGAAGCGTTCTTCACGGAAGCCGTTCTGATCCAGCACCAACAGTTCACCCGGTTCAATATCACGCACCAGCTGGGCACCGATGACTTCAAGCGCACACGACTCGGAAGCGAAGACATAGGCTTCGCCCAGACGGCCCATCACGAGCGGACGGAGTCCGTGTGTATCGGAGGCCACGATCAGCTTGTCATTGGTCATCAGCAGGAAGGCGAAGCCGCCGACCAGCTGCGACAAGGCATCCTTCGTCGCTTCGACAAAATCCTTCTGCGAACGAGCAATCAGATGCGCCAGCACCTCGGTATCGCTGGTCGTCTGGAAGATCGAGCCGCCCTGCTCCAGCTGCTTGCGGATCAGCGGTTCGTTAACGATATTGCCGTTCGTGGCAATCGCCAGATCGCCGTCACGGTATTTGAAGACCAGCGGCTGCGCATTGGTCAGCCGGCTGTCCCCGCTGGTGGAGTACCGCACATGGCCGATGGACATGTCTCCCACCAGCGATGCGATCTTGTCTTTGTCGAAGACTTCCTTCACCAGGCCCATGCCGCGGTGATAGTTGAAGTCGCGTCCATCCGCCACGCAGATGCCTGCGCTCTCTTCTCCCCGGTGCTGCAGGGCATGCAGGCCATAATAGGACATTGAAGCGGCTTCCGGGTGTCCGAAGACCCCGAAGACGCCGCATTCCTCTTTTAACGTGTCAAAAATATCTCCCGAGCCCGTTCCTTCATTGTAAAAGTCGCCGGTCCACAGGATAGGGGCTTCCTGCTTGTTCCCGGTCTTTATTTCATAAGACATGGAATAGCATCCTCCCAAATGGTCTTCAGTTCGGTGACAGCTTCATCCAGTGCAGACGAGCCGTCCAGTGTAACGCGCAGACGCTCTCCGCCCACGGTTCCAATGATCTCTACAGGCACGCCGTATGCGGCAACTGCCGCCTTAAGCTCTTCTGCATGCTCAGGCGCCGAAGTCAGGATAATACGGGACTGGCTCTCGCTGAACAGCGCCACATCCAGGCGCAATCCGCCAGCAGACAGTTCAATATTCGCGCCGATGCTGCCGCTGATGCAGCTCTCTGCCAGGGCTCCGGCCAGACCGCCTTCAGACAGGTCATGCGCCGAGCGCACCCCACCGCTGCGGATTGCAGCGAGTACGGCATCCAACAGCTTGCGCTCTGTCGCCAGGTCCAGCTCTGGCGGACGCCCTTCGGTCAAGCCGTGAACGGCATACTGGAATTCACTGCCTCCCAGCTCTGCCTTCGTCACGCCGAGCAGCAATACAGCATCGCCTTCCTGCTTGAAGGCCTGGGTTGTAATATGATCCGTATCTTCAATGAGCCCTACCATGCCCACAACCGGTGTCGGGTAGATAGCTCCTGAAGCATTCTCATTGTACAGACTGACATTCCCGCCAATAACCGGCGTATCCAGCACCCGGCAAGCTTCCGCCATACCGTCTACCGCCCGTTCCATCTGCCAGAAGATCTCTGGCTTCTCCGGGCTGCCGAAGTTCAGGTTGTCCGTAATCGCCAGTGGCTGGGCACCGGAGCAGACAATATTGCGCGCCGCTTCGCTGACAGCAATGCGTCCGCCCACTTCAGGGTCCAGATAGACATAACGGCCGTTACAGTCCGTCGTCATGGCCAGACCTTTGCGGGTACCATGAATGGTTACGACTGCCGCATCGGAACCCGGACGAACCGCCGTGCTGGTGCGTACCATGTAATCGTATTGGTTGTACACCCATGCTTTGCTTGCTACGGTAGGCGATCCCAGTACGGTACGCAGCGCGCCGCCCAGATCAGTCACTTCCTCATAACGCAGCGTATCAATCGCTGCATTCTCCTCGTAGTAAGCAGGAACTGCAGACGGTTTGTTATAGATCGGACATTCATCCACCAGCGCCTTCACCGGCATATCGCCGACCACTTCGCCGTGATGGAAAAGCTTCAGACGGCCGTCATCGGTCACTTTACCCACCTTGCGGCAGATCACGCCCCAGCGGTCAAAAATCTCCTGCGCCTGCGCCTCATCCTTAGGCTCCACCACGAACAGCATCCGCTCCTGTGATTCCGAGAGCATCATCTCATAGGGAGTCATTCCGTCTTCACGCTGCGGCACCTGATCCAGATACAGCTCCAGACCGTTGCCTGCCTTGCTCGCCATTTCCGCGCTGGAGCAGGTCAGTCCGGCTGCGCCCATATCCTGAATGCCGAGGACAATGCCGCTGTCGATCAGCTCCAGGCAGGATTCCATTACCAGCTTCTCCATGAACGGATCGCCAACCTGAACTGCTGTCTTCTTGGCTTCCGATTCTTCACTCAGCTCTACCGATGCGAAGGTCGCACCATGAATGCCGTCACGGCCAGTAGGCGGACCTACGTAGAACACGGGGTTACCGACCCCTTTAGCGACACCACGCTGGATTTTGTCATGATCGATTAGTCCGACACACATCGCATTGACCAGCGGATTACCGTCATAGCTGTTGTCGAACATAATTTCCCCGCCGACAGTAGGGATACCGATACAGTTGCCGTAGCCTGCAATCCCGGACACGACATGCTCGAACAGATATTTTACCCGGTCACTTTCCAGCTTCCCAAAGCGCAGGGAGTTCAGCAAGGCCACCGGTCTTGCACCCATGGAGAAAATATCGCGGATAATCCCGCCCACCCCGGTCGCCGCGCCCTGATAAGGCTCTACTGCAGACGGATGGTTGTGGCTTTCGATTTTGAAGACAACTGCCTGGTTATCACCGATGTCCACGATGCCCGCGCCTTCGCCCGGTCCCATCAGCACCTTAGGCCCGCTTGTCGGGAAGCGGCTCAGCAGCGGCTTGGAGTTCTTATATGCACAGTGCTCAGACCACATGACGCTGAACACACCGATTTCTGTATAGTTGGGCTTACGTCCCATGAAGGAGGTAATGAGCTCATATTCGCTGTCTGATACACCGAACTGACTGTAGATTTTCTGCTCCGCGATCTGCTCTGCGGTCGGCTCCTTAGCGGATACTTGCTGCGTCATAACGATCCCTCCATGTCTTGAGAATGGATGTGAACATCCGTTTGCCGTCTTCCGATCCGAGCAGGCTATTCGCTGCACGCTCCGGGTGAGGCATCATGCCGACTACATTGCCCGCCCTATTACTGACTCCGGCAATATCGGCCACCGAACCGTTCGGGTTGTCACTGTAGGTGAATACGATCTGATTATTCGCTTGAAGCTCTGCGAGCGTCTCTTCATCACAATAGTAATTGCCTTCGCCATGCGCGATAGGAATGACGATCTCTTCATCCTTCGCATAGTCAATAGTAAACGGGGTTGTGTTATTAACGACCTTAAGCACCGTGTCATGACAACGGAACTTCATCGACATGTTGCGGCGCAGCGCGCCCGGCAGAAGACCTGCTTCGGTCAGAATCTGGAATCCGTTGCAGATGCCAAGCACGAATTTACCCTGCTCTGCCGCCTTAGCCACTTCAGCCATTACCGGAGCGAACCGGGAGATTGCGCCGCAGCGCAGGTAGTCACCATAAGAGAAGCCGCCCGGCACGAGAATGCAGTCATACGCCGACAGATCTGTCGCTGTATGCCATACATAATCTACTGGTTCGCCGAGGCTGTCTTCTACTGCTTTGTAGCAGTCAATGTCACAATTGGAGCCTGGAAAGACAAGTACCGCAAATTTCATGACGTTTAGTCCTCCAATTCGTAGCGGTAATCCTCGATCACCGTGTTGGCCAGCAGCTTCTCGCACATTTCCTTCAGGCGTCCTTCCGCTTCTGCGCGGTTATCGGTATCGAGGGTCAGCTCCATATACTTGCCAATCCGCAGACTTTCAACTTCCTGGAATCCAACGGAATGCAGGGCACCCTGCACGGCAACTCCCTGAGGGTCGAGCACGCTTTTCTTGATGGTGACGTAGACTGTCGCTTTTAACATACGCTTATAGTTCCTCCTAGAGTTTAATGAACTGAATTAGGCTTACATTAGAGAATGCAACTAAAATAAATCTATAAGGACTTCCCGGTCAGGCGGTGATAGATATCCAGGTACCGGCGCGACGTCTCTTCGACGACCTCAGGCGGCAACGGGTCCGGCGTGCTGTTTTTGTCCCAGGAGGAGGCTGACAGGTACGTGCGAACCGGCTCCTTATCCATGCTGTCGATCTCGATGTCCAGTGCGTACTTGTCCTTGGCCCAGAAGCGGGAAGCATCCGGCGTGAAAATCTCATCGATCAGAATCACCTTACCGTCCAGCAGACCGAACTCGAATTTGCAATCGGCGAGGATGATGCCGCGTTCTTCACAATAGGCTCTGGCAAAAGCGAACAGCTTCAGGCTCTTTTCCTTCAGCTCCAGTGCAAGCTCTGCGCCGATCTGCTCCTGCATCTGCCCGAACGGAATGTCTTCGTCGTGACCGACATCATTCTTAGCCGCAGGTGTGAAAATCGGCTCCGCCAGCACCGCATTCTTCCGCAGTCCCTTGGGAAGCTCGATGCCGTTGACTTGACCGGTCTCCTGGTACTGCCGCCAGCCGCCCCCGGTAATGCAGCCGCGCACGACACATTCGATATCAATCCGCTCGGCTTTGCGGACAACCATGATCCGGTTCTTCAGCGCTTCACGGTCCTTCACAATATCTCCGAGCTTGTCCACCTCGATATGCACTACATGGTTCTCGATCAGCTCCCGGGTCTGGCCGAACCAGAAGGCGCTGAGCCTGTTCAGTACATTCCCCTTGTCCGGCACCGCCGGGTCCAGCACATAATCGAAGGCGGAGATCCGGTCTGTCACCACGATCAGTACCTCATCCCCCAAATCATACAGCTCACGAACCTTGCCTTTGTAGAGCAGCGGCGCATTTACTAGTTCCACGGCAGTGGATACGGCCGATGATGTCATGACCTTTCCTCCCTTGAACAAATGATCTTGCTTATATTTGGGCTAAAAGCTTTGGGAGGCTTGTTTCCTGCGCTTCGCATCAAGGAATTGACTACACCTTCGGGTTAATAGGGTCACTGCGGAAATTTTGGACTTCCGATCGCTGTTATGGTCATATTTCTCTGATTTAACCACAGGCTGTGGTAGAAATCTGACCATAGCATATGCTTCCGTAGCGAGCTTTCCTTCGGAAAGCTTTCAGGCGAACGCTTCGCTTCTTCCAGTTCCAAAATTCCTCTCCGTTCCTCCTTTGACCCTAATAGCTAATCTTACTCCCCTGTTGCTTCGCTTCCAGGGAACAAACATCCCCGTCGCTCCGCCCAACTCTTCTCCAGCTCATCAGTTCACCACTGACTTACCTTTTTTTAAAAAAATCAGATTAGTTCCAGCTTGCGGAAGATGGTGTCTACATGCTTGAGATGCCAGGTAGGATTGAACGCATCCTCGATCTCCTCCGCACTAAGCACGGCAGTGATTTCCGGGGTGGCTTCCACGATGTCACGGAACTGGGTCTGCTCCTCCCAAGCCTGCATCGCGCGCGGCTGCACGGTGTCGTACGCCTGCTCGCGGCTGAAGCCCTTGTCGATCAGCTTGGTCAGGATGCGGCCGGAGAACGGAACGCCGAAGGTACGGTTCATGTTGCGCTTCATATTCTCAGGGAATACAGTCAGGTTCTTCACGATGTTGCCGAAGCGGTTCAGCATATAGTTCAGCAGCATGGTCGCATCCGGCAGGATGATCCGTTCTACGGAAGAATGCGAAATATCACGTTCATGCCACAGCGGCACGTTCTCGTAAGCTGTCATCATATGGCCGCGGATCACACGCGACAGGCCGGAGATGTTCTCGCAGCCGATCGGGTTGCGCTTGTGCGGCATCGCGGACGAACCCTTTTGACCCTTGGCAAAAGCCTCCTCGACCTCGCGGATCTCACTCTTCTGCAAAGCGCGGATCTCGGTAGCGAACTTGTCCAGGGAAGTGGCAACCAGTGCCAGCGCCGCCATGTATTCCGCGTGACGGTCACGCTGCAGGGTTTGCGTGGAGATTGGTGCCGGGCTGGTGCCCAGCTTGCGGCAGACGAATTCTTCCACGAACGGGTCGATGTTGGCATAGGTGCCGACGGCCCCGGAGATTTTGCCGAATTGTACGCCATTGGCGGCATGACGGAAACGCTCCAGGTTCCGCTTCATTTCCTCATACCACAGCGCCATCTTCAGGCCGAATGTTGTTGGCTCGGCATGTACGCCATGGGTACGGCCCATCATCGGGGTATCCTTGTAGGCGATGGCTTTGTCTTTTAGAATCTCAATGAACCGGATAATATCCTGCTCCAGAATCTCGTTGGCCTGACGCAGCAGGTAACCCAGCGCCGTATCGACCACATCTGTCGAGGTTAGTCCGTAATGCACCCATTTGCGCTCTGCGCCAAGACTCTCGGATACGGCACGGGTAAAAGCAATCACATCATGGCGCGTTTCCAGTTCAATCTCATCAATCCGCGCGATATCGAATTTGGCATCCTTACGCAGCTTCGCGGCATCCTCATGCGGGATCACTCCCAGTTCGGCCCACGCCTCACAGGCGCAAATCTCAACCTCCAGCCACGCGTTGAATTTATTCTCTTCGGTCCAAATGGCCCGCATCTCAGGTCTGCTGTAACGTTCAATCATAGCTTGTCAGTTCCTCCAAAGGTTAGTTTGCTCTACCCAGGACAATCCGTCGCCGGTATCCTTGCAAAGCAGGTTGATATGGCCCATTTTACGGCCGGTTTTGCTCTCGGTCTTACCATATATATGAAGCTTGGGTGATACTCCAAGCCTGCTCACTTCTTCATTCGCACGGCAGGCTGCCTGAACGGCTCCGTCCAGATGCTCGCCGAGTACATTCACCATGACTACAGGAGTAAGCAGCGAGGTATCGCCCAGCGGCAGATTGCAGATCGCCCGCACATGCTGCTCGAACTGCGAGGTCACACAGGCATCCATCGTGTAATGGCCGGAATTATGCGGACGCGGCGCCAGCTCGTTGACGAACAGCTCTCCGTCCTCCGTCACGAACATCTCAACCGCCAGCAGCCCGACCGCCTCCATGCCGGAGACAATCCGTTCCGCCAGCTCGCAGGCCCGCCGCTGAATCTCCTCCGGCACCCGCGCAGGGACAATGGAGAGATGCAGGATATTGTCCACATGAATGTTCTCGGCAGGCGGGAAGCTCTTAACCTCCCCCGAGGCACTCCGGGCGGCGATGACCGAAATCTCACATTTGAAGGTGATGAATTTCTCCAGCACCAGCTCCGGTACATCTGCTTGCGCGCCCGGCGCGACCTGCCGGAATGCTGCCGCCAGCTCTTCCGGTCTGCGGATGACGGCTTGTCCCTTGCCGTCATACCCCCCTGTGGCGGTCTTCAGCACACAGGGCAGGCCCAGGGCAGCAGCCGCCGCTTCCAGCTCCGCCAGGCTGCCGACCTTGCGGTACGGGGCAACGGGCACGCCTGCCGCCTCGATGGCCGCCTTCTCGCGCAGCCGGTGCTGCGTCGTATACAGCAGCGCGCTGCCCTGCGGCACGTACGATTCCTCCGTCAGCAGCGCGGCTACGCCCGCGTCCACGTTCTCGAACTCGTACGTGATGACGTCAGAGCGCCGCGCCAGCTCGCGCGCGGCGTCCCGGTCGTTATACGCCGCAGTGATCTGCGGCGTAATCTGCCCGCACGGCGCATCCTTTGCCGGGTCCAGCGCCACGAAGCGGTAGCCCATGGCGCTGCCGGACAGCGCCATCATGCGCCCGAGCTGCCCGCCGCCGAGCACGCCGACCGTTGCGCCGGGCAGCAGCGTCCGTGGCAGTTGTGCCGCGGTCTCTTCCCGCTCCGTCTCAGCTCCGGCAGCTATTACTCTGCCTTCAGCCTTTATCGCGAGCTCCGCCCAGGCACCTTCCGCTCTGCCTTCAGCCTTCATCCCTCGCTCAGCCTTAGCCTGCTCCGCGCCACCCTCTACCCGTCCGGCCTTCAGCTCCTCCAGGCTCATAGACTCTCGCTGCTTTCCAGCACCTCTTGCTGAGTCGCCTCGCGCCGCAGCTGCACCCGCTGCGCTACCTCCGGCTCGAAGGCGCCGATGATCTGCGCCGCCAGCAGCCCCGCATTGATAGCTCCGGCGCGGCCGATTGCTACGGTCGCTACCGGGATGCCCGCAGGCATCTGCACAATCGACAGCAGCGAATCCATGCCGTTCAAGGCCTTCGACTGCACAGGTACACCAATGACCGGCAGCGTAGTTTTAGCAGCCACCATACCCGGCAGATGCGCCGCGCCGCCCGCTCCGGCGATAATGACCCGCAGGCCGCGCTCCGCCGCCTCCTCGGCATAACGGAACATCAGATCCGGTGTGCGGTGTGCAGAGACAACCTTTTTCTCATAAGCTATATCCAGCTCCTCCAGCACTTCACAGGTATGCTGCATCGTTTCATAGTCCGATTTGCTGCCCATAATGACACCTACTTGCACAGACATCGTTCACCCAGCCTTCCATTTCCGTTATAGAGATTTCTCTGATTTCAGTGTGTCCCGTTTCCTGCCAATTCCCGCATGAACCGTGAAAAATAGCCCGGACTCCAGACGCATTCTGCTGCGGGTGGACCCGGACTACTAAGGAATCAGGTGATAACGCCCGGCAGCCGCACACTCCCCGTCCTTACAGGCAGGAGAATGCAGGAACACCGCCCCGGGCTGCGGGGAGGCTATCTGCTGTCGTTCCAGTTATCCTATTTCCTCGTAGTCCGGCAATTTACGGTTACCGGGTAGAAACTTCCGGGCCCTATCCCCGGTTTTATACGAGCTCTTCATAGATTCAGTTTAACAACGCCCTACACATCATGTCAACTTAAACACGAACATTGTCATATCATGTCTGCAAATTGTTCGCTTTTGGGCATAAATGAAAATCTTATTCCCGCTAATCGGCCTAAAAAAAGGGGAACGCCGCAGCGTTCCTCTACTAAAGTTCCTATTATTTAACAACCAGCACCGGAATGCGCGCACTTTGCACCACATTATGGCTGACGCTGCCCAGAACGAATTCCCGGATACCGCCCAGCCCCCGGCTGCCGATTACTATCACATCTGCATCCTGTTCCTTGGCATAATTCAGAATAATTTCCGCAGGCGATCCCTGCAGCAATTCTACCGTAGCATTCAGACCTTCGGCTTCCAGGCGGCTTTTCACTTCATCCGTAGTCTGGACCGCGAGGTCATAATAATCCTTGTTCACCGATGCCGGCAGAGGCGCGAGAGCTTCCCCGATGAAGAACCGAGGGAATTCAAATGCGTGTACGACGTACAGGGAGGACCCTGGAGTTACCTTGGCCAGCTCAATCGCCCGTTCCAGAGCCTGATTCGAAGCCTTTGAACCGTCATAGGCAAGCAGAATTTTAGAGAATAACATTTACGCCACCTCTTTCTATTATTTACAACATTACCAAGCCCTCAAGCGGCTTACCTCAAAAAATACCCATACAGCACCATATTCAGCAGCAGCAGCAGCGGAATTCCGAGTCTGAAGGAAGTATGCCTTGTCTTGTGGCGCTTGCGGTACATGGCAATCAGCACACCCAGCGCACCGCCCATGAACGCCAGCAGAAACAATGTTTTCTCCGGCACCCGATCCCGTCTTTTCCGGGCCTTGTTCTTGTCTTCCGACATTACTACATACCCGATAATGTTGATCAGCGCGAACCACAGCAATACAACCTTGACCATCCTTCCGGCCCCTCCTCCTAGCATCCTACCCTGCTCTCTATTATATTACCCTTTCCGGCAAAAAACCAATAACCTCACATCACCGGCCCTGCAACTGCCGCTCTTTCTTGCTCCGCCCGCCTGCGGCTCCGGCCTCCCTGATCCAGAACCAGGACAGCACTGCCGCAAGCACCGCTGCCATGGCGCCCAGCCAGAAGCCTCCCCGCAGACCGTACGCCGCACTCATCCATCCCGCTACAAAAGGACCGCCGGACATGCCAATCGCATACACCGCCTGATAGAACCCCATAGCTGTCGCCCGCTTGAACGGAGCTACCCCGGAAACGGATTTCCCCAGCAGCAGCGGGAAGATCAGTCCCTGCATAAAGCCATTCCCAATCTGTGTTACACATAACGCCGCAAGCGTTGGCATCGATGGAATGAGCAGCGTGAACACCGCACTTCCGGCAAAACCAAGCATCAGCGTGCCCCGGTCCCCGAGCCACCGGCCGAACAGCCGCGCACCATAGAGGGTCGCTATCGCATGAGGCAGCATAAAAGCCAGCGTCAGCCAGCCGAGACTCCCCTTGCTCGCGCCAATATAGAGCGCCTGATTCGGCGTGTAGCCGAACATCGTAATGAACAGCACACAATGGGCCAGCACCGATAACAGCGATACTTTTACCAGCAGCGGCTCCTTCACGACACCGGCCAGATCCTTGAGCTTAATCGCGTTGCGCTTCTCCAACTGTTGCTCCGGAAGACGGACGACCAGCAGCATCGCGGCCACCGCCACAATCCCTCCGATGATGAACGGGGTATTCCAGCCGAAGTGGTCTACGATATACCCGCTGATCATCATACTGGTCAACTGGGCAATCACCGTGGTGAACTGGAGCATACCCATAGCCCTGCCCGCCTCTTCTTTCGGAAAATACCCCGCGAACATCACCGAGTAAACGACCCACGCTGATGCCGCTATCCCCGAGACCGCCCGCGCCGCCAGCGCCCAGCCCGGATGTGCCCCTGCCAGGAACAGCAGACAACTCGCCCCGCTTGCGATCAGCCCCAGATAAATGAACGGCCGCCGCCGGTTAAGCACATCTGAACCCATCCCTATCGGCAGCCGGAACAGAATCTGCATCAGGCCGTATATCCCCAGCACCGCTCCTACCATGACATAAGAAGCTCCCAGATGCTCCACATAAGGCGAGAGCACCGGAACATAGATATATGAAGAGAACCAGAACATAAAGACTATCACCAGAAAATACAACCGGCTGCTCCCCTTCGTACCCTGAGCCTCTGCCGCTTTCACCACACCTTCTATCCCTTCAGCCGCTGCCACTTCTCCACCTGCCCTACTCTATTTAGCGGAACCCTAACGCCTGATCCCGTATCAATCATCTACAGTAAAACATATCTGCCGTCCCTAGACAGCCTTACTTTGGCTTCCTGCGGCTACTTGCCCTTCTGTTTCGCTTCCATCGCAGCCTTCAGCAGATCGCCAAGATTGTTGCCGGCACTTTCCGTCTTGCTGTACTGCTGAACCAGCTTCTGCTGCTCGCGTTTGTTAATATGCTTGTGGTCCTTATCCATCGTCTCTGTAATGCCGCAGCCGAGGCACTGCACATACTTCCCGGCCTTGCCTTCCTTCATCTCCATCTTCTTATGGCACTGCGGGCAGCGGCGGTTTGACAACTGCTTCTCGCCCGCCCGGGTGTAGCCGCAGTCCTCCTTCGGACAGACCAGCAGCTTGCCGCGTTTGGTCTTCTTTTCTAACATCCTTGTTCCACACTCCGGACAATGGCTGTTAGAGACATTATGCGGCTTGTATTCCGCTCCGCTGTTCTTCACCCCGGACACCAGCTCCTGGGCCATACTCCGGATCCCCTGCAAAAAAGGCTCCGGGCGCCCTTGCCCGCGCGCAATTCTCTCCAGCTCCGCTTCCCAGCGTGCCGTCAGCTCCGGTGTGCGCAGCTGCCCAGAGACCAGCTCAATCAATTGCTTGCCCTTGCCGGTAGGATGCAGCAGATTGCCCTGCCGTTCAATTGTATCGGAGCTGACCAGCTTCTCGATGATATCCGCGCGGGTGGCCGGTGTCCCCAGCCCATGCTTCTCCATCTGCGTCAGCAGCGTGGCTTCATTATAGCGCTTCGGCGGTTGGGTCCGTCCCGGCTTGATGATGCAGCGCGCAAGCTTCACGCTATCGCCTTCCCGCAGCTCCGGCAGCTTTACATTGCCCGCTGCGGGTTCATCCCCCGCATTTTCCTCTTCGTCATCCGAGCTCATATCTCCGCCGTATACCTCACGCCAGCCTGCATCCTTGATGGTAGTTCCCTTGACATAGAAGCTTTCACCATCTACGGTTACCGTCACAGCTACGTTATCATAACGGGCCGGAGGATAGAACAGGCTAATGAACCGCCTTACGATCAGATCGTAGAGCTTCCGTTCTTCCGCACTCAGCAAATTGAGCAGCACTGTCTGCTCTGTCGGAATAATCGCGTGGTGATCGCTGACCTTGCTGTCATCGACAATCCGCTTCGTGACCGGCAGCGGCTTCCGTAGCAGCGGTCTAGCGAGGGCTGCATACGGCCCGACACCCACGCTGTCGAGTCTTTCTTTTAACGTACCCGTCATATCAGCGGTCAGATAACGGCTGTCTGTACGCGGATAAGTGACCAGCTTATGCTGTTCATACAGCTTCTGAAGCACACTTGAGGTCTGTTTGGCCGAGAAGCCGAATTTGCGGTTAGCATCCCGCTGCAGCTCTGTCAGATCATAAGCCAGCGGATGCGGCTCGCTTTTCTCACTCTTTTGCACCTTGGTGATCCGTCCGCTGCGGCCTGTAAGCTTATCCTTCAGAATGCCGGTTTTCTCTCGCTCCCAAATCCGGCCGTCCCCGCCCTGCGCACGCCAACCCGCCTGAAAATTCCCGAAATCCGCAGTCAGCAGGTCATATTCCTGGGAACGGAAGCCGGTAATCTCATTCTCCCGGTCCATAATCATTCCCAGGGTAGGTGTTTGAACACGCCCCGCAGAGAGCGGAGCGCCAAACTTGCAGGTTAAGGCCCGCGTCACATTCAGCCCGATCATCCAATCCGCCTCAGCACGGCAGCGTGCAGATTCATACAGGCGGTCGAAATCCCGTCCAGGCCGCAGAGAAGCGAAGCCCTCCTTAATGGCCTTATCCGTCTGGGAAGAGATCCACAGCCGCCGGAACGTTTTTTTCCAGCCTGCCATATTCATTATCCAGCGGGCCAGCAATTCACCCTCACGCGCCGCATCCGTTGCTACGATCAGCTCCTCAATATCCTGCCGCTTCATTAGCTGCTGCACAGCCTTATATTGCTGGCTGGTCTCGCGCAGCACCTTCAGCTTAGCCTTCTCTGGAAGAATCGGCAGATCCTCCAGCGCCCACGTTGCATATTTATTGTTATAGTCCTCAGGCTCAGCCAGGCCAACCAGATGCCCCAGCGCCCAGGTCACCACATATTTCGGACCTTCCATATAACTCTTCTGTTTATTTCCACAGCCCAGCACCCGCGCAATCTCACGGGCCACCGACGGCTTCTCTGCCAATACTAATACCTTCATCGTCCAAACCCCTCCCTGTCATCAACAACCTATTATACCATGACATACAAGTCCGCAATTATCATCAGGCCGAATTCCCTTACCTTCCGATAAACTAGAATCATCCCCCAGCCGAAAGGAGTCACAGCCAATGCCCGCCTCAGAATCGTATAATATTATACCAGTAGGAGTAGTAACGGGAACACCGCAGAACCTGCGACTTGAGATTAGACCCGAATACAGACCTGCCTTGAAGGGGTTAGATGCTTTCAGCCACTGCCAGATCCTGTGGTGGATTCATGAGTTTGCAGAAGATTGCTTCCGGCAAACTATGCAAATCGAGCCTCCCTATAATGCGCCGGTAAGCGGTGTTTTTGCGACCCGGTCTCCGGTCCGCCCTAATCCGATTGGACTTACGGTTGCCCATATTCTATCCGTTGACCTGGATCAGGGAATTGTTGAAGTCAGCGGACTGGATGCCTATCCGGGAACGCCCGTACTTGATATCAAAGCTTATTTCCCCTCCACCGACCGTGTCCGTCAGGTTAGAGTGCCCGCGTGGGCTGCCTCATGGGGAGAGTGGACTGTAGAGTAACCATAAAGGAGAGGACTTCATGAAAAACAGACAGCTTATTCTGCAGGCCACCCAATATATTGAATCGAATCTGAAGCAGCCGCTGTCTGTTCTGGACCTCTCCAGAGAGGCTGGGTATTCCTTGTTCCACTTCATCCGCCTGTTTCAAGGGGTTACCGGACTCACACCGGGCGACTATATTGCAAGAAGGAGGATTTCCGAGGCGGCCAGGGATATTCTAGACAGACCCGAGCGGACCTTTCAAGAGATCTCATTGGACTATGCTTATAATGATTACGAGACCTTCACCCGGGCCTTCAAAAGACTGCTGCACACTACTCCCACCCATATCCGCCACAAGTCTAACCCGGACATCCCTCTGCTGCTTCATCCCTTACAGCCGGCTGATTTACCACATTGGTCAGACCAGAAGGGCGCCTCTCCTGACCTGATTGAGCTTGGTGCAATCAGACTTCAGGGGCCATTCATTACCGTTATGCAAGATCAGTCGGTCATCGGATCCGCATGGGAGCAGCTGTTCAGCAGCCTTTCTGCTATCCCGGACCGCAAGCTTCCAGAACAATATTACCAGGTAGGCTACTGGCCGGATAACTATGAGAATCAGGGAATCTCCTTTCACATTGCCTGCGAATTGAATACCCTAGCATCTGTATGTGCCGGCACTACCGTTCAGTCGAGCTGCGAACAAACAGGCACCAATTTAACAACTCATACTTTGCCGCCAGCACGTTATCTTAGATTTAAGCATACAGGGCCGTCCGCCGAAGTTTCTGCCACTTACAAATATATCTATGGCGTTTTTCTGCCGAGAACCGATTACCGTCTGAACCTCTCTTATGAATTTGAATCCTACGGCCAGGGCTATCTGGGCCCCTACCATCCGAACTCCGTAAGTGAAATCTACATCCCGTTAACGTTGCTCTAATCAGCAAAATAACCCCACAAAGTGGGGCTTTAGCTTCGATGATGACTCAGGTATTTTTCAAAAAAGCCCGCATCTGCACAGCAGACGCGGACAAGGGCTCAGCCTATCTTACCCATTCCCGTTTTCACGGTTCTCGGGTTCATGGAATCACTATAGTGCTCTCAAGGTCCTTATGATAAGTTCTCACCGGTTTCCCATTGTCATCCAACAAGAGCTTCAGCTCATTATCCAAAGTGAATGTATACGGTCTGACCGTAATCGTCTTGGGTGGTTGCGGGAAGATATTGTACAGACTATCCACAATAGGATGCTGAACGGCCTTCCTCAAGGCATATCCTTGGGCGGAAGTAGCCACATTACCGGCATCATCCACAAGCTCATAGAATACCTCCGTTGGACCATATTCCCCTGTCTGCTCAGGTGATGCAGGCACTTCCCCTTCACTGGTGATGATCATCCTCATGGCAGCAGGCGTGATGTCCAGACTCTTTACTTTATAATAGAAGGAGTCTTTGCTCGCCCCCTGGCCCGGGGTAAGGTTGATGATTCCTTCCGCAAGTTTCTTCACCGTTACCTGGAACTCAAACGGCTCGGCGATCTGGGCAACCGGTACGCGGATATTTACCTTGAATTCGTCTCCGAGAGCTGATGTATTCCACAATTCTCTCATTTCCAATAAAAGGGTGTTTGGTTGTCCCTGTACGTCTCCTGTAGAAGAAGAACCGAAGCCGAGACTCTCCCCAGATTCCAGGGTAACTTCCGGCAACCCTAGCAGCCCTTTGGTCGATTGGTCAAACTCATCGGTTTTAAAGTTCGTAATCTCCGCCAGCACCCGCTCATCCGTTACTCCAGCTCTTTCAAATCCAATGGCCAGCTGAATTCCGTCATAGAATACTTCCGTAACACTTAACGTCACTCCATCTTTGGTAACACTCATATTAGGCGATGTGGTCAGACCCTGTTCAGCGGCCAATTTCAGACCCGGGTTGTCCGTGTGCTTGAATATACTGCTGAACACGGGCAATTGACTCAATGTATCGGCCCATACCGGGGAGATGAATCCTGCAGTTATCGTACCTAACCCTATCACTACAGCTATGCTTGCGGCTGCCAGCGTCTTTTTAAGCAATTTATTTCCTCCTCTGGTCTCCAAATATTCGATCCGGTTCATAATCTGCTCATTATAGCTATCTACAGGAAGCTCTACTCTTCCGACGCTGCTGCGAAAACGTTCCAGCATTTGCTTCTCAGTTTGATTCTGCCACTTCTCCATGAGCACACCCTCCCTTTTCATCCGCTTTTTGCTGAATCAGTTTTTTACGGAGCCGTTCATATTTTTTGCGCAGCGCCGCCGAACTGCTTCCGGTAATCATTGAGATCTCTTCGAAGCTGTATTGTTCAATGACACGAAGGATTAATAGCCCCCGCTCTTCCGAAGTGAGATTTTCAAAAATCCGGTCTACCGGCGACTCCTCCGGCAACGCTTGTGGATGCGTCATCAGTTGCAGCTTATAAAGGGACAGCAACCGGCTGCGGCGCTTACGCCTGCGAAGCTGGTCCAGGCAATGATGATAAGCCACCTTATATAGCCAGGCAGAAAAAGAAACCCGCCGTTCATAACGCCCAAGCTGCTGATACACCTTAACGAATATATCCTGCACAGCATCCTCCGCTTCTTCACGGCTCCTTAGGAGATAGTAACAATACGTGTAAATCTTTCTTTCATATTCCGTAATTATTGTTGTAAAAGCTTGCCTGTCACCTGCATGTACCTGATGAATGGCTTCTTCAATCTTATTTGGATTCATTGGGCCCCCGGGGTTGCCTTGCTCCAAAGAAATCACCTCCATTTTCCTTTTACACCTGTATAACGAATGACAATTGTGTATTTGTGACATATAAGGAAATAGCAAATATGACAAAAGACAGTTCCCCTGAAATTCGAGTAACTGTCTAGATTTAACGCTATGTAAGCCTCTCTCTCAGACATCAATCTATCTTCTAAGCTTCAGGCAAGCTTCAAAAAAGATCCGCCCCCCGCCTTGCCCGCGCACATATACCCCTTCTTCAGTCAGAGAAGAACGCATAACACTGATCTCCTCACCATACTTGGCTTCCTGGACATAGGTGATATGAAGCCCCGTAAGCTCTAACTCCTCCCACTCCTCCAGCGCCAGAGCATCACAGCATAAATCTGCATAGCGCGCATTGTTAAGATGTTTATTGTTATCCAGCCCGCTATATCTTACCTGATAACGGTAAACCTCTTGCAAGGGAAGCTCTGATGGAATAATCACTTTATCCGGCAGACTGCCTACGGAATCTTCTACATACGGCTCGACAACAATAGGTAAGGCTGACGGACGCAAAATTCTCCGCTTCCCGATATCCACAAGCGCCCAGATCGAGCGCGCCGAAGCAAACTCTACACCTTGGGCATCATAGATCCGGTAATCCCGCTGCCAGAGCGGTCCTTTGTTTCCTTTACTCCAGGTGTGTACATCAAGAAGCTCGCCCGGGGATGGGAGACGCTGCAGATTCAGATCAAGCGTGATGACCATCCAGCCCATTCCCGCCTTGAGCATACTCTCCATACTTAGCCCCAGACTGCTTACAGCCGAATCCGCAGCACGCTGCATGATATCCAGCAGGAAGGAGAGCTTGCCCCTTGACCGGTAATCCGTATCACTTGCTTGAACCCTGAACTGCTCTGTCCACAAAAAACTGCTGTGCTTGTCCATAACTTTTGGCTCCTTCCCTGTCTATCCCCAATTCACCGTGCCTATCCACATTATTTTACCGGATATCCACATCATTTGGGGAGAAGTATCAAAAAAACTAAATCTATCCACATGTGTATAACTATACGCGACTTGTAAGAAGACCTGGAACCTACTCACAACCTACTCACAAGCTGTCCACAAGGCTTCCCCGAAAATACAAAAAGACCACTGTCGAAGAATCAACAGTGGTTTTGTGTGCTTGGCAACGTCCTACTCTCCCAGGACCCTTCGGTCCAAGTACCATCGGCGCTGGAGGGCTTAACGGTCGTGTTCGGGATGGGTACGTGTGGAACCCCTCCGCTATCGCCACCAAACATGATTTTTCGAAGCCTACGCTTCTCGAAATCGCTACAGAAAATATCAAACCATCGGTTTAACATCCTGCCAGGCTTGATCGCCTGAAAACTGAATCCGAAACGAATCTGCGTGTTATAAATTTGGATAAGCCCTCGACCGATTAGTATTGGTCAGCTCCATGCATTGCTGCACTTCCACCTCCAACCTATCTACCTCGTCGTCTTCAAGGGGTCTTACATACTGGGAAATCTCATCTTGAGGGGGGCTTCACGCTTAGATGCTTTCAGCGCTTATCCCGTCCGTACGTAGCTACTCAGCCATGCTCCTGGCGGAACAACTGATGCACCAGCGGTACGTCCATCCCGGTCCTCTCGTACTAAGGACAGCTCCTCTCAAATTTCCTGCGCCCACGACAGATAGGGACCGAACTGTCTCACGACGTTCTGAACCCAGCTCGCGTACCGCTTTAATGGGCGAACAGCCCAACCCTTGGGACCTACTTCAGCCCCAGGATGCGATGAGCCGACATCGAGGTGCCAAACCTCCCCGTCGATGTGGACTCTTGGGGGAGATAAGCCTGTTATCCCCAGGGTAGCTTTTATCCGTTGAGCGATGGCCCTTCCATGCGGTACCACCGGATCACTAAGTCCGACTTTCGTCCCTGCTCGACTTGTAGGTCTCGCAGTCAAGCTCCCTTATGCCTTTGCACTCTGCGAATGATTTCCAACCATTCTGAGGGAACCTTTGAACGCCTCCGTTACTCTTTAGGAGGCGACCGCCCCAGTCAAACTGCCCGCCTGACACGGTCCCCGTACCCGATGAGGGCACTAGGTTAGAACCTAGATACGATCAGGGTGGTATCCCAACGGCGCCTCCGCAGAAGCTTGCGCTCCTGCCTCTACGGCTCCCACCTATCCTGTACAGATCGTACCCAAATTCAATATCAAGCTGCAGTAAAGCTCCATGGGGTCTTTCCGTCTTGTCGCGGGTAACCTGCATCTTCACAGGTATTAAAATTTCACCGGATCTCTCGTTGAGACAGCGCCCAAGTCGTTACGCCATTCGTGCGGGTCAGAATTTACCTGACAAGGAATTTCGCTACCTTAGGACCGTTATAGTTACGGCCGCCGTTTACTGGGGCTTCGGTTCACAGCTTCGGATTGCTCCTAACCGCTCCCCTTAACCTTCCAGCACCGGGCAGGCGTCAGCCCGTATACTTCGCCTTGCGGCTTCGCACAGACCTGTGTTTTTGCTAAACAGTCGCTTGGGCCTTTTCACTGCGGCCCCCTCGGGCTATTCACCCTACCGAGGCACCCCTTCTCCCGAAGTTACGGGGTCATTTTGCCGAGTTCCTTAACGAGAGTTCTTCCGCGCGCCTTAGAATTCTCTTCTCGCCTACCTGTGTCGGTTTGCGGTACGGGCACCTTCTCCTGACTAGAGGCTTTTCTTGGCAGTGTGAGATCATGACCTTCGCTACTATAATTTTCGCTCCCCATCACAGCCCAGCCTTACGATGTGCGGATTTGCCTACACACCAGCCTCACTGCTTAGACGGACATCCATCAGTCCGCGTCACTACCCTCCTGCGTCACCCCATCGCTCATAGCGGATTACGGTGGTACAGTAATTTCAAACTGTTGTCCTTCGACTACGCCTTTCGGCCTCGCCTTAGGTCCCGACTTACCCTGAGCGGACGAGCCTTCCTCAGGAAACCTTGGGCTTTCGGCGGATCAGATTCTCACTGATCTTTTCGTTACTCATACCGGCATTCTCACTTGTATGCTGTCCAGCGCTCCTTACGGTACACCTTCAACCCACATACAACGCTCCCCTACCCCAGATGCAACGCATCTAGCCATAGCTTCGGTGGTGTGTTTAGCCCCGTTACATTTTCGGCGCAGAGTCACTCGACCAGTGAGCTATTACGCACTCTTTCAATGGTGGCTGCTTCTAAGCCAACATCCTGGTTGTCTGTGCAACTCCACATCCTTTCCCACTTAACACACACTTGGGGACCTTAGCTGATGGTCTGGGCTGTTTCCCTTTTGACAATGGATCTTAGCACTCACTGTCTGACTCCCGGCAAGAAGTTAATGGCATTCGGAGTTTGACTGAGCTTGGTAACCCTTGCGGGCCCCGCACCCAATCAGTGCTCTACCTCCACCACTCCATTCACCGAGGCTAGCCCTAAAGCTATTTCGGGGAGAACCAGCTATCTCCGAGTTCGATTGGAATTTCTCCGCTACCCCCACCTCATCCCCGCATTTTTCAACATGCGTGGGTTCGGGCCTCCAGTGCGTGTTACCGCACCTTCACCCTGGACAGGGGTAGATCACACGGTTTCGGGTCTACGTCCACATACTTAGTCGCCCTATTCAGACTCGCTTTCGCTGCGGCTCCGGCTTCTCACCTTAACCTTGCATGTTAAACGTAACTCGCCGGTTCATTCTACAAAAGGCACGCCATCACCCATAGAAAGGGCTCTGACTTTTTGTAAGCACACGGTTTCAGGTTCTATTTCACTCCCCTTCCGGGGTGCTTTTCACCTTTCCCTCACGGTACTGTTTCACTATCGGTCGCCAGGTAGTATTTAGCCTTAGCAGATGGTCCTGCTGGATTCATACGGGGTTTCACGTGCCCCGCACTACTCGGGATCCGTCTCGGAGAGAACACAGTTTAGGCTACAGGGCTTTTACCTCTATCGCGGGCCTTTCCAGACCTCTTCGCCTACCATATTCCTTTGTAACTCCATGTGAGACGTCCCACAACCCCAAGAGGCAAGCCCCTTGGTTTAGGCTGTTCCGCGTTCGCTCGCCGCTACTGACGGAATCACTATTGTTTTCTCTTCCTCAGGGTACTTAGATGTTTCAGTTCCCCTGGTCTGCCTCTGCGTATCCTATGTATTCAGATACGAGTAACTGCGAATTACCACAGCTGGGTTTCCCCATTCGGACACCCCCGGATCAAAGCTTGCTTACAGCTCCCCGAGGCAGTTTCGTTGTTCGCCACGTCCTTCGTCGGCTCCTGGCGCCTAGGCATCCTCCGTGTGCTCTTAATAGCTTAACCAACGTTCCGGTGTTTTGCTTGTTTGCACAATCAAAAACCTTCACTTAGCATCACTAAAATATTGAAACTTGTTTACACAAGTTCAGCTTAAAGGAATGTTCTAAAACGCAAATTCGTTTCGGTATCCAGTTTTCAAGGATCAAGTTGCTGTAAGTTCGGGTCGATCACAACAGTGACGATCGAAGTTACAGCCGGTTGAGAGTTTGAGCTCTCAAAACTGACCAACGAGTGAGTAGCTAGCCGACCGGCTAGATTTAAGATTTGAATGTCTTCATTGCAGAAGACAATTCTCCATAGAAAGGAGGTGATCCAGCCGCACCTTCCGATACGGCTACCTTGTTACGACTTCACCCCAATCATCTACCCCACCTTCGGCGGCTGGCTCCCTTGCGGGTTACCCCACCGACTTCGGGTGTTGTAAACTCTCGTGGTGTGACGGGCGGTGTGTACAAGACCCGGGAACGTATTCACCGCGGCATGCTGATCCGCGATTACTAGCAATTCCGACTTCATGCAGGCGAGTTGCAGCCTGCAATCCGAACTGAGACCGGCTTTGCTGGGATTGGCTCCACCTCGCGGCTTCGCTTCCCGTTGTACCGGCCATTGTAGTACGTGTGTAGCCCAGGTCATAAGGGGCATGATGATTTGACGTCATCCCCACCTTCCTCCGGTTTGTCACCGGCAGTCACTCTAGAGTGCCCAGCTCAACCTGCTGGCAACTAAAGTCAAGGGTTGCGCTCGTTGCGGGACTTAACCCAACATCTCACGACACGAGCTGACGACAACCATGCACCACCTGTCTCAACTTTCCCCGAAGGGCACCTGATGCATCTCTGCTTCGTTAGTTGGATGTCAAGACCTGGTAAGGTTCTTCGCGTTGCTTCGAATTAAACCACATACTCCACTGCTTGTGCGGGTCCCCGTCAATTCCTTTGAGTTTCAGTCTTGCGACCGTACTCCCCAGGCGGAGTGCTTACTGTGTTAACTTCGGCACCAAGGGTATCGAAACCCCTAACACCTAGCACTCATCGTTTACGGCGTGGACTACCAGGGTATCTAATCCTGTTTGCTCCCCACGCTTTCGCGCCTCAGCGTCAGTTACAGCCCAGAAAGTCGCCTTCGCCACTGGTGTTCCTCCACATATCTACGCATTTCACCGCTACACGTGGAATTCCACTTTCCTCTTCTGTACTCAAGTCACCCAGTTTCCAGTGCGACCTCAGGTTGAGCCCAAGGTTTAAACACCAGACTTAAATAACCGCCTGCGCGCGCTTTACGCCCAATAATTCCGGACAACGCTTGCCCCCTACGTATTACCGCGGCTGCTGGCACGTAGTTAGCCGGGGCTTTCTTCTCAGGTACCGTCACTCCGGCAGCAGTTACTCTACCGGACGTTCTTCCCTGGCAACAGAGCTTTACGATCCGAAAACCTTCATCACTCACGCGGCATTGCTCCGTCAGGCTTGCGCCCATTGCGGAAGATTCCCTACTGCTGCCTCCCGTAGGAGTCTGGGCCGTGTCTCAGTCCCAGTGTGGCCGTTCACCCTCTCAGGTCGGCTACGCATCGTCGCCTTGGTGGGCCGTTACCCCACCAACTAGCTAATGCGCCGCAGGCCCATCCCCAAGCAGCAGATTGCTCCGCCTTTCATTCTCTCCTCAGGAGAAAAAAGAAATTATCCGGTATTAGCTACCGTTTCCGGTAGTTATCCCAGGCTTGAGGGCAGGTTGCCTACGTGTTACTCACCCGTCCGCCGCTAAATCTGAAAGGAAGCAAGCTTCCTCTCAGACTCCGCTCGACTTGCATGTATTAGGCATGCCGCCAGCGTTCGTCCTGAGCCAGGATCAAACTCTCCAATTAGGACGCTTACGAAGTAAGCGTCACCTGCAATCTCTTCGGTCCAGCTCAGCTGAGCGGACGAAGAGATTGCAGTATAGAAAGAGCGATTGCTCATTTTGAAACATCTGACGAGAATTGTTACATTCTCTAATTTGGATCTCACCGAAGTGATTTCCAGGTACTCACTCGTTGTTCAGTTTTCAAAGATCAAGCTCGTCGTCAGCGCCGCTCACCGCGTCACCAGCAACTCTTATAATATATCACGTTCATCCGAGCAATGCAAGCTTTATTTTTGAAATCACTTATTTAAGTAATCTCTCATTTCCTTTGCCGCTCCAACAACGCTTATTTATAATAACCTATCCTTCTATTAAAAAGCAACCTTTATATAAATAAAAATAACCCACTTAATGATTAAGCGGGTTATTCTCAGGAAATGCTATAGTTCACAGCTATTCTTAGTAGAATTTCGCTGCAGTATATTTACTTGCTGCTTTGACCAGTTCTGTCGATGCTGTGTTTTTACCCAGACCTGCATCGACTGTAGTATCAATCGTTACCCATTTGCCGTTCAGGAACACTTCGTTCCAGGCATGGTATGAAGTTACATAGCTTGTATTCCCCATAACCAATTTGGTTGGAATACCTTCACTGCGGAGCATAGTAGCGAACAAGGATGCGTAATCGTAGCAGATCCCTTTGTTGGTAGCAAGCGTGTTATCGTTGTTCGGAATATAATCTGTGCTTACGCTGTTAGCCAGAGAGTAATCATATTTCACGTTAGTTACGATGTAATTGTAGATAGCCTTAACTTTGTCTGCATCTGTGGTCAGACCCTTTGTAAGCTGGGCTGCCTTTTGAACGGATTTATCGGAAGAACTCCACTTTACATTTTGTACGGAGCTCAAATATACGGCATTCACATTGCTCATGGAGAGAGATACAGTCTCGGAAGATAGTACTTTATATTTGTTGCCTGTAGTATTCTCAAGAACGGAGACCTTATAAGAGCCATTACCTTGTTGCAGCGGGAATGTCTCGTTCGGTTTGGAGGTGTATAAGTTGTAAGTATAGCTGTTATTGTCCTTGGTAATCATGAGCTTCATCTTCTTGCCCTTAGGAACATCGTACGAAACCCCGATCACCCCTTGATCAAGTTGTCCAACATTTAACCAGCTTGAATCTGCATTAGCGGCTTGAGCAGTGCCTGTCTGCACGGAAGTGACGATCACAAAAAGTGTAATCAACATTAAATAAAACTTCTTCATGGATAAAACCCCTTTCGGTAGCTGGCTGCCATTCTTACGGGAAGGCCCTTTAGCTTTGCGTCCCTACCTTTCGATAGGTTTGCCGTTATCGTATAAGCTTTATCTGTCCAATCTACTACCACATAATGACAGATTCTGAATTAAAACAAACAAAAAAAGCCTCTTCATTCGGTAACTGGCTGCCATCCATGACGGGAAGGCCCTTTAGCTTTGCGTCCCTACCTTTCGATAGGTTTGCCGTTATCGTGTATTAGCTTTTGATAGTTCTATCTTACCATATCCTTCTCTATTATCAAGCCCCAAACTGCTAGATTCCACCATAAACATACTAAAATTTTATGTTTTTTCGACCTTTACTGTCATCTTGTCTTGCAAGAATCAGGTTAGCTTCGCATGAATAATGAGTCTGTGGGTCGGATCAACAAGCGGATCGCAGGTAATGAGGGTCAGAATCTTATCGTCGTCCTTACCCTTCAGTACCGAAATATCGGTAGGCTCTACAATGGACACATCATATACTACATACTTGTATTCCTGGCCCCTTGTAATAATAGTAATGGTATCCCCTTTACCGACCTCATCCAGTCTGTTGAACAGCCGCCCTGCTGTTCTCGACCGGTGTGCCGCAATCGCCGCGTTGCCTACCGCACCTATCGGAGCTGTCTCCTTCATATGTGCAGCAGCATGCTTCATATTGGCCTTCGTGGCGCCCTCCAGTACAGGCAGCTTCAGATCGATTTTGTCGATTTCAATAATAGCAGTGATCTTACCTCCAACTTCAATCTCGGGCGCTGCAGTCGGCACTGGCTCTTCCGCACCAGACTCTTCCGCCAGCAGTTGGGTGACTTCCGCATAAGGCTTGCTCAGATCCTGGCTGGCAGGAGCTGTAGCCGAAGGAACGATTTCACTATAGGCCTGTTCGGCCTCTTCCAGCAGCTTCTGCTGCTGACGGTCCTCGTACCATTCGCTTCCTTTGGGGTAGAGCATAATCAGGACCCCGGCAAGTATAATCAAATAGGATAACTTCCGCATGACAATCGCCTCCGCAATATAGAATAAGTGCTCCCACCGCAGAATACGGCGAAGATATACTGTCTCTTTAGAATACCCATTTCCGGCTTCCAAAGAAATTAATGATCACTGTAATGAAGGTAACCAGCACCTTGGCCATCAGCACCTGTATCCCCAGCCGATCAGTCAGCAGATGAATCAGCAACACCGAAATGCCCAGCACCAGCAGATTCAGCACAATAAATCTCACCAGCTGCATCCGGTCAAAGCCGCCATTCCCGCCTCTGTCCCGGCCCTTGAAGGTCACCTTCTTATTCCAGAAAAAGCTGTTGGCCGTCCCGGCGCTGTAGGAAATAATCTGTGCAGGGGTGTTAAGCATCCCCAGGGAATGCAGCAGGGTAAATACCGCAAAATCAATGAACGTGTTAAGCAGGCCCACCGCATTAAATTTCAGAAACTGGATCATGCCTGCGCGCCAAGCCTTATCTTGCATAATCGCTTTCCTTCCGGGTGTCTTCAGCCTCTGCCTCCGGGTAGCCTCTGGTCTCGCGCACGATATAGAGCGGTCTATCCTTCGATTCGTCATAGATCCGTCCGATGTATTCCCCAATGACGCCCAGCAGCATCAGCACAATGCCGTTAAACAACAGGTTCACACCGACAATGGACGCCCAGCCCGGCACGGTCCAGGAGGTGAAGACCTTCTGGAATAAGACCAGGAACAGGTAGATGAAGCTGGAGAAGGACAGGAAGAAGCCGATATAGGAGGCGATTTTGAGCGGCTTATGCGAGAAGGAGGTAATTCCGTCGAGCGCAAAGCGGATCATTTTTTTGAGCGGATATTTCGTTTCCCCGGCAAAGCGCTCCTCCCGCACATATTCCACCATGGTCTGCCGGAAGCCGACCCAGCTCACCAGCCCCCGCACATAACGGTTCTTCTCCTTCAGGCCGCGCAGCACATCGCAGACCTTGCGGTCGATCAGCCGGAAGTCCCCGGTATCCGTGGGAATCTCCACACTGGTCATGCTGCTGAGCAGACGGTAAAAGATTTTGGCCGTCACCTTCTTGAAGAAGGTCTCTCCGTGGCGCTTCAGCCGCTTGGCATAGACTACCTCGTAGCCTTCCTTCCACTTGGCGATCATCTGCAGGATGACCTCAGGCGGGTCCTGAAGATCTGCGTCTATCACCACAACAGCCTGGCCTTCAGCATAATCCATACCCGCCGTTATCGCCACCTGGTGGCCGAAATTACGGGAAAAGTCAATCAGCTTAACATGCTCATCCGTATTGCTGATTCCGCGCATAATCTCAGCTGTACGGTCCCGGCTGCCGTCATTGACGAATACCAGCTCGTAGGTATCTCCGCAATCGTCCATTACTTTTTTGAGCCGCTCGTAGGTTACCTGAATGACTTCCTCCTCATTGTACATGGGGACAATTACACTATATCTGGCCTTCACAAGGGTTCCTCCTAAATTTGTTGTAAGCCACAGCTTCCTTGAAGCACCTCATCAACATCAGCTTTGAACACTATGCGGCTCTTACAGCTCTCCTCCTAGAATACCCAGGAAGGGAACCAGCGAAGTACTTGAATGATATAACTGCTGTTCACCTGCATGCCGGATAAGACCGGATAGAACATTACAAACAGGATGGCGGCGGCGGCAACATAGGCGTACCGCAGAGTTCTGGCACCCTGGAACTTGCTGTCAAGCAGCTTCAGGATGTACACAATGGATAGAATCATAAACGGCACCATCGCAAAGTAATGGTACAGGAACGTCTCACGCGGCACCAGCATCCAGGGAACATATTGTGAGAAGAAGGCGATCCAGATCATGTACAGATTCTTATCCCGGCGCTTCACGGTGAACCATACGGCGGCCAGCATCGCGAAGATTCCTGTCCACCAGATCAGCGGATTGCCCATCGTTACTATGCTGCTCGCCTTGCCTGCAGGCAAGCCTTCGCCGCCGCTGAAGAACCACACCGGACGCTTCATGAACGGCCACTCCCACCAGGAGGAGGCGAACGGATGTGTAGCTACAAGCTGACTGTGATAGTTGTACATATTCTTCTGGGCATCAATCAGCCCCTTAACGGTGAAGCCCTCTGCCGACGCAGATAGTGAAGGAATGAAGGACAGGCTGTATATGATTCCCGGAATGATGACGAAGAATCCGATGCAACTGGCCAGCGTGATGATCGTGTTCTTCCAGAAGGACTGATCTGCAGTCCGGCAGGCGGCTTTGAGCTCCTGACCGCTCAGCTTGCCTTCAGCCAGCAGGCGACCGGCAGCCTTGTATTCTCTGTAGCGTTCAATGAGTACCAGCGCAAGCATAATAGCAAGTCCTGCGCCTCCATAGATCACGATCCACTTCGAAGCAACCCCGATGCCGAAGAACAGGCCGGACCAGAACAGCGGAGCCAGTGTGGTCCGCAGCGGCACCCGGTAGAAATTCATCGTGAAATACCGCTGCATGAAATAGAACATCAGCATAATGAAGAATACACCGTACACATCGATGGTCGATATCCGCGTCTGGGTGAAATGCATGAAGTCCAGAGCGAATAGTCCCGCTGCCAGTGCAGCATAGGTAGTCTTACGGAACAAACGCATGGCCATGATATAGATCAGCGGCAGCATCAAAATCCCGAACAAGGTGCCGATGATCCGCCACCCGAACGGATTGACGCCGAACAGTTCCATCCCTACCCCGATCAGCAGCTTGCCAAGCGGCGGATGCGTGTTCTCATAAGGAACAATATTGTGATAATGCTCATAAGCCGTACGGGCATGATAGATCTCATCAAAATACGTACTGTTCATGAAATTAGAGTTCCCCGGTATGACGGACTGCTCGTCGAACAGATTGGCCGGTGTTCCTCTTTTAGCTGCTGCTCCCGAATCGGGTGTCACGCTTGCTATCGTCAGAGGAACCTCCGGTGCCCCCTGCTCATAGAAGGCCATCTCATTGAGGGTGAAGCCTGGAGACGTAACCGAGAGCTTGACATATCTTGCGGATACGTTAAGCGGCTGGCTTTTCCAGATGAAGACATTGCCCACATCCTCGCTTACCTCAAGCGGGCTGCTCCAATTATCAGGGGTCTGGCTGAATTCCAGCTGAAACTTCCCTGTCCCGACACCGCCGAACACATTGACCCGCTCCAGTTGATGGGCCTGCCCCAGATCCACATAGAAGCTATCGCCGCTGGCTGCTGGCTCCCACAGAGTCTCAGGTGCCTTGTTATCTCCCAGATGATAGAGGGCAAGCGCCCCGTATAGTACGGTGATACCGAGCATCCAGATCCAGTCTCTGCGCTTCAGCTTCAGCGGAGAACGGCGCTCAGCAGGGGTAAGCGGCTTGATGCCTTCTGCAAGCAGCAGATCTGCTGCGTACGCCTCCTTGGGGGTAACCGGCTCAGGCAAAAGCTTCGCAGTTCGGCGGATATATACATCGTATCCAATATAGAGCAGATATATCGCAAGAATGATAGTGGTAATAGCTGTAACCAGAACAATGCCGTCAGCCGGCGGATTTCCGCCGGTATTCAAATACGCAAGTGTATAACCAACATTGATGTACTGGGTCAGGGAGAACCCGAGGAACAGGGTCAGGAACCGCCGGTCCCGGCTCTCCATGAAGGCGAATAAGGACAGAATCAGTACCGGATACAAGTAACGCTCATGCATTTTGGTACCGAATACGAAGACAATCGTGATCAGCACCATAGCGATGAAGTAGGACTTGGAGAGATCCTTGCGTTCCTTGGTATTGAAGGAATAATAAGCAGCAAGTGCTACTGCCACCAGGATGAAAATAAAGCCCCATATACGATACGGTATGCCGAGCCAGGTCACATCCAGTGCCGACCACATCGGGTCAGTCAAGGCATACAGATTGAATGCATTCACTGTGGAATACGGATAAGAGGACAGTGTGCTTTTGTAGAGGTTAATCAAGCCTGCAAAACCGCCGTTGTTCCAGAAGAACGGCGCTGCGAGGACAAGAAAGATCCCCAGTCCGTACAGGGCACCCAGCGCAAGCTGCTTCCAGGCCCGGTGATGGTAGAAGGCAAGCAGCAGCACAGGTGTGAAAATCAGCGCCTGCGGCTTGATTAATGTAGCGACGGCAAAGAAGATCGCTGCACGTACGAAGCGCTTATCAACAACCCCCATTATACTGAGCAGCAAAAAGATGAGGAAAAAAGAATCCGCCTGCCCCCAGGCTGCCGAATCCATCAGCACAGCCGGATTGAACAGGAACAGCATCATCAGCCCCATAGCCAGTCCAGAGCCGAGTCTAGTTCGCGCGCTCTTATAGATAATCCAGCCAAGCACCAGATCAGAGAGCATCGCAGGCAGCTTAAAGAGAACCGTCTCAGCACCTGACCCGCCCGCAAAGTTAAATAATCCGCGCAGCAGGCTAAGCAGGTATAGCACATATAAGTACCCCGGCGGGTAATCAGCGAAATAACCTTCCTCATAGAATTTGCCCGGTCCAAGGTCGGTCAGGCGCTGGCCCCAGGCCATGAAGGTGTTCATATCATTCTTATAGCCCTGTGCCGTAAGGCCGATCCAGATCCGCAGGATGAATGCCGCCCCGAACAAAACGTACAGCCAGCGGGTGTAGATTACATCCTCCTGTCTCAGCAGGCGCTCACTGCGGAAGGCTCTTGTGTATAGAAAAGCAAAAAACAGACAGAATACTCCCGAAAGCAGCAGCAGCTTGGCCGGCGATACTTTATGCGGTACTTCCTCCGGCTTGCTTCCGCCGTCCGCATCTGCCGGCGGAGCCTGGGCTCCGCTGTCCAGTGAGATTATATTCGCTCCCTCCGGTACCGTATCCAGCTTCTCTACGGACAGATCATCGAAATAGGCCTTACCCCGAATCAGATTGGCATAGCCGCCCAGCGCAGCGCCGATTCCGATCTCGGTCTGCTCCTTGCCGGTCTGGCCGATGAACTCCAGACGCTGCCATTCACCGCCGGTATCGCTGGTAGCGGGATAACCGCCCCCAATGCCTACAGGGAAAATATTGGCCCCGATTCCCCCGCCTGCTATGCTGGCTATTTTGACGTACCCAGAGATTCTGTAATAGCTATCCGGCAAGACGGTAACGGTCTGCACCCACTTCAGGTGATTGGGCTCCAGATTCTCAATAACCGCCGCTTTGCTACCGGAATGAACCTCTTCGGACTGAACGGATATGGAGCCTGCCGCATCTCCGGCAATCCACATGTCCTTGCTCCAGCCTGCCGGTGCCCCCTCTTCCCCTTCTTCAAAGCCCGGGTTCTGTAGTACATTCCCTTCAGCATAAATACTTGTTACAGGAAGAATAAATAAGAAGAGCATTAATATAACGGTTGCCGCTGCACGTACATTCTTGGTCATCGTTCTACCCTCACCTCGTCAATGTTAATCCAGCCATTACCGCCGGTTATGTATACTTCTGCCTGTATCCCCTGCTCCAGAGTGACCGCAGGAAGTGTGATCTGTTGATAGGCTTCCGCCGCAGGCAGCTCTGTCTCGGCAAGCACCTTACCGGCTGCCCGAATGCCGATCTTCCCGCCGCTGCCGCCGCTACTGGACATAACGGTCAGTCTGTACTCACCGGCTGTGGCGGTAAAAGTCTGTGATACTATGGTCTCCGCTCCGGGATCAAGATACGCCAGCTTACTCCCGGCGAAGGGGTTGTTGTCGGCCACCCCCGTTCCCGCAGAGAAGGACCAGCCCGCTGCCCCTTCTTCAAATCCGCCATTCACAAATTCGCCTGCAGCAGTCTTGGGCGTGTCTTGAGACCCGCCATTCTGTTCACTGGTGAGCAGTACGCTGTAATTGGCAAAACGCTTCACTCTGGATCCGGCACTTGCCGCAGGCGGCGCAGCAGTATTCGCATAGATATATGCAGCATTCGCAGGCACCCTGTTCAAATCCTCAAACCTGTATCTTCCCAAGGAAGATACCCGCTGAAAGGCTTCTCCCGGATTGGCATACTGAACCGATTTCAGGAAATCATGCGGATTGATCTGCTCATAGAACAGTACATAAATATAAGGCATATTCACCTGATTCGTAAGATAGATCTCACCGGTGCTGTGTTCCGAAGCATACTGCACGGCCTCCCCGAAGGAAGCATAGAAGGCTGGACCAATACGCTCAGGAAAATCGCGGAAATACGTATTGGAGAATAAAATAAACATCACGGCGAATCCGACCGCGGCCAGGATGGCTACGCCTTTGACTCTCCCTGCCAGCCAGACGAATCCGGTGCTTACCAACATAATGAACGGATAAAAAATAATATTAATCCGGTTAATATTCACAGTTGTAATCAGCGCCATCAGCACCGCCACAAGGAACCATAGCAGCACGGCTCCCCTGCCGGCACTCTCCCTCTCCCGCCGGCTTGTCCACCAGGAATGCAGGAGAACGATCAGGCCGAGCAATGCAAAAGGCAATGCCAGCGGGTACGCATACCCGTAAGGAGAGATGGAGTTCCAGGCCAAGCCGTCGCTCCCGCTCCACATCAGCTTGCTGAAGGCGCTAAGGTTATCTGCAGCGGCCTGCCACAGCCTGCCGCCGAATACGGATGAAATCTCCTCCACGCGCGGCGTCGTAAGCTTCGGAATCGTGAACAGCGGAGTAGCTATATCCTGCATGGCGTAACGGTTAATGATAATAAATAGTAATATAGGCAGCGCCAGTGCCGCAAACCATACAAAATTCCAGGCCAAGGCACGGGGCCGCAGGACCTTGCTATATAATAGAAGAATTGCCGTACCGAGTGCAAATAGCGGAACGAAAAAATACGCTGTTCCATAAGCATACAGCGAGAGGGCCAGCATGCCGGTAAAGGCATACAGCCACCTTAGATTCGTAAAGGCGCGCAGCAGAAAGTATACGGCTATCAAAATCATCGTAGGAAACAGATTCGATTCCAGCGCCCACCTGGACATCATAATATGCCAAGGATTAATGGCGATAAAGAACATGGCAGCGGTCCCGGCCCCAGGCGAGACCGACAGTCTTTTCATAATGAGATAGAAAAACAGCATGCCCAGTAGTCCCATGATCAGGCTTAGCGCCCTTACAGACAACAGCGTTAGTCCGAACAACAGAATAAACGGCATGGACAAGTAAGCATAGAGCGCATTCTGCCCGCTGCCCCAGGCGATTAAATGAATCGGCAGATGAACACCATTCCGGTCCATCCCATAGTGCAAAATGGCATAGGCATCGTAGCCGATAGAGGCTTCGTCCTGATTCAGTCCCGGTGGGATAGAAGTTATGTATAGAATACGGACTATTGCCCCAAGCAGGAACAGCAGCACCGGCCAGGGCTGGCTACGGAAGGACTTGAACACTCGATTGAATACACCGGACACCATTTATCACCTCTTCAACAATATAATCTAAATATTGGTTAATGAAAAGGGTAAAGCCCTGCTTCTCCCGGGCGGCCCTCCCCTACAAGAATAAAAAGAAAACGGCCTCTTCATATAATGAAGAGGCCGCAGAATGGAAGTCAGAATCCGTGGAGCTTATTAGCCTTGGCTGCCGATCAGAACATAACGCAGAATGATCAGAATCGCCAGCACCCACATCATCCAGTGGATATCATATTTCTTCTTGCCGGCGATATTCGCTACACAAGCCAGAATAACATAAGTAACAATCCCGAATGAGATCCCGTTAGCAATGTTATACGTAAACGGCATGATCACGAAGGTCAGGAAGGCCGGAATTGCCAGTACCATGTCCTGGAAGTCAATGTCACGGATCGATTGAGCCATGAGTACACCGACAATAATCAGCGCTGCCGCTGTGGCCGGACCAGGGATCAGAGCGACTACCGGGGCCAGGAACAAAGCAAGCAGGAAGCAGATCCCTGTAGTTACTGCAGTCAGCCCCGTACGTCCGCCTTCAGCTACACCGGCTGCACTCTCGACATAAGCGGTAGTAGTGGAAGTCCCCAGCATCGCACCGCCCGCGACAGCTACCGCATCTACGAACATGGCATTACCGACACGCTTTTTGCCCTCTTCAGGATTCTTCATGATTCCGGCACGTTCAGCAGTACCTACGAGTGTACCGAAGGTATCAAACAGTTCTACGAAGGTAAAGGTGGCAATAGCCGATACGATACCGGTGTGCATAATACCTTCCCAGTCGAATTCCCAGAAGTTCAGCTGTGTGAAGTCAGGAACCCATGGCGTCTGCGGATTGCTCAGTGAACTGAAATCTACAGCACCCATGAGGATTGCAGCCACGGTAGTTCCGAGAATTCCGAACAGGATAGCGCCGCGAACGCGCAGTACCATTAAGATGGAGATCAGCAGCAGGCCGATAATGACGAGCTGAACATTGGTGTTCTCCAGGCTGCCCATATGAATTACAGTTTCAAAAGATAGAACATCTGTAAATTTGTTAGCGGCGATATCACTTCCGGCTTCAACGCCGATAGTCATCAGTCCGCTGTTCTTCAGGCCGATAATGGTGATGAACATCCCGATTCCGACGGTGATCGCATGCTTCAGGCTGTCAGGAATGGCAGTGAGCAGAATTTGCCGGACCCGGGTAATGGTCAGAAGGATGAAGATAATCCCGGAGATAAATACGGCGGTCAGCCCCATCTGCCAGGTGAACTGATGCTCCGTGGTGGCGGAGGATAAGACGACGGAAGCGAAATATGCGTTAAGGCCCATACCAGGTGCCAGAGCGACCGGGAAGTTAATGAATACCCCCATGGCAATGGTGAAAATACCGGCTGCCAGCGCCGTCGCAAGGAATACGGAATACCAGCCCATATCAATGCGGCCGAAGGCAGTCAGAGTGCTTGGATTAACCGACAGAATATAAGCCATTGCCATAAACGTGGTTATACCGGCCATGATCTCTGTACGTACTGTGGTGCCGTTCTCTTTCAATTTGAAAAAGCGGTTCAAATCGTTCTCCCCCTAAGGTTGTATGTTGTGCCAATACAGCAACACAAAAGCCGGCATCTGGGAAGACACCGGCCCGAAAAAGAGATGGCTGCCGGGAATTCCGGACAATCGCCGGAAATCCCAGAACAAGTTGCTCTTCTTAATCGTAGCCAGGTCATTACGGTGACCTCGTAGAGACTTCCGGGCCGATCCCCGGAATTATACGAATATATTTGCTGTAGCGCTTTATCATTTTAGGGGGAGATGACAGCTCTTGTCAATGGTAAATACGAACATTTGCCGTCAGGTTTACACAAATGTTCGTAAATTGAACATTTCTATGACAAATACTGCTTGGTTCAGGGAGAATCCGCCAAACATTGCAGCATAAATGCGGATAGTTCCGCACTAAATTAATTATAATCAAACTCTACATGGATTTGCATACCAAATCTATGTTAATCTGAATGTGCTTAGCGATAAGCATTAAATTTCTAAACAAGTTCTTTATCCGAAAGGGGATGTTTCGATTGGCTACTACTTATATGGTGGTTCCGTTTAAAACTGCATAGCAGGCATACATCTTAAAAATCGGGCCAACGCCTGGATTATTTGGTATGCCATCCCAAGTAACCTTTCGTGAATATTGCTGTTTACGGGATACGATAAAGGTCGTATCTTTTTTGCATCTTGATGCCGTAGAACAGCAGCTTCTTATTGAGGCTGCTGTTCCGCGGCATTTTTGCGTCCATTAAACAACAGATAAGGAGCTAAACCCAAAAACATGATTAATCTTACAACCTATGGCTACACCGAAATAGAGGAAATCCCCGCCGGGCTATTACCCGGCAGAATTACGGAGCTGCGGCGGGAGCGCTTCACCGTGATCACAGAGCGGGGCGAGCTGACCGCTGTACTCAAAGGCACGTTCTATCACAGTGCGGAATCGCGCGGGGACTTCCCGTGCGTCGGCGACTTCGTCCTGCTGCGTCCGAACGAAAGCGGGGAATCGCTCATTACAGCGCTTCTCCCCCGCCGCTCCAAGTTCTCGCGTGCGAATTATTCCGGCCATGCCGCAGAATATACCAGAACCGTTCTGGAACAGCTCGTAGCCGCCAATTTCGACTATGTATTTATTTTGTCTTCCCTGAACAAGGATTTCAATGTCACCCGCATGATGCGTTATTTGACCCAGGCCAGGCAGAGCGGCGGCCAGCCGGTCATCATTCTGACGAAGGCGGATCTCACCCCTGATTATCATCAGCAGCTTGCAGAGGTCATGCGAAGCATCCCGGATGTTCCGGTATACGCGGTCAGCAGCCATGCCGGGCTGGGATTAGATGAGCTGGCCCCCTATCTGCTGCCGGGCAAGACCGTTGTGTTCCTCGGCATGTCCGGAATCGGCAAATCATCGCTGCTTAACGCCCTGATGGAACGGGATGTTATGAAGGTCAGTGCCATCCGGGAGGAAGACAGTCGGGGACGGCATACCACCACGCACCGCCAGCTGTTCATGCTCCCTTCTGGCGCCATGGTGATTGATACGCCCGGGATGCGTGAACTGGGGCTGTTCGACGCCGAGGAAGGCATCAGGGCAGGCTTCACCGATGTGGAGGACTTATTCGCCGGATGCCGGTTCAACGATTGCCGCCATGAAGCCGAGCCGGGCTGTGCGGTACTCGCCGCCCTGGCGGAGGGCTCTCTGACGCATGAACGCTGGGAACGTTACAACTCACAGCAGCAGGAGAACCGGTTCGTCCAGGACAGAACACACTATCTCAGGGACAAGGATGCCCGCAATCAGTCAGCTGCAATGCAGCGCAAGCAAATGAAGAAAAACGGAGGACGATACAAATGAAGATAAACCAAGATGCTTTATATATTGCTCTATCTCAACTTTTTAATACAACGATTACATCTGCTGACTACCAGACGTTACAGCTACATGGCGGAACCTTAGGGGATGTGCAGCTGGTTACCGGAACGGCCGAAACGGCTGACGGAGAGCAATTGCCCTACCGTATTGTGCTGAAAATCCAAAAGAAATGGGAGCGTTACGATGATCCGGATTCCTGGCGGCGGGAATATGACCTCTACGCTTCCCCACTGGGGGCAACCTTCACAGAATCCTTCCGCTGGCCGGTGTGTTATCACGCTGAAATGAATGAAGCCGGGGATGAAATGAGATTGTGGCTGGAATATATGGATGGCATCTCCGGCCTGGAGCTGACCGGTGACATGTATGAACAGGCGGCACTGGAGCTGGGACGGTATCAAGGCAAATTGTACGCGGAGCAGCCTGAAGTGCTGCAAAGTCTGACCAATCTGAGCCATGCAGATCTCATGAAGAATACGTATCTGCACTACCGGTCTTGGCCGGTTGTCTACGACTATATCCGTTCGGAGGAATGCGGATTCCCGCAGCATATCCGGCAAATGCTCATCGACATCGACGAGCAATCGGATGATATTTTTGCCCGGATTGAACGCCTGCCTCTGGTGTTATGCCACCGGGACTTCTGGGTAACCAACATCATCTATACTGGCGGGACTATCGCGCTGATCGACTGGGATACCTCGGGCTGGGGCTACCTCGGCGAGGACATCGCCAGCCTGATTGCGGATGAGGTGGATCTTGATCACATGATTGAATACTATCAGCGGTGTGTCCCTGCTTATTACCGGGGCTTCGCAGAGTATGCGGGAGCGATTGCCCCGCTTGCCGGCCACTGTGTCTACGAATTTATCCTACTCGTATTCGGATACCGGCTGGTGGAGGGATATCTCCATACCGAGAGTGATGAGAAGAAGACGGAATGTCTTGATACGCTGGAGAAGATTTATGAACTGAAGAGCTTGTAGCTGTCCGCCTAAGCGGGAAGAACTCCAAACCTTAATATAGGGTTTTGGAGTTCTTTTTTGTCATATATATTTGACACATAAACCTATGGAGAGTATGATGAACAAACAGCAAGCTAGTCATATATATATGACTTTTTCAAGGAGGAATCAGTATGAACAGGGTTGCAGAATACAGAAAACGCTCCGGTTTGTCGCAGCTTGCCCTGTCGAAGGAGGTTGGAGTTGCCCGGCAGACAGTCAATCTGATTGAGAATGACAAGTATAATCCTTCATTGGATCTGTGCGTTAAGCTGGCCAAGGCCCTGAACTCGGATTTGAATACACTTTTCTGGGAGGTAAACAGTAATGCTGAGTAATATGGAAAAGAGAATGCTACAGCCATTTGTTGGCTATATGGAGGAAAGAGATGAGTATCAGCGGGGAGAGATTCATCGAATTCTTGCCGGTGCATGCATGCATGCCTTGTATCTAACATCTGTTCTTATGCTTATCAGCTTAATTATGGATACCATACATCACACATTCACATTCGGAACTATGGCTCTATTCATTGTGCAGCAGTTCATAGCCTACTACATCCTTATCCGGCTCCGAAAAACCGGAGTTGACGAAACGGAATATGACATAGATGCAGATTATGAAAAAACAATCACAGCATTGAAGAAAAGGTTTTTCTTGGCTGGTGTCCAGTGGGGCTTCACTATGTTCGTCCTGATGGAGTTCCTATTCCCGGCGTTAGCTGGTGAGAAGATCGAAATTCACCTGTTCAACATCCTGCTCTGGTGCATCGCGGGCGCTGCTTTTGGGATCATTACATATTTTCTTCAAAAAAGAAACATTAAAAAAATCGTTTAGAAGCATACATGGAAACAGCTTTGCCGTCCTTTTAAAGAAAAAAACTCTCTCCTATCAGCAAAATCGCAGATAGAAGAGAGTTTTTATTTTATCCTTTATCTATTCCCACTCGATCGTCGCTGGCGGCTTCGAGGTAATGTCGTACACGATACGGTTGACGTTGTCCACTTCGTTGACGATGCGCACGGAGATTTTCTCCAGCACATCCCAAGGGATACGTGCCCAGTCAGCGGTCATGCCGTCGATGGAGGTTACCGCACGAATGCCTACGGTGTAAGAATAGGTGCGCTCGTCACCCATTACGCCCACACTCTTCATGTTAGGGAGTGCAGTGAAATACTGCCAGATCTCGCGGTCGAGACCCGCCTTGGCAATCTCTTCACGCAGGATATAGTCGGAATCGCGGACGATCTGCAGCTTCTCCTCGGTCACTTCACCCAGCACACGAATCGCCAGACCCGGACCCGGGAAGGGCTGACGCCACACGATCGCATGCGGCATGCCCAGCTCTTCGCCCAGCTTACGGACCTCATCCTTGAAGAGGGTGTTCAGCGGCTCGATCAGACTGAATTTCATATCTTCCGGCAGCCCGCCCACATTGTGGTGCGACTTGATCGTCTGCGCCGTTGCTGTACCGCTCTCTACGATGTCGGTATACAGTGTACCTTGAGCCAGGAACGCGAAGTCACCCAGCTTGGCCGATTCTTCGTCGAAGCAGTAGATGAACTCGTTGCCGATGATTTTACGTTTCTGTTCGGGATCGGAGACACCGGCCAGCTTCCCAAGGAAGCGGTCACGGGCGTCTATTTTGACAACATGGATATCGAACTTACCGACAAAAGTCTCCATGACGCTCTCCGCTTCACCTTTGCGCAGAAGGCCGTGGTCAATGAACATACAAGTCAGCTGATCGCCGATCGCCCGGTGAATCAGCATCGCCACAACAGAGGAATCCACACCGCCGCTGAGTGCGCAGAGCACCTTCTTGTCGCCGACTTTATCACGGATGTCCTTAACAGCATCCTCGATGAACGACTCCATCGTCCATTTGCCCTCGCAGCCGCAGACCTCGTACAGGAAGTTCGAGATCATCTCATTCCCCTTCACGGAGTGACGTACCTCAGGATGGAACTGAACGGCGAAGAATTTGCGTGCATCATTGCTCATGGCTGCAATCGGCGCACTCTCTGTACCGGCATCCAGCTTGAAGCCCTCCGGAAGCTCCACTACATGGTCGCCGTGGCTCATCCATACCGTCTGCTTGCTCTCAAGGCCCGCTGCCAGCACGGAGCTGGGTGCGAATTCCACATCTGCTTTGCCGTACTCGCGCTTGGCGGAGCGTTCCACCTTGCCTCCCTGCTGCTGTGCCATCAATTGCATCCCATAGCAGATTCCAAAGATCGGCAGCCCGAGCTCGTAAATCGCCGGGTCTACATGTGGTGCATTCTCCGCATAGACACTGCTTGGCCCGCCTGAGAAAACAATCCCTTTGGGTGATAAGGCCTTAATCTTCTCCATTGGTGTATTGTACGGCAGAAGCTCGCTGTATACCCCCAGGTCACGAATTCTGCGCGCGATAAGCTGGTTATACTGTCCCCCGAAATCCAGAACAACGATCATTTCATTTGGCTTGTTCATTACTTGCCTCCCTTGATTATTGGATTCATTATACTCATGGTTAATTCTCAGCGTCAAGGAAATGGGGTCCCTCTATTTCAAGGTTTTGGGCTGGCTGTGGTAGGGGTGGAGCGAATACCTGCATGGGGCAAAGGTAGCGGAAACAGGCTCGCGGCCATGACAGTTAGGAATACCTGCAGATGAGCAAATGTCTGCTCATTCGCCGCTGCCGGGAGCCGACACCAAGTTATAGGGATAAAGAGAAGAATTGTAGCCGGTTTTTCGATTACATTTGTAGCGGCAAGCTTAGCCGTCACAAAGACGTCCGCTGCAAATGCAGGGACGCCGATTCTTGATCAGGTCAGATGGAAGGTAATCATCAGGCACCGTGCCATGAATGCCGCTGCGTCCATGGTATCGGCAGCGTTGGGGGGCGACATGGGCGTGGAAGGCGTCGAGGGAGCGGCGTCTCCAGCGGAGCCCGACGCCGTCAAGGGCACGCCGCCTCCGGCGCCGCCATACACCAGGGTCTCCCACTGGCGTACAAACCCCCGGACGGCGGCGCGCAGCCGCCCGTCCTCGATAGCCAGGGAGTCTGCGTACTCCCTGGCAGTAACCCCGGGCAGCGGCGGCCCATAGCGCGCCGCGAGCCCGTGCCAGGCCGCAGCGGCGGCGCGCAGCTGCCGCTCACGGCCAAGCCTGCCGGCGCGGCGCACCGCCGGCAGCAGGGCCAGGCTGCGCCGCCAGCGGATGGCGGCAGCCAGCACCAGCGCCGCCAGCGCGAGCGGCGCAGTGTCCGGGCCGCCCGCCTGCGGCAGGGCGGCGGTGAGCGCGTCCGCGTGCAGCGCAGCGGAGCGGCGGGTGTCCGGCGGCGCGGAGGCCGCCGCCGGGTCCGTAGCAGCCGCGCCGAGGGCAGCGGCAGCAGCGGCGGAGGGTGTGGGGTCGAAGGAGACCCAGCCCGCGCCGGGGAAATAGACCTCGACCCAGGCGTGGGCATCGCCGCCGGTCACGCTGTAGCGCTGCGGCACAGAGCCGGGCACGGCGGTTCCCGGACCGTAGCCCTGGACGTACCGCGCCGGAATGCCGCTGCTGCGCAGCAGGACCGTCATCGCAGTGGCAAAATGCACACAATACCCCTGACGGGTCCCGAACAGGAAATCATCGGTGAAATCGGCACCGGACGGCGGCACGCGGGTCTTCAGCGAATAGGTATAGCCTTCCTTAAGATAGCCGGCTACAGCCACTGCAGCATCGTAACGGCTCGCAGCTGCTGTGGTAAGATCCCCGGCCAGTGCACGCACTCTGGGCGGCAGAGCAGCGGGGAGCTGCAAATACTGGCTGCGGACCCCGTCGGGATCACTCCCCTTCAGCTTCCGCAGCGTTGCCGGATCACTTGGCGGCAGAACAGACTTGACGGTATACTCCGTAACCCCTGCGGAGCCGTAGACTTCCGGCAGGCGGAAGCTGAGTTTGTCCGGGCTGGCCAGCACGTAACCCAGCTGGCTTCCGTCCGCAAGCCGGATGTTATGCACGTCTGTTATAGCGCCTGCGCTGAACAGAGGCACACCTCCAGTGGAAGGCGCAGCGAGCTGAATTCGCTGGATAAACGTCAGCCCCCCGGCGGATGATGCATCCGCCAGAGCGGGCACCGCCCCGGACAAGCGGGGCAGATTCAGCGCTGAATACGCGGCGCCGCTCCTGATCCAGCGGCGGCCGTCATAATACGCCATGTTCTCCCCCCGTGAGTAGTAGGGACGGGAAGCAGTGACCGTGAAGGCCGCCTCCCGGCTGGGAGTCAGGGGCAGGCCAAGCTCTCTGTCCTCCATGCTGTAGCCGGTGCTGCCAGTGCCTGGTACGTCTGCCTCCCCGGGTCTTTGCGCCGCTGCCCAGTGCTCCAGCTTGTCCAGCACCGGCTGCAGTGTAACCGGAGCAGCCGGGCGCGCGCCAAGCCCTTGCCCGGCTATCCAGGCGGCCAGCGTTACCAGTACAGCCGCCGATAACGCTCTGGCTCCCCAGCGGGCGTAAGGAAGAACCTGCCTTCCTGTCCGTTCTTGCAGGTGGAGCAGGCCGCTTAAGGCACGCAGCCACAGGATCAGCCCCGCCGTAACCAGTACATCCCCGGAAGTATTAACGGCATAGCCCATATCCAGTACCAGCAGATACACCAGCGTTACACCGGTGAACAGAGCAATACTTCCTCTATACAGCGCGAGCTGCTGGACGGAGGACACCAGCAGTCCCCAGCCCAGCACCAGAATCAGCAGCCTGCTGTCCTCGCTTAATGCGGAGATCCGGCCGGAGAGCAGCAGTAGGGCATCCTGTCCGCTTTTCTCCATGGCATAGACCTTCAGCCAACCGCCCCCACCTCCCGCAGCAGCACAGAGGCCATACCAGGTCATGAAGATTAGAAGAAGCTGCCCGCTTGCCTGGACAGGCCGGGGCAGCAGCAGACAGCCCCATGCGAGAAGTGCTGCTGCCGAGAGCATCAGGAGCCGCAGGAGCTGTGCATGATCCGCTGCTGCAGTCAATCTGTAGAGCGGCAGCAGCCACAGCCCAAAGACGCCCATAATCGCCAAAGAGAACAGGCCGCGATAGTACAGGGGGCTGTTCTCTCTTTTACCCGCGTTGCTGTTCTCTGCAAGGTCTGATTCCTGCATCCCTGCCGCTGTAAACATGATGCTTCCGTAGCGGCGCTGCCTGCTGTGGGTTGAGCCTTTCGGACTGGCTCCATACGTGCTGGCACTAGCAGGAGGTGGAGTTATCCGGGAATCCATCAGGCTCCGCCCCCTTGTACCCTTGTGCAGGAGCAGCATGGCTCAGACAGTGAATTCTCGCGCCAAGCCGCATTAGACTTCCCGCAATCGTATCCGAGGCAGGCGGTCTGCTGTCCCCGTACACCGCGGGATCATGCCCCGATGTTGCCCAGTCCTCCCGTGCCAGCCTGCTGCTGCGGGATAGCTCTGGCGTTGTACCCGCTGCTCCGGCGGGACTCCGCACAGGATTACCGGGAGTCCGGCCCCTAGAAGGCTGGTCCCAGACATAATACAGCTCCACTCTGATTCCCTGAACCAGGAAGCGGGCCAGTGTTCTCGCCGACTCCTCCTCCAGCCGGCCGGTAATGACGGATACCGTCATCCCGGGAATCCAGCTCTGCGACGCGTCCTCCAGCAATCTGCTGAGACTCTGTGAGCCGGAGGGGGCAATCTCTGTAAGCAGATCCCGGACCCTCCCGGGAATCTGGCCCACACCCTCATGTCTGGCCATCCCTTCCGGCCAGCCGCCGCTGAAGAGCTGGATGTAGCTGCCGGAGCGCTCGGCAGAGAGCAGCAGGCCCATAGTAGCCGATACCGCCTGTTCAAAGGCCGGGATCACCGACCTCCGCTGGCTACGTGGAGCATGCGCGCCGCCGGGAATCTCATAATCCGCCGGACTGCTCGCAAGCACCATGCAGGTCATCTGCCCCGCTTCACGTTCCGGCACTCTGCTCTGCAAATTGCCTTTACGGGCACTGCTCTTCCAGTGAATCCGGCTGAACGGATCACCCGGCGCATAATCACGGATATCCGCTGCTTGCGGGCTGCTGTGGGTTCCCCGCCCGGATGCACGTTCTCCGGGCAACAAGCCGGTATCCGGCACTGCTGCGCCCATATATAGAGCTCTTGGCAGCACCTTGAAGCCCGTCTTGCCGCCCGGCTGGCAGCCTCCTGTGAACAGCCCCGGCAAATCTCCCCAGGTTACACTGCACCCATGAAGCTGATGCACCCCTCTGGGGACAGACAGCAGCTCATACGAATATTTGAAGGAGCGCCGGAAGCCGGGAAACAGCAGCTCCTGATGGCTGCCACCGCTCCAGTAATCGGTCACAATCATCCAGGGCAGCGGGATTCTGGCGGCAAAAGAAATCTGAACCTCCACAACAGCATCATCCCCCGCAGACAGACGTACAGGAGTAATCGTGCGCTGGACACTAACTCTCCGGGGACCGCAGAGCTGCATCAGCAGGCCGCCGGACATAACCACTCCGCCAGCTGTCAGCAGCAGCAGGAGCGATTCTCCGCCGTGCCACATATATAGCCCTCCGGTAACCGCCATCAGGAGCAGCATTCGCCCCCACTCCCCGGCTGTGCGGCGGACGCGCTTCCGGGTGAACCCTGCAATCTCTGCATTCCCGTACCTGTTTTGCTGTGAATATACCTGTGATTTCGGATCTGTCAATGATGATGAGGACAAGGAGGACACCCTTCCATGGTCATAGACTAGCCCCCTGACAGCCCGTGGTTTCACTGGCTATACCGCTTGCTGAGGCCTGTTGCTATCTATTCTTTCCACGAAAAAGGATGCCCAGACATTCAGCCGCCGCTTTTCCCCGCTAGCTCTCCCTGTTCTCTGCTCTCCTTGCCATTCCCTCCATCCAGCCCTCCTCCCAACCGGATATCAGCCTTAAGCTGCGGTAACCCTGCGCTCCTCTGCATTAACAAAGGCTTCAGCACCCGGATGACCTGCCGCCTCCAGCAGCATACGCAGGGGTACCCAGAGGGAGGAGCCTTGGAGCTGCACCTGTGCCGCCTTGTACTCTGCTGTACCGTCCGGCCAGTGAATGCCCACCTCCTGCTTCTGTGAGTCTAACGTCATGCTGCGGCCGTTCCAGCTTACAGCTGCGCTCCGGGTAACCGCATTCCAGCCAACCCGTCCGCCCAGCCGTTCCACGGTGGCGCGTAGCGGAACGTAGTACTGCCCGTCCTGGAGACGGTATTCTCCGGGCTTCAGCTTGGCCTCCATCCCGCCAATCTCAAGTGCAAGCGCCTTGCCTGGTGCAAACAACTCCGCATTTGGGACAATATTAGCCGATATCCAATCCTGTGAAGGTTTGCTCCGATGAAGGGAGGCTGCCTTGGAGGACACCCTGAACTGTACGGGATCACTCTGCGCATCCAGAACACCGAACTCATAACCGGCTGCTCTGTAGCGTTCAATGATAGCAGGCAGCGCCTTGGCGCTCTGTTCATGGCCCGATCCGTCATGCAGCAGCAATACCACACCGGAAGAGGTCAAGTCAGCCACAGAAGCCTGTACAATCTCCGCAGCGGGCACTCCCCGGCGGCGGGAATCCCCGCTGTCCACAGTCCAGTCCATCACCCCGTAGCCCGCCTGCTTCAGCAGATTGAAGTATGTACTGTCGAAATGGCCGAACGTGCCGCCCGGCGCACGGACAAGCTGCGGACGGACGCCTGTGATCTCACATACCGTTTCCTCCGTCTGTTTGATTTGTCGCCAGAATTCCGTGAAGCCGCTATATAAATCATGATAGTTATGATTGTAGGTATGGTTGCCGATAGCATGCCCCTGCTCCCAGATAGCCTTGATCAGCTCGGGACGGCCTGCGGCCTGATCCCCCAGCACGAAAAAGGTCGCCTTAACCCCCTGCTCCTGCAATATGCTGAGTACCTTGGGAGTAACTGCGCTTGGCCCGTCGTCAAAAGTCAGATAGACCACCTTCTCCTTGTGGTGTCCGGCTGCTGGAGCAGCTTTTCCCGCAGCAGCGGATACTTGGTGTATAGCGGGAGCAGGACGCTCTGCACCTGCTTTAGGGGCTGAACCGCCCGAAATATGCGGCTGCCGTAATTCTCCGGTTGTCATTCTGGCCGCTGCCGGACGCAAATCTTGCACCGGGACAGCCGGAGCATTATTCTTAGAGAGTAGAGGTAACGTTCTGCCTGTCTCTGCCTGTAGGTAGTACTTACTCCGTGAACCGGAAGAATCCCCCTGCCCTCCATAAGCTGACACACCCAGACTTAGCACAACAGCAATAACAAGCAACCCGCAGATCATGATGCGGCGGATAGAATTTTCCCGGTTGTCCTTCATCTTCTCTACCTCCAGCATTCTATTGGCGCTCCCGCACCATTTGGTAGATTGTATGAAGACAAGCTTCAGAATAGAATAGGCGCGCAGCCTTTGGAGAGTGAAGAATCTATGGATATGCTGAAATGGATACAAGAATTGTTTGCGAGCTATGGTTATAGCGTATTGTTCTTCGGGCTTTTGCTCGAATTTATCGCCCTGCCTTTTCCCGGGGAGACCACGATGGCCTTCGCAGGATTTCTCTCTTACACCGGGAGGCTGGATTTCTTCACCCTGGTGATCGTAGCCTTCTTAGGGACTACAATCGGGATGACCATTACTTATTTCATTGGACTGAGGGCCGGTCTGCCCTTTATCCAGCGGTACGGCAAATGGTTCATGTTCTCTCCCGCCAAGCTGGAAAAGACACAGCGCTGGTTCGAGAAATACGGCAGCGTGCTGATCTCCATCGGCTATTTCATCCCCGGCGTCCGCCACTTCACCGGTTATTTTGCCGGGATTATCGCCCTGCCCTTCCGTAAATTCGCTATGTATGCCTACGGGGGCGCAATATTCTGGGTAGTGTTATTCCTGGGAATCGGCAAAATCTTCGGCCCGCAGTGGATGGGCATCTTCCACCTGATCGAATCCTACGCCCTCTGGATCGCGGTAGGTGTGCTGGCCATCGCCGCGCTGATTGTCATCTACCGTTACCGGGCCGCCATTTCTCTCCGGCTGCGCCGGCGCAAGCCGGTGGCTACGATTGAACCCAAGGTCCAAGTGAAGGTCAAAGAAACTTCCAAGACCCGCTAATCCCTACCTCACCTAACGCCTGAAAGAAGGTTTTCCTGTTGAAAATAGACCGTCTGCTCTCCATCGTCATTCTGCTGCTGAACCGGCCGCTGATTCAGGCCAAGGAGCTGGCCGATATGTTCGAGGTCTCCGTGCGTACGATTTACCGCGATATAGACAGCATTAACAGCGCAGGCATCCCTGTGGTTACCTATCAGGGCGCAGGGGGCGGCATCGGCCTCATGCAGGGCTACCGGCTGGACCGCAACGTGTTATCGGAACGCGAGCTGGCCGATATTTTCAATGCGCTGCAAAGCGCCTCTTCCATCGGAGGAGGCGGCCATCAGCTATTGATGGAGAAAATCAGCAGTATCGTCCCTCCCTCCCAGATCGCCGCCTTCCGCAGTAAAACCACCCGGATGATTGTCGATTTCTCCCCTTGGGAGCTGACAGGTCCGCTGGAGGAGCGGCTGAACCTCCTTAAAGAAGCCTTGGAGGAAGAGGTCACGGTCACTTTTGAATACATAACGGCCGAAGGCAGGGTAAGTGTGCGTACAATCGAGCCATATACGCTGGTCCTTAAGGGACAGTTCTGGTACTTATACGGGTTCTGCCAGGACCGTCAGGATTTCCGCCTCTTCAAGCTGCTGCGGATGAAAGCGCTGGTGAAGGAGAACAGCCACTATATCCGCCAGGATATCCCTCTTACTGAGCTGCCGTGGAGCAGTGCCTGGAAGGAACCGCAGAATCTCACGCCGGTCACGCTGCGTTTCACGCCAGAAGGCAAGCATCTAGCCGAGGAATACTTCGACTGTGAGACGCTCCAGCGGGAGGATACCGGCGGATATACCCTCACAGTCAAATACCCTGAGAATGATTGGCTGTACGGCTTCCTGCTAAGCTTCGGGACCGTCCTGGAGGTGCTGGGACCGGAGCATGTCCGCCGCAGATTAGGCGAGGTGGCCCGCGGCGTCGCGGCGGCATATTCAGCAGATCTGGCGGAGACGCAATAACCCCCCGCCCGCATTCAAGCACGTACAATCTTTTTCCATCCGCATACGAACCTGAATCTATGTTGTCAGGTTTGCCAGTTTATACTCCTAAGAGAGAAGCTGGTTATTGACTGGTGGCTGGGGAGGAAGCAGGACAGTGGGGTAGTTCTGCTTCCTCTCCAGACGCAAAAAGACGATCCGGCAACCGTTAACGGTTATACCGGATCGTCTTTTTTAAAATATAAGAATTTATATGTTTCACACGATAACTTGTCCTTCTATTTCTCGCTGAAACGGTACCGTCCTTTAAAAGGACGGCAAAGCCGTTTCCACTTGTACTGTATACAGGATTATGCTCTCTGTGATTTCGTCAGGTTCGGCTGCGGCTGTCCGCCTTCCGCTTCTTCCGTCTTCAGGAAGTCGGGCTGCGGAGAGGTCTTGCGGATGAACAGCGCCAGCACTAGGGCAACAACAGTCACCCAGGTTGCTACAGCGAACGCATGGGTAATCCCGTTAATCGTTGCGTCCTGTGTAAGCTTAAGCATCGCAGCTTTATCGGTCTTCGACACCGCACCGCTTACCAGTGCATCTGTAATGTTGCTCTTCGTACGGTTGGTCATCAGGCTGACGAACAGGGCCATCCCCAGTGCGCCGCCCACGGTACGCAGGGTGTTGGACATGGCTGTACCATGGGAAGCCAGACGCTGCGGCAGCTGGTTCAGACCGGCAGTGACGATAGGCATCATCAGCATTGACATCCCGAACATCCGGGCTGTATACGTTAGGATCAGGTGGGTATAGGTGGTAGTGGTGCTGATCTGGCTGAATTCCCAGGTCGTCACAGTGGTGATAGCAAGGCCGATAACCGCCAGCCATCTGGCGCCGATTTTATCAAATATAATTCCGGTGATCGGTGACATAACACCCATCAGAACCGCACCCGGGAGCAGCATCAGTCCGGATTCCATCGGTGTAAAGCCGCGGATGGTCTGCAGATAGATCGGCAGCAGGATCATCCCTGCATACATAGCCATAGTGACGATAATGTTGATCACGGTAGTTAGTGAGAACATGTTGTATCGGAAAATGCGGAATTCAAGCAGCGGCTTATCCGCGGTCAGCTCACGCCACACGAACAGTCCCAGGGACACGATACCCAGGATCAGACAAAGAATAACGGTCGTACTTCCCCAGCCGTCTGTTCCGGCGTCACTGAAGCCGTAGAGCAGCCCGCCGAAGCCCAGGGTCGATAAGATCACACCTGGTTTATCCAGCTTCGGAGAAGTCAGCTTACCGACATTCTGCATAGTCTTCATGCCGAGCAGCATCGAGAAGATGGCCAGCGGAAGCACAATGTAGAACAACACGCGCCAGGAATAGTTCTGCACGACCCAACCGGACAAGGTAGGTCCGACAGCCGGAGCAAAAATCATCGCAACCGCCATCAGTCCCATCGCCTTGCCCCGTTCTTCAATCGGGAAGATACGCAGGAACACAATGTTCATCAGCGGCATCAGGATTCCGGCACCTACGGCCTGAATGACTCTGCCGACCATAATCATCTCAAAGCCTGTTCCTATTGCACAGACTAGAGTACCTATTGAAAATAACATCATTGCTGTCGTAAAGAGCTGGCGGGTCGTAAATTTCTCCACCAGATAGGCGCTGATCGGCACAAGCACACCGTTAACCAGCATGAATCCTGTCGTCAGCCATTGGGCCGTATTGGCGAGGATATTCAGATCCTCCATCATTTTGGGCAGCGCCACATTCATCAGTGTCTGATTCAATAACGCCACGAAGGCGCCGATCAGGAGCGCTGCGATAATCGGGCCTCTGCGGACCGTCTTGGACGGTGCATTACCGGCTGTAATTGTACTCATAGCTTCTTGTTGTCTCTCCCTTGTTCTAGAATTCGGATAATTTCACCATGCAGCCGCAGCAGCTCCTGTACATCCTCCGCAGGAATGTCAGCCAAGGGCTGCAAATGTCTTCGGAGTGACTGTCTGCTGAGCAGACGGATCTCCTTGCCTTTCTCAGTCATCGCCAGCTTAAATATTCGTCTGTCGCTCTGCGAGCGTTCCCTGGTAATCAGTCCGGCCTTCACCATCCGGTCCACTACACCGCTGGCTGCGCTGTTGCCCAGATGCAGAAGATCGGCCAGCTCCGTGATCCCGATATCGGGATGCAAGGATAATTTACGCAATACCATCAGTTGGGTAGATGTGATGTTAAGCTCCTCTGCATCCTTCCACAGAAGCTGCTGGAAATTATGGGTAATGCAGCGGAAAGAGGACAGAATATCGTCCAGTTGCTTTTCCTTTTCTTCCAAGCCTTATCCCTCCACAAGCATAATGCACAATAATACTTCGCATGCGAACTATTTTACTATTTACCTATTTATCCGTCAATGATTTTCTTGCAGAAATTTTCTGAAAATTACGGAAAGCGAGGATTAAACATGAATTCTGAACAACGCAATCACTGGAACGGGCAGCATAAAATTTTGACGGGAATCATCACCAAGCCAGGGGCGCATACCGAAGCAGTCGCTATCGCTCTGGAGCTGCACACTGCTCTCTACGCTTCTGAAGAAAGCAACGGGCAACAGGCAACCTATGAGGATTCCTTATGGGACCAGCTGCTGGAGTCCACCGTACGCAGCTACCCGGTGCAGACACCCGGCAGCCGTAATTCTATAGTCTGGCATCTCTGGCACAGTGCACGGATTGAGGATATCACCATGAACATCCTGGGGGCTGACCGTGAGCAGGTGCTTCATACAGAGCGCTTTGCAGATAGGCTTCAGACCCCTTTCCTTCATTCCGGCAACGGGATGAGTGAACGAGATGTCGCTGCACTCAGCAGAGAGGTCAATCTTGGGGCGCTGGCCGAGTACCGTCGCGCCGTCGCCTGCAGAACGCGTTCCATCCTATCCTCTCTGGAACCGGGACAGCTCGGGATGAAGGCAACTCCGGCGCAGTTCGAGAGAGTCCGGGAAGAGAAGGCCGTTCTGGACAGCGAGCAGTGGCTAATGGATTACTGGAGCGGCAAGACCTTTGCCGGTCAGGTGCTGATGCCGGCCACCCGGCATAACTTCGTCCATCTGAACAAAGCGATGCAGGTGAAACAGAAGCTGCAGAAGTGAAACGGGGGTATCCGGAGGATTTGACCCATGTGCTCCGCGCCTGCTCCATGTGGTCGGTTTTTCGACTACATTCTCTCCACTTGCCTCCTGCGGGCCCCATGTGTTCGGTTCTCCGCACACATGGGGGTTGAGCCCTGGAAGGCAAACAAGCGGACCGGCGCATTGACCGGTCCGCTTGTTATATTCATCATTCTACCCCTGACAGCCTACACTGCCGGCCATGACTGGCACCAGCTGTGCCAGATCGTCCGGCGACGGCTGGGTACCGGCGGCGAGGCCGCTGGCAATCGACATCATCAGCTTGATCCGGTTGGCTTGGTTGACCACGCTGACTCCGGCATCATAATCAATGGCGACGATGTTCGCACCAGGATACAGATCCTTGAGCCCCTTAATCATCCCGCGCCCGGTAATGTGATTCGGCAGGCAGGCAAACGGCTGAATACAGGCAATATTGTTCACACCGTTATCCAATAGATCCATCATCTCCGCCGTCAGGAACCAGCCTTCACCCATCTGGTTGCCGACCGACACGAGGCGGCTTGCCTTCTCGGCCAGACCGTAGATATTCTCCCGGCCTTTGGATAGTCCCGCCTGCTCCAGTGCTACCTTGACCGGCTTGCGGTAGATTTCGAGATAGGAGATCAGCATGGGATTGATATAGCCCAGCCGCTTGCTTTTGCCGAATTGCTCGGCCTTGTAGATCGGATTGTAGACACAATAGAAAATGAAGTCCAGGAAATCAGGCATCACGGCCTCCCCGCCCTCGGCCTCGATCATGTCGATGATATGGTTATTCGCATCCGGATGGAATTTGATTAGAATTTCCCCGACAATGCCCACCTTGGGCTTATCCGCCGGGATGACCGGCAGCCGCGAGAACCCGGCAACAATCTCACGGGTCAGCCGCTTATATTCGCGGAACGAGAAGTTTGACAGGCTGCCCTTACAGCGGCCCATTCCTTTGCGGAATAAGGCCTCTGCGCTTCCCGGCACCGCTTCATACGGTCTGAAGCGGTGCAGCAGACGCATCATCAGATCCCCGTAGCAGGCTGCGGCAATCAGGCGGTTCGCCAGCTTCAGGCTGATGCGGAAGCCCGGCTGGTTCTCCATCCCGGAGGCATTCAGGGAGATTACCGGGATCTGCCCCAGATCGGCATCCTTCAGCGCCTTGCGCAGCAGGGAGATGTAGTTGGTCGCCCGGCAGCCGCCGCCGGTCTGCGACATGATGACAGCGGTCCGGTCCGGGTCATAATCGCCGCTCTTCAGTGCCGACAGCATCTGCCCGATCGTTACAATCGCCGGATAACAGGCGTCATTGTTGACGTACCGGAGGCCTTCCTCCGTCTCCTGCGGACCGGTCGATTCCAGAATTTTCAGCCGGTAGCCCGCATCCTGGAAGACACGTTCGAACAGCTCGAAATGAATCGGTGACATCTGCGGGGCAAGGATGGTATAGGTATCCTTCATTTCTTTGGTGAACGGCACATTGACTTGCGGCTTGTAGAGCAGCTGCGGCTTAACCTGGCCTCTCTCGCGCTCACGCATCGCGGCCTGGAGCGAACGCAGGCGAATCCGCGCGGCTCCAAGATTGCTGATTTCATCGATTTTGATAAGCGTATAGACCTTGTTGTGACGCTCCATAATCTCCTGAACCGCATCGCAGGTAATCGCATCAATTCCGCAGCCAAAGGAGGTGAGCTGGACCAGCTCCAGATCACTTCTTCCCGCAGCCAGCCGGGCTGCACGATACATCCGCGCATGGTAGGTCCACTGGTTCACTACGCCAACATCCCCTTCGCTGCGGTCCAGATGGCAGATCGAATCCTCGGTCAGTACCGCAAGTCCCATCCCGGTAATCATATCGGCAATCCCGTGATTGATCTCAGGGTCGGCATGATACGGATGTCCGCAGAGCAGAATTCCCTTCGTGCCTGTCTCTGAGAGGAAGACCAGCGTCTCCTCGCCCTTGGTACGCACATCGTTCTTCGCCTGCTCCGCCTCCACCAGTCCCGCCTGGACAGCAGCCACAATCTCCTCCTTGGGCACCTCGGCGAAGGTTCGTGCCAGCACCCGGGTCAGCGCCGGAATATCGTCGAAAGTCAGGAAAGGGCTGACCAGCGGAACCCCCTGCTCCTTCAGGCCGTCCATATTATTGCGGATTACCTCGGGGTAGGAGGCAACCACCGGGCAGTTGAAGTGATTCTGCGCGGCATCATCCTCCTTCTTCTCATACACCACCGCCGGGTAAAAGATGAAGTCCACGCCCTGGCCGATCAGCTGCTGTACATGCCCGTGAGCCATTTTGGCCGGATAGCAGATGGATTCCGAAGGAATCGTATCCATTCCGCTCTCATACAGCTTCTTACTCGACTTGGGAGACAACACGGTACGGTAGCGCAGCGAGGTGAAAAAGGTATGCCAGAACGGGTAATTCTCGAACATATTCATTGTGCGCGGAAGTCCAACCGTCCCCCGGAGCGCTGCCACTTCAGGCAGGCCCTCGTAGGCGAAGAACCGCTCATATTTATATTGCATCAGATTCGGCAGCGTGTTCTTCTCTTTCTTGCCGCCTGCGCCGCGTTCACAGCGGTTCCCCGTCACATGGAAGCTTTTATCCGGGAACCGGCTGATAGTCAGCGCACAGTTGTTGGCACAGCGGCTGCAGCGGCCTGGAGCAACAGAATACTGGAAGCTCTCCAGCTCCTCCGGTCCGAGAATCGTGCTGATTCCTTCCGGGGCAGCCTGTTCTCTGGCAATCAGCGCACAGCCGTAAGCGCCCATCACACCGGCGATATCAGGTCTGACTACCGTTCTTCCCGTCAGCAGCTCAAAAGCCCGCAGGACAGCCTCATTATAGAAGGTGCCGCCCTGAACAATGATATTCCGGCCCAGATCCTCGGGATTACGGATCTTAATCACCTTTTGCAGCGCATTCTTCACCACGGAATAGGCAAGCCCCGCCGAGAGATCGGCAAGTGTCGCCCCCTCCTTCTGGACCTGCTTCACCTTGGAATTCATGAACACGGTACAGCGCGAGCCGAGATTCACCGGCCCCTTCGATTCGAGCGCCGCAGCGGCGAATTCCTCTATCCCAAGCTCCAGTGCGGAAGCGAAGCTCTCCAGGAAGGAGCCGCAGCCCGCCGAGCAGGCTTCATTAAGCATCAGGCTGTCGATGGCTCCCCCGCGGATCTTGATGCACTTCATGTCCTGGCCGCCGATATCGAGGATGAAGTCGACCTCCGGCATGAACCGGGAGGCGGCCTTGTAATGGGCCACCGTCTCTACTTCTCCGCCATCCATCCGCAGCGCCGCCTTGACCAGACCCTCTCCATAACCGGTTGCGTAAGCTCCTGCAATATAGCAGCCGGAGGGCAGAATCCGGTAGAGATCCTTCAGTGCGTCCGTAACCGACTGCAGCGGATTGCCTCCATTGCTCCCGTAGAAGGTATGCAGAATCTCATCTGCCGCTCCGGTAACTACCAGCTTGGTCGTGGTAGAGCCGGCATCAATGCCGAGATAGACCGGTCCCTGGTAAGCTGCCAGCACGGAGCGCGGTGCTGTAGCCTGACTGTGACGGAGTCTAAACTGCGCCAGATCATCCGGTGTTCCGAACAGCGGCGCCAGCTCTGCATCCTCCGCGCGGTCCTGCGAGAAGTCTACAGCCATGATCCGGGCAATCCAGCCGCTCAGCGGCAGGAATACGGGATCTGACCCGGCAAGCGCCGAACCGATGGCGACGAAGTATTGCGAGTGCTCCGGGAACAGCACCTCCTCCTCCTTCAGTCCAAGCGTCTCCTTGAACCGGTCCCGCAGAGCGGACAGGAAGGTCAACGGTCCCCCGAGAAAAGCAACACGCCCACGGATCGGACGTCCGCAGGCCAAGCCGCTGATTGTCTGGTTCACGATGCTCTGGAAGATCGAGGCCGCCACATCCTCGCGCCGCGCCCCTTCATTCAGCAGCGGCTGCACATCGCTCTTGGCAAATACCCCGCAGCGCGAAGCGATGGGATAGATCCTTTCATGCTTCACCGCAAGCTCATTCAGCCCGGCAGGGTCCGTCTGCAGCAGAGAGGCCATCTGATCGATGAATGCCCCTGTACCGCCTGCACAGGCTGTGTTCATCCGCTGCTCAATGCCGCCGCTGAGATAGATGATTTTGGCATCCTCTCCGCCCAGCTCAATCGCGGTATCACATTCTGGAATCCGTCCGCTGATCGCCCTCGTGCAGGCAATGACCTCCTGGACAAACGGAATCTCCCCTAGCTTGGACAGGGATAACCCGGAGGAGCCGCTTACGGTGAGCGCTGCTTCACTGCCTGTGAATCTTTGCTGCACCTCTGACAGTAGGGTAACCGCCGCTTTTTTTATATCACTGAAATGACGCACATAATCCTGATATATAATGATATCCCGTTCCATAACCACCAATTTGGCTGTAGTTGATCCGACGTCAAGCCCAATACGCAGTCTCTTCATGCCATCCCCCATACCTTGCTCCAAATTTGAAGTAATATGAGGCAACTATATCACGAGTAAGCCTGACTATAGCTGTTAGAAAAGTAACAGACAAATACAATTAATTACCAGCATACTTAATTATTTCACGATTTGTTCTAATGCGGCTTCCACATGGCCCTTCACTCTGACTTTTCGCCACTCCGCTCTCAGAATTCCTTCCTCATCAATCAGAAAAGTAGAGCGCACAATCCCCATGAATTCCTTGCCGTAGAGCTTCTTAAGCTGCCATACCCCGAACAATTCGCTCACCCTATGCTCCTCATCGGATAATAACGGAAAGGGCAGGCTATTCTTCGCAATAAATTTGCTGTGTGAGGCCAGCGGATCGGCACTGATTCCAAGAACAACCGCCCCATTCGCGGCAATCGTATCGTGGGCATCGCGGAAATCGCAGGCCTCCTGGGTACAGGCCGGGGTACTGTCCTTAGGATAGAAGTAGAGCAGCACCTTCCTGCCGCGGTAATCATTTAAGCTGATGTTGCCCCCTGTTGAGGCTGGGAGTGTGAAGTCCGGAACCTTGTCACCTACTGTGATATTCATTTATTATTCACTCCTCTTAATGTGGTTGTTGATTTCTGAAATTGCGTGTCTTCCCAAAAGAAATTATAATGTAGAGAATGTGAACTGGAAAGGACGAACGAAATGCCACCAAGAAAGAACCGGCACGCCAAAGCCGGCAAGTCAAAGAAGAAAACGCTGCTCTGGACTCTGGCAATCATACTCCTTTTAATCATCGGAGGTCTGGTTTACTATTTCACTGCAATTTACAATCAGCTCGATAACCTCCACAAGACAGGTGAAGATTCTCCGTTCGCCAATGTTCCCACAGCCTCGGCGGAGGCGGTTAAGCCCCCTGTATGGGAAGGCACAGAGCCGGTCAATATCCTGCTCATGGGCGTGGATGCGCGCGGGGTGAAGAAGGGCGAGGTGCCGCGTTCCGACACTATGCTGGTCGCCTCACTTGATCCGGTGAAGAAGAAATTCTATGTCTTTTCCATTCTTCGTGACACTTATGTTGACATCCCTGACCACGGTTCACAGCGGATCAATGCCGCCATTACCTATGGACCCAACACGGCGATGCAGACGGTCAGCGACCTGCTCGGTATCCCGATTCAATATTATGTCTATACCGATTTCCAGGGCTTCATGAAGCTGGTGGATGCTGTAGGCGGTGTGGATTATGAGGTCGAGAAGGATATGCGTTATACCACCAAGGCGGACGGGCCTGAGTTCGATATCGATCTCAAGAAGGGCTTCCAGCACCTGGATGGCAAAATGGCTCTGCAGTATGTGCGCTTCCGTCATGACGCGACCTCCGATTTCACCCGGACTGAGCGCCAGCGCGGCTTCCTTAAGGCTGTAGCAGATAAGGTGATCAGCACCACCTCCATAATCAAGCTGCCGACCATTCTAGGTGAGGTTACACCTTATATTGACACGAATCTTGATATTAGCGACATGTGGAAGCTCGGCGCTGTAGGCTATGACAGCTCTATGGGCGGCAGCGCGCAGATTCCGCCGATGAATCTGATCCGGGAGAAGACCCTCAAGGACGGCTCCCAGGTGATCGGGTTCAGCAGCGAGCGGGCGCTGAAGCAGTTCGTAGAGGATACGCTCACTGCACCCGAACCATCGCCAACTCCTGGAGCAGAGGCCTCACCGGGCAGCAGCCCTTCCGCATCACCGGGAACAAAGTAACATCCAATATAACCATGCTTGGCACACGGGGCGGGCGGACAGCGGGAATCAGACGCGGTTCGCCCTTTCCCATGAGCGCAAGCCAAGAAGAAAGGAACATTAGCTATGAACCGCAGCACATCAGAACAGTTATACGAGGAAGCTCTCCAGCATATTGTCGGAGGCGTGAACAGCCCCTCCCGCTCCTTCAAGGCCGTGGGCGGAGGCACCCCTGTCTTCATGAAACGCGCGGGAGGCTCACGCTTTTGGGATGAGGACGGCAATGAATATATTGATTATCTGGCCGCCTATGGCCCGATCATTACCGGACATGCCCACCCGCATATCACCGCCGCTATTACTGAGGCCGCGCAGAACGGACTGCTCTACGGAACGCCAACCCGGCTTGAGATCAAGCTGGCTAAGATGCTGAAGGAAGCTATTCCTTCGATGGATAAGGTACGCTTCGTCAACTCCGGTACAGAAGCCGTCATGACGACCATCCGCGTCGCCCGCGCCTACACCAAGCGCAGCAAAATCATCAAATTCGCCGGCTGCTATCATGGCCACTCTGATCTTGTGCTTGTAGCCGCAGGTTCAGGTCCATCGACGCTGGGCATCCCTGACAGCGCAGGCGTTCCGGCCAGTATCGCCCAAGAGGTCATCACCGTTCCCTTCAATGATCTGGATGCCCTGCGTGGAGCATTAGAGAAATGGGGCCAGGATGTGGCTGCCGTGATGGTCGAGCCGATTGTCGGCAACTTCGGTATGGTTATGCCGGAGCCAGGCTTCCTGGAAGGCTTATGCAAACTGACGCACGAGAACGGCTCCCTGGTTATCTATGATGAAGTCATTACCGCCTTCCGTTTCCACTATGGCTCCACACAGACCTATGCCGGTCTGGCGAATCATGAGGAGATTATTCCCGATCTGACGGCCCTTGGCAAAATCATCGGCGGCGGGCTGCCGATCGGCGCTTACGGCGGCCGCAAGCATGTCATGGAGCAGGTCGCTCCGCTCGGTCCTGCTTATCAGGCCGGCACGATGGCCGGTAACCCCGCCTCGATCTCGGCAGGGATCGCCTGCCTGGAGGTGCTTAGCGCGGAAGGCGTCTATGACGAGATGGAGCGGCTGGCAATCCGCCTGACCGAAGGACTTCAGGCATCCGCGGGCCGTCACGGCATTCCGCTGACCATCAACCGGATTCGCGGCGCCTTCTCCACACATTTTTGCAGCCATCCCATTACGAATTATGAGGAAGCGCAGGATACTGATGGTGAAATGTTCGCCAGCTTCTTCCGGCATATGCTGAGCCGGGGCATCAACCTGGCCCCGTCCAAATATGAGGCGTGGTTCCTGACCACAGCCCACACGGATGCCGACATCGACCTCACCCTAGAAGCAGCAGAGGCTTCGTTCGCGGCTATGGCTACGGAGAAGTAATCGCCCAACTATAAGAATAGGCTGTCCCAAGAGTCAGATAATGACTTCGTGGGGCAGCCTTTGTTTTGTTTACGTAAGATTAAGATCCATGTGAGTACCGTCCATACATGAACAACGCTGCCACCGCGAGCGGGGTCACCAGCCGTACGTCCATCAAATTCATATCCGCCGTTATCTGCTCTTCTGCTCATACAGGCTGCGGATCTCCACATCCTGCGGAAGCTTGAACGGGTTCTGCGGATTGATCCGGTCATAGAACATCATTCCGTCCAGGTGATCCATCTCATGCTGGATGATGATCGCCTGATAGCCCTTGAATTTCTGGGTAATCACCTCGCCGTTCAGATCAAAGCCCCTGACCTTCACAGACTCATAACGCGGTACGAATCCGTGCACCGGCCGGTCCACAGACAGGCAGCCCTCGCTCTCCGGCAGATAGACCATTGCCATCGAATGGCTGATAATCTTGGGATTCACCCAGGTATATTCCACATTCTTTCCATTGTCATCCTTCAAAAACATGACAAACATCCGCTTCGATAGACCGATCTGGTTAGCGGATAAGCCTACCCCTGAACGCAGCTTATATTTGGCAGACATCTCGGCATCCTGACTGTTTTTCAGAAACTGCATCATGCTCTGCAGCGCACCGCGATCTTCCGCCTGCAATGGCAACTGTACAGGCTGCGTTACCGCACGCAGGACAGGGTCACCTTCCCGTATGATATCATCCATCGTGATGATGTAATCAGCATTATACTTTGTACTAGACAACTGGGTTCATCCACCTTTTCCACTACGGGACTGATTTGATGATGCTATGGTTAGATTATGCGCGATTAAGGATTAATGAAAGCTGTCCGCAGCTTGCTGCTGTAATTCACATCGAAGCCCAGTCCGGTAGCGAGTGCGGCGAGCGGTAGATAGGTTTTATCCTCTTTGCCAATTTTATGCAAAAAAGCTGGAGTATCAATCGCTACATCCGCACCGTTCACCTTAATGGTCTTCGATCCGATCGTAATAACCACCGTTCTTCCTCCGTAAATTACAGTCGCACTAGAGGTTTTGTTATCCCATTTGCCATCCGCACCCACTGCATTCAGAATATCCTTCAGCGCCAGAAAGTTCTGCCCGTTCTTCAGAATGGGCTTATTGGGCGTATTCAGTTCCTTCCCCTTCACCACGATGGACATCGGCGCTGTCTCCGAAGCCATCGCCGTTACTGCCGGCGTACGGTATTCCCCCCATTGCAATTCAGCGAATACAGTGGCAATCCGTTCATATCCAAGCTGCGTAGGATGGAAGTCTGCCGCCCCGGCTCCGATGATATGAGTTAGCGATCCCTCTACCCCGGCGAACTTTGCGGCTACATGAGCTACCTTAAGCGGAGCGCCTGCCTGGTTCAGGGTAGCCGCGATATTCTCAGCCGCGATGGTGAACTGTGCAGCCGCATTCATCAGCTTGTCATACGAAGCCCCCAGGGCGATTTTCGGAGCAGGCTGATACTGGTCGGCCAGCAGAATGGTTGCCTGCGGATTCACTTCCCGGATATTCTTCAGCAGCGCTGTTACATTACTGCTGTATTCCGTCAGACGCTCCGCAAGCTGGGAAGCGAAATCAGCATCGGTCAGCGTCTTGTAATTCAAGAACAAGCTGCTGACATCATTACCGCCGATGGTAACGGTAATGAGATCCGCGGCAGCGAGCTCCGTTCTTATCTGCGGGGCCAGCGCAGCAAATTGCAAGGTACGCGGATCAGACAGCCCCGGCTGAATGGCCTCCGGCGTAATGGCCGCACTGTCCTTAATAGCTCCGGTATATTGAAGCAGTCCCGCTGTCTTAAGGCCCAAGATGCCATAATTCTTAAGCTCACTTCTACCGTGATACCAGCCCTGCTCCAGTAATCGCTCAGCGTATCCGTACGGCTTCACGCCGGGATCAGTCATCCCCGGCTCATACCCGGCAGTAATGGAATCTCCAAGTGCTACGATACGAAAGACATCCTGCTCCGTTCCTTGCGCCACGGCTGCTGCAGCGGCATCCGCCGGACCTGCATGCACATTAATTAATACGGTGAACAGCAGCAGTCCGCTAGCAGAAGCTGATATTAACCTTCTCCATGTCTTCAGCATCGTATTCCTCCTAAATTAGTATAATTCTATTCTAACATCCCGTACGGCTGCACAAAAGAGCGGTCTTCCGATGATTCGGAAAACCGCTCCTGTGGATAACAGCAGCCTATTGCTCTACGCTGCCCGATTCTGGAGATTTCTTCGGTCCGCCAGTGCTTGGCGGACCGCTTGCCTGGTCTGAGCGCTTCACATATTTATCATACCGGTCATCCAGCTCATAGGCAATTTTGCGGTAACGAAGCGTCTCTTCGACTATAGGGTCAAGTGTAGTCTGTATGCGGATCTCATACTTGGGCGAAATCTGACGAATCTCCTTGGCCTGCCGGTCCGCCTGTTCCATCTCGCCTTCCTCCAGAAGCTCGCTTAGCCTCCGCTCCAGATCTTCATTCTCATTCATAACAGTATAAGCCCTCCTACTGCTTCTTGAAGCCTGTGGCATCTGCAGCCTGCAGGGACGTAACCAGATAATCATGAATTCGTCCATTGCTTGCGACTACATGGCGTGTGCCGATATCGTAGGGATCGCCCAGCGTATTCGTCACCTTACCGCCGGATTCCAGCACCAGCAGCACCCCGGCCGCACAATCCCAAGGGCTCAGTCCAACCTCCCAATACCCGTCCACTCGTCCGGCAGCAACATAAGCCAGATGCAGTGCCGCCGATCCTCCCGCACGAATGCCGCGGACCTGCGGCATAATCTGCTGCAGCCCGGCCATATTCGCCGGCTGGGCCACCACGCGGTCCGGCGGGAAGCCCATAGCGATCAGGCTGTTACCCGGCAGTGTCTCCGCTGATACCTTCGTAGGAATCCCGTGCATGTATGCGCCCTTCCCCTTCTCGGCCACGAACATCTCGTCCCGGATCGGATCATAGATCACGCCTACAGTAAGCTCTCCCTTAACCACCAGAGCAATCGATACGCAATAGAACGGGAAGCCATGCACGAAATTGGTCGTGCCGTCTATCGGATCGACGATCCACAGATACTCATGCTCCCGCGCTTCATCCAGGGCCGCCGTCAGTGCCTCCGCACCGGGCTCAACACCCTCCTCGCCAAGGATGGCATGGTCCGGATAATGGGTCAGGATCAGCCGGCGGATCATCTGCTCCACACCCTTATCGACCTCCGTGACCAGATCCTGGGCCGATGTCTTACTGCCCAACTCCTTCACCTGGCCTTGTCTGCTCTTGATCCATTCCCCCGCTTTGGCCGCAGCATTGATGGCTGCTGCCGTATGTCCCTTGCTTGTAACTACATAGGGCTCCCGTTCATTTCGGTTATCAGGACTTACAGGACTCATCTCTTCACTCCGCTTTCTTTGAGCATGATTGTTCTCCCGGGGAACGCTGTTTCCGCAGGATACCATTTCTCTGCCTTAGAACATGATTGCTCAACTTTCTTTCAACGTACCTCATTTCGGCCGGTTTATCAAGTCATGGCCGGTGCCGCTTACGGGCCTGGCCGGCAAGTTTTTTGCCAGTTATGGTTCAGATATAAGAATGTATAGGTTTCACGCTATACATTATCCTTCTATTTCTCGCTGAAACGGTACCGTCCTTCAAAAGGACGGCAAAGCCGTTTCCACTTGTATATTCACGCTGGCTCCGTTTAGTACCATAATTCCATTCCCGCCCTCTGCCAGTCCCTTCATCTCCTCCATCAGACCAAACAAGGCGCCATCCTTGTGCTTCGCCTCAATCATCACATCAACAGCCGGAGTATCCGCAGCAATCCGCTTCAGAAAAGCAACCAGCGGTGCCGGCTCCACCCCATCGGCATGGCTGCGCGGATCAGACGGGCTGCGCGGGCTGGACACATGGATCTTCGGAGGCAGATGAACGCCAGGCGGCACATCCTTCAGCGCCAGAGGGCTTGTCCATGTCTTCAGGATCTCCGGCCACAGCTCCCAGGGAAGCTCGCCTTCATTGTTGACCCACTGGTGATGGATATCCAGCACCATCGGCAGTCCCATTCTGCGGCAAACCTCCAGCGTCTCCACCGCGTTGAACGTCTTGTCGTCGTTCTCCAGCGTCATCCGCTCTCTAAGCGTAAGCGGCAGCGCGGAGCATTGCACGCAGAAGCGTTCCGCAGACAAAGGCTTGTCCCCGTAGGCGCCGCCGATGTGGATATTGCTCTTAGCCGTCGCTGGCAGCCCCATCGCGTCCAGCATGTCCGTATGATGCTGCAAATCACGGATCGAGCTTGCAAGCACCTCCGGCCGCGGCGTACTCAGCACCGTGAAGTGATCCGGGTGGAAACTGACGCGCAGCCCGTGCTTCTTCACATAGCTGCCCACCTCAGCGAATTCCTCCGCAAGAGCAGCCAGCGGATTCCAGTCCGCCAGATCAGGATGGGTTGCCAGCGGAATCAGCTTGGAGGTGAGCCTGTAGACCTTAATATCCGAGCCGACATTATGCTTCAGCAGACGGAGCGTATTGTGCAGATTCATCCGGGCGATGGATTCCAGCTTACGAAGGCCCGCCTCCCGGTCGCCCAGCTTGTTGAAGCTTGCCATAGTCATCGTTTTGGAGGGAGAACAGTCAGGGATCACCGTAGACATGGCGACATAGCCGAAGCGGACAATCATCCCTCTTCCCCGAAGAACATCTCGAAGGCAAGAGCCGTCTGAACGCGCGACTCTTCCTCATTCAGCTTACGGACCAGATCCATTTCCACCGCCGTAACCTCATTGCCCTGAAAATTAATTTCCGCGATCGACGCGGAAATTTTGACAATTGCCACCGCAACATTCTGCGGATTATAGGCGATAACCTTCTGGCCGGTCGGATAGACACGGAAGCCCTGCTTCACCATCTTGGTACGTCCGTATTCCATCAGTTCGTACAGCTCCTGCTCATTCTTGAACTTGCACACCGAATTGAATTCTGATTGAAACCCCATGCTTCTCTCTCCTTCCCGGCCGGAATGCTCCCGCCGATCAACGTGGTTTATTCATTATCGTACTTCAAGCCCTGTCTGAACCGGTAACGCTCCAGCGCCAGCCCGATCATACGGTCCAGCAGCACTTTATAGGACACACCGGTCTCACGCCACAACAAAGGATACATGCTGAACGGGGTGAAGCCGGGCATGGTATTCACTTCATTAATAAGAATCCTGCCGTCAGACTTCCGCAGGAAGAAGTCGGCCCGGGTAATTCCGCTGCCCTCAATAGCCTTGAAGGCCAGTATCGCCGACTCACGCAGACGGTCCGCTACCTCAGGATCGACAGGTGCCGGGATCAGCATCTGTGATTTGCCGTCAGTGTATTTGGCCGCATAATCATAATATTCACCGGAAGAGACGATTTCACCCGGAACTGAAGCCTCCGGCTCCTCATTGCCGAGTACCGCCACCTCCACTTCCCGCGCATCCACGAACTCCTCAATAATCACCTTCGTGTCATAACGGAAGGCATAATCCACAGCCTTGATCAGACTTTCCTTGTCGATGGCCTTGGAGATTCCTACGCTGGAGCCCAGGTTGGCAGGCTTGACGAAGACCGGATATCCCAGCTTATCCTCCAGATCTACAATCAGCTCGTGCTTGCTCTGTCTCCAGTTCACAGCATTGAAGTAGCAATAGTCACACTGCTCCAGCCCTGCCTCGCCGAACAGCTTCTTCATAACGACCTTATCCATGCCCGCCGATGAAGCCAGTACCCCTGCACCGATGTACGGGATATTCGCCATCTCGAACAGTCCCTGAATGGTGCCGTCCTCGCCGTTCGTGCCATGCAGCAGCGGGAACATGACGTCTATGACCTGCTCGCCTCCGCTGAGCCCGCTGAACAAGGCATTCAGGGCCGTGCCCATATCACCAGCCACCCCGGAGAGCTTAAGCTGCTCAATCGCGGGGAAGGGAGCCTCCAGCACTGCACCTATCTTCCATACCCCCTGTTTGGAGATATAGAACGGAATAATCTCATATTTATCGTAGTCAAAAGCGTTCATAACCGCATAAGCCGTCTGCAGCGATACCTCATGCTCTCCGGATTTGCCGCCGTACACCAGTCCTACGGTAGTTTTAGCGTTCCCCATGCATTAACCTCTTTCTGAACTATAAATAGTCATTAATATGAAAAAAACGATAAGCCGTCCGGTCCGTCCAGGCGTAGGAATCCTTGTAATCCCAGAAGCGGTGACGGCTGCTAACCGTCCGCGCATTCACCAGCGGCTGCCCGCCCGCATCAAATGCGGTAACAATCGTGCTGTGCTGATAATGTCCGTTCCCGTCCCAGTCATACTGAATAATGTCGCCCAGCTGAAGCTGCTCCGGCCGCTCGACAATCTCCGCACGCAGCCCGCTTCCCCGGCTCCCGCTCAGATAACGCTTCAGGCTGTCGGAGACCGCCCAGCTGAAGCTCCACCATTCCTGGGCTCCATTATAGCCCTTGTACCACCAGCCCGTTTCTCTTTTACCAGTATAGTTGATAGGCGCTCCCCCTGCAAAGAGACATTGGGAGACATAATTGGTGCAGTCCACCTCGAAAATCTCGAACTCCGGGTTCCCTTCCTTCCACCAGAGGTCCGCATAGGCTGCCGCTTCCTCCCGGCGGTATCGCACCTCGCGAACACCACTAGCGCCCTTCAGGACACGGCGGTTCAGCAGCGGCTGGGACGGACGCGGATCAGGCAGAGCCTCCCCCCACTCCGAGAGCCTCAGAGCCGGATCTTTCTCCACCACCTTGCGCACCCCATTCCGCTCAGGCACACGGCGCTCCACGTTCACAATCTCCCAGCCGCCCTTTTCACGTATAAAGGTCAGGCGCTCCGACTCCACCACATCCTCACGGTGCGTCATCCCGCCCTTCTCATAATAGAAGGCACTGTGCAGCGCCACATCGGCGACCACCTCGGCTGGATTCTGCCGCACGGTCCGCAGCGTCCGCACCCCCGTCTCCCCTCGCAGCGGAGTAATGCCCCGGCGGGTATACCACTGGGCGATCCGGCGGGAACGCGTGCGCTGTTCGTCCAGGAACCGGGGGTCCCTGATCGTGGTATGGCGCGGCTCGGCGCCAGGTGCAACCCGCCCCTTGTTCAGCTGGTCCACATAGACATAGAGACTTTTCTTCCACTGCTGCTCCATTCATACTCCGCCCTTTCGTTCAAAGATAAGAATGTATATGATGTAAGCTAAGAATATTCCTTCACGGTTTCACCGCCATAATGGCTGCTGTCCTATGTATATGAAGGATTGCTTGCACCTATACGGAAGCGGGAGCGATTTAACTGCAAGGAAGTCAGGGGGCTGAGGGTTCTATGCATCTGTGTGAACCCTGAATATACCTTACATCAAAGAGCAAAAAAAACTTTACTCCCCCCATTGTAAACGTTATACTTAAAGTATAGGAATTATGAAATGTAGTTTCACCAGATGAAACGAGGAGGCGCATATATGCCAAGCAAGGACCATTTTTCATTGGCCAAGAACCTGAACTCAGGTGGCAAAACTTATCGCTACTATCATTTGAACGCTCTGGAGGAGCAAGGTGCAGGCGACATTTCCTCTCTGCCATTCTCCATTAAGGTATTACTCGAAGCGGCTGTCCGCCAATATGACGGACGGGCGATTACTGAAGAACATGTCAAGCAGCTGGCCAACTGGTCAGGCGGCATTGACCGCAATAAGGAAATCCCGTTCATTCCTGCCCGGATTGTCCTGCAGGATTTCACCGGCGTACCTGTAGTTGTCGATCTCGCGGCTATGCGCGATACCGTCAAGAAGGCGGGCGGCGACCCGAAGAAGATCAACCCGCTTGTACCGGTTGACCTTGTTATTGACCATTCGGTTATGGTTGATGCATTCGGAACGGCCGATGCCCTTGAATATAATATGAACGTAGAATTCGAGCGTAATGAGGAGCGCTACCGCTTCCTGCGCTGGGCACAGACCGCCTTCAATAATTTCCGTGCGGTTCCTCCGGCAACCGGAATTGTGCATCAGGTGAACCTGGAGTACCTGGCTTCTGTAGCGGCCACTAAGACCATTGACGGAGAGACCGTTGTCTACCCGGATTCCCTGGTCGGCACGGATTCCCATACTACAATGATCAACGGCCTTGGCGTAGTGGGCTGGGGCGTCGGCGGAATTGAGGCTGAAGCAGGAATGCTTGGACAGCCGCTGTATTTCGTTACCCCGGATGTCGTCGGCTTCAAGCTGACCGGCAGTCTGATGGAAGGCGCTACAGCTACCGATCTGGCCCTTACCGTTACCCAAATGCTGCGCAAAAAAGGCGTAGTCGGCAAGTTCGTCGAATTCTACGGTCCGGGTCTGGCGAATATCAGTCTGGCAGACCGTGCGACAGTAGCCAACATGGCTCCTGAATACGGCGCTACGATCGGCTTCTTCCCTGTAGATGAGGAGACGCTGGCCTATCTGCGCAGCACTGGACGCCCGGATGAGCTGGTAGAGCTGGTGGGGGATTATTATAAGGCGCAGGGTATGTTCCGCACTTCAGAGACACCGGACCCGGCATTCAGCGATGTCATTGAGCTGGATCTGGCTTCTGTGGTTCCCAGTCTGGCAGGACCGAAGCGTCCGCAGGACCGGGTAGAGCTTACCCATATGAAGGAGAATTTCGAAGGTATTATCCGTACACCTGTCGACAAGGGCGGCTATGGCCTCAGCGACGAGAAGATTGCCGAAGAAGTTGAGATTCAGCATAAGAACGGAAGCACTAGCAAGCTCACCACAGGAGCGGTTGTCATTGCTGCCATCACGAGCTGTACGAACACCTCCAACCCGAGCGTAATGCTGGGCGCAGGACTGCTTGCCAAGAAGGCAGTAGAACGCGGTCTCACCAAACCGGGCTATGTCAAAAGCAGCCTGACTCCCGGATCGCTGGTCGTTACGGAATACCTGCAGAAGGCAGATCTGCTGAAGCCGCTGGAAGCGCTCGGCTTCTACCTGGCCGGCTACGGCTGCGCCACTTGTATCGGTAACTCCGGCCCGCTGCCGGATGAAGTCAGCGAAGCCATTACAGAGCATGATATGACGGTTGCCGCAGTCATCTCCGGGAACCGTAACTTCGAGGGCCGCGTGCATGCCCAGGTCAAAGCCAACTATCTGGCTTCCCCGCCGCTGGTTGTCGCCTACGCCCTGGCCGGCACGGTGAATATTGACCTGAAGACCGAGCCGCTAGGCTATGATCCGCAGGGTGAGCCTGTCTTCCTGGCCGATATCTGGCCGACTACAGCCGAGATCCGCGAAGCCGTAGCGCTCTCGCTCAGTCCGGAAATGTTCCGCAGCAAATATGAGAATGTATTCACGGCCAATGAACGCTGGAATAACATTCCGGTACCGGAAGGCGAGCTGTATGAATGGGATAACAACTCCACTTACATTCAGAATCCGCCATTCTTCGAGCATCTGGCAGACGGTGCCTCTGACATCCAGGATATCAAGAGCTCACGTGTGCTTGCGCTGCTTGGCGATTCCGTCACTACCGACCATATCTCGCCAGCCGGGAATATCTCCACTTCCGGTCCGGCCGGAGAATATCTGCGCGGCCATGGCGTAGAACGCGCTGACTTCAACTCTTACGGCTCGCGCCGCGGGAATCATGAGGTGATGATGCGCGGTACCTTCGCCAACATCCGTATCCGCAACGCAGTGGCTCCTGGAACAGAAGGCGGCGTAACCACCTTCCTGCCGAGTGATGAGGTCATGTCGATCTATGACGCCTCCATGCTGTACCAGTCTGCCGGACAGAACCTGATCGTTATCGCCGGTAAAGAATACGGCACAGGCAGCTCCCGCGACTGGGCTGCCAAGGGAACACTCCTCCTCGGAGTCAAAGCCGTCATCGCTGAGAGCTTCGAGCGGATTCACCGCAGCAATCTCGTCGGCATGGGTGTGCTGCCGCTGCAGTTCCAGGAAGGTCATGGCTGGAGCAGCATGGGGCTGACCGGACGCGAGACCTTCGACATTACCGGTCTTGACAACCATGTCCTTCCCGGACAGGAGCTGACAGTCACTGCTACCCGTGAAGACGGCACCCAGTTCGACTTCCCGGTCATTGCCCGTCTCGACAGCAGCGTAGATATCGACTACTACCGCAATGGCGGTATTCTGCAGACGGTACTCCGCCAGATGCTGGCAGATGCTACAGCTTCGGAAGCGGCTCAACCGGTAGAATAAGTCTGCTCCATAAGGCTAGATCATTATACAAGCTGCGCCGGTATCAGATTTCAGTCTGATACCGGCGCAGCTTTTTCTGTCATATCCACGTAAGCCCTATTTGACTGACAGCAGGCTGGTCGTAATGAAATCCAGCTGCTTCTCCAGGGAGATCGGATCATTGTACGTATCGGCAGCAGGGTTCAACTGGAATACATTCCCTGCCTTGACCGCCGGAAGCCCCTTCCACAGCGGATTGTCATAGACAATCTTCGGGTCTGTAGTATCCCCTGACCACGGGCAAGTGAAGATAATGTCTCCGGCAAAGTCCGGCAGCTTCTCCAGGGAGATGGAAGCCCAGCCAGTTCCGCTGTCGATGGCCTCCTTCTGCGCTTCTGCGGGAGCCTTCAGCCCGAACTCCCCATACAGAATCTCACCGCCACGGCCATAGTTATGTCCGAATACAAACAGCCCCTTGGCATATGGGTTCAGGATAGATACCGTCTTATTACCAACAGCAGCCTGCACCTGCGGCTTCAGCTCAGCAATCCGGGCCTCCCACTGAGCGATCCAGGCCTTCGCCTCATCATTCTTGTTCACCAGCTTGCCGTAGTCGAGCATCTGATCCTTATAATTCTTGGCGCCATATTTAATCTGTACCACAGGCGCGATTTCCTTCAGCTTATCGATGCCTTCTGTGCCGGTATACACAATAATCAGGTCAGGGTCCAGAGACAGGATATTCTCCGGGGTGACATCATCACCAAGCCCTTCTGCACCTTCAAGCATGTCTGCAAGATATGGACTATCCTTGGCTCCTTGCATGACCCCTACCGGCTTCACACCCAGTGCCAAAAGATATCCTGTATAAAAAGCTGTAGTATCCACGATTCGCTGCGGATTCTTAGGCACTTGAACCTCACCGGCGCTATCCTGGAAGGTAACCATCTCTGCTTCAGTGGAAGGCTCGCCAGCAGCCGGAGCAGCAGTAGGTGCTTCAGAAGCTGCGGGTGCAGGTGCATTCGCTGCCGTCCCGGAGCCAGAGCCGGAATTACCCGATGAACCGCAGGCTGCCAGCAGGACAGCCATGACGAGAGTATAGACAATCAGGACAAGACTTTGTTTAGAGTAGCGCAAGGATAATCCCCCTATGTATATATGATATTGATAATCATTATCATCAGTAATATATCATAGAGTTAGCCGGCTGACAACACTCCCGGAACTTTCCGCAGGAACAAATACCTGCAGCATCCCCATTGTGATCGGTTTTCCGACCAATTCCCGCCCCCGCACCTCCGCCGCACTGAATGTAGTCGGTTTTCCGACCTTATCCGGCCCGCACGTCCCTGCCTCTCCGAATGTAGTCGGTTTTTCGACCTTATCCGGCCCACACGCCTCTGCCACACCGAATGTGGTCGGTTTTCCGACCTTATCCGGCCCGCACGTCCCTGCCTCACCGAATGTAGTCGGTTTTCTGACCTTATCCGGCCCGCACGTCCCTGCCTCACCGAATGTAGTCGGTTTTCTGACCTTATCCGGCCCGCACTCCCCCGCCGCACCGAATGTAGTCGGTTTTTCGACCTTATCCGGCCCAGATGACCACGCGCTGTCCATGGGTTCGGTGAAATGAACGAAGTCATTCCTATTACTGAATAAGAATATAGTCATCCCGCCGATGCTCCAAGACACTTTTCCCCAACTTTATGCACAACTTATACACATCGGACGAAAATCATAATTTCCTAATCAACAAAAAATCCCCTTTCGCTGGAAAGGGGATTTCATTTCTCTGAAATAAGCGAATTAATTATCGCAGCCTCAGGAGGGCTTTCAGGACATCTCGATACGTTCGGAATCGAATATTCTTTTGTAGACCAGAGCTATGATCTGTGAACGGTCCGTTACGTCCATTTTATTAAAAATGCGGCTTAGATGATTCTTGACGGTATGCTCGCTGATAAACAAGGCGCTGGCAATCTCCTTATTCGTCTTGCCCAGAATAATCAGCTCCAGCACTTCCTCCTCGCGCGGTGAGATTCCCCATTCCTCCTTGGGCGTCTTTAGCGCTGTACTGTTCAGCAGCTTCCCTGCCGACACACCTCTTTTGGCGGGCATCGCTTCCGAGCGGCTGCGCAAAAAGGATTGGAAGGTATTACGCGGCTCACTGTATAGCTCCCCAACCACATGGTCATCCAGATAGAAGCGCGAGGGGTTCAGCCACTCCAGATCCGTGTCCGCCAGCAGCTCCTTGTCCGCGCCTTTGCCTGCATGATGAAGCACCAGCACGAGCAGTTGGGCAGTGACAGAGACCGAAGGCTTATTGATCTCAAAATAGAACGAAGCAAACTGGTCCACCTGCTTCAGCAAAGAAAGCTCCTCCGGGTAGAATCCGTACCCATGCAGGAATTCCAGCCTGAACGGAGCCAGCAGCGCAGCCGTTCTCATCTGTTCTGACTCCCGCTCCGGCAGCCCTGTATAACGGGCAAGCTCATACGCCATAGCAGAAGCCTCTGCCGACAGGCGGTGCAGCTCGGGATTATTGAGCTGGAGATAATGAAGCGTCTGAGCGGTGAAGACCCCTGCCTGCTTCATATGTCTGGCTTCTTTCTCGAACAGACGGATCGAAGTACTCGCCAGACTGGCGAGACAGCCGGTTAAGGACAGCCACTCCTCAGCTTCGCTGCGGCGTCTGAAGCCAACAGACAGAATGCCCTTGAATACCTTCTCGGCAATCAGCGGACATTCGAGCAAGACCTGCCCCTCCACCTCCCCGTTGATGACCGCAGAAGAGAGAAATGCCTGCGAGGAGTACCTGGACTGGAGGTCCTGGACATACGGCGCAATCTCCTCCGGCCTCCACCCCTTGGCGTAATGGGTATCCGCGGTCTGCTCCTCGAAGAATACGAGTACCGATGACGGGAAGAACGGCATGCCCATAATCATATCCAGCAGACCGGTGCCCAGCTCCTGGGTGGATGCGGCCTGCGGCAGCAGGCGGGCAGCTTCCTTCAAACGCAGGGTGGCCTCCCTGCGCAGGGCTTCACGCTGCACCAGCTGTTCTCCCCGTCCGGATAAGCCCAGGAGCGCAGTAACATTCTGCTCATACTGGGCATAGTCCTGTATCAGGCGGCTCTTCCCAAAGCCCACAGCGAGCAGCAATGCTCTCTTCCCGCTGTGAATTCTCACCGGATAGCATGATAAATATTCCGGCTGCGTCATCCCGCGCTGGGTGAAGAATAACGATCTTGAATCTTGGGCAACGCTCTGCCAGTGCCTGGGCTCCATGCCCAGAACTGCCTGTCCCAGAAAACCGTCTCCTTGCTGGAACCCGGCATTCATGAGGAGTCCTGCTTCTTTGCCGGCAGAATATTTCACCTTGAACTGGCCGGCCTCCTCCTCTTGGGCAAAGGCATACAGCTCTGCAGCAGATAACGTACCGGCCATCTGCTGCAGCACAACCTCTATCTTCAGGAACTCACTCTCCAGATTGGATAACAGCTGAGAAATCAGCAGCCCCCGTCTCTGTTCCAGCGGCTTCACTGCGCACCCCGCCAGCAATTTGGAGAGCACATTCCCGAGCACACTCAATTTCCCCCTGATGCTGGCGATGCCTTCCCTGCTAAGCTCAGGCATGACGGCCAGTACATCCTTCAGCATCTCATAGTCGGGGTGATTCCGCATCTTGGCCTCGAACGCCTGCAGCACAAGCCCGCGGGTGCCTTCTTCCATATATAAGCCGGACCATAAATAGTACGTCTGTCCATAGTCAGGAACCAGCGGACTGACCACATACTTCAGCCCCGGGACCCACTCCTCAAGTACGGCAGGATATGATAAGGGGCCCAATCTAAGCAATGCAGGCTCGAAGGGCCGCTCTATGACCTGTAAAGATTTAAACATCTTCTGATAGAATATTCCGGACAGCGTTGGGCGGGTAACCACATTCCCGGCCTGATCCGTAAGCACAAGCGCCTGACCCGTAGCAGAGCCGAACGTATCCTGGAGCTCTTGAATTTCTCCCATCAGTGAATCGGGTATAACTACTTTCATCCCATCACCTCGTGCACTGGATTCCTCTTATTTCTTCAATCTCAATTTAGCTAATCATTACTAATGATAGTTCATTTTAACTAGATATACAATGAAAGTCGAAGGCTGAATAGCCTGTATTTCCTAAAGTTTTCCTGCACGAATCTGCTGCCGGAGGCCTCCAGCTCAGCCCATCATTAGGCCCATTTCAGCAGCGGCCTCAGCCAGAATGACAGCATATTCCTCCAGAGTCTCAAGCGACAGACGGCTGACCGGGCCGGACAGCGAGAGCGCTGCTACCACACCCCCGGCCCGGCCGGCGATGGGCACAGCTACGGCTGCCGCTCCCGGCTCCCGTTCCTCGAAGCTGGTTGCATAGCCGCAGCGGGTAATCTCCTTCAGCTGCTCCAGATACTGGCTGCGGTCTACGCTGTCCGGCCATGCGGGGTCGGCCAGCAGCCGGACCTGCACTTCCGGCGGCGCGTAAGCAGCCAGCACCTTGCTGGATGCGCCTACCGAGAGCGGCAGCCTTGCGCCGATCTGTGCTACCCGGCGGATAGCCTGGCGGCTCTGCACCGCCTGAATGCGCACACGCTCCAGATTGTCGCGCAGATACAGGCTGACCGTCTCGCCCAGGCGGTCGCGCAGCCGCTCCATGGCGGGCAGCAGAAGCACCGCAGGCTCGTTCAGCGTCGGAAGATGTGTCGACAGCTCCCAGATGCGGATACCCAGGCGGTATTTGTCCGTCCCCTCGTCCCGCTGCAGGAAGCCCTTCTCCTCCAGTGTAGTCAACAGACGGTGCACTGTGCTTTTATGCAGGCCAATCTTCGCAGAGATCTCCGTCAGACTAAGGTCGTAATCATCATTATCCTGAGTAAAGCACAGTAATATATCCAGCGCACGTTCTACGGCGCGTACAGTCAGCTTCCGGTCTTCCACCCCGATCTCCCCTTCACATGTTTCACCTATTGAAACCCGGTTACATAATTATTAAGATATCCCTATCTTAGTGCAAAAGCCTAAATAAAGTCCAGCAGATTCCGTATCCATAATCAGCCGTCCGCAGTTTACAGTTACATTACAAAAGAACCATTTCCATTGACTTTGTAAGGGCATAAATTTACGATTAAATATATGAACTATTCATGCTCTGAATCTTGAAATTTTTCAGGAGGGGACCTTATGAATCTGGCAACTAGTCATCCCGGCGCGCCGGTCTCCCGTATCCCTAACGAGGATAAGTCCGCTTCGTCAACCTTAATTCCGATTCGGATGATACGCGTCAAGCACGTCATTGTGGCATTGCTGTTATCCGTATTCTTCTTCTTTGTATTCTGCTTCATCGCCCTGCATGCCTATATCGCCTGGGTACTCTCGAACCCTACCGTAGCCCCACTCTACTCCAATCCTTATCAGGCCAAGGGGCTAGCCTACGAGGATATCAGCTTCCCTGCCAAGGACGGCAGCCGGATGATGGAGGGATGGTATATTCCTTCCAAGGGAGCTACCAAAACCATTATTTTTAGTCACGGCTACGGCGCGAACCGCGAAGAGAGCTGGGTTCCCATGTATGATCTGGCCCACTATGCGCACAGCCTGAGATTCAATGTCGTCATGTTCGACTACGGCTTCGCCTCCAAGACCGACAGGGATATCGCAACTGGCGGCAAAAAGGAATCCCAGCAGCTGCTCGGAGCCATTGAGTTCGCCAAGGAGCAGGGGGCAGACCAGATTGTGGTCTGGGGCTTCTCGATGGGCGCAGGTACCGCCCTGCAGGCAGGACTTGTAACCAAAGATGTGGATGCTATGATTCTCGACAGCACCTTCCTGCTGGAGCCGGACACCCTGTACCATAATATTAAGCAGAACATCAATCTTCCCCGCCAGCCTTCGCTGGAGATTATGGAGATGCTCTTCCCGGTGCTGAACGGCACAGGACTGAATCAGATTCCTTATTCCAAGGTCAAATCGGAGGATTATCCGTTCCCGGTGCTGTTCATGCACGGCACTAAGGACGATAAGGCACCTTATCCGATTGCCGAGGAACTGGCGGCGAACCAGAGCAATCCGTATTCGGATTCATGGATCGTGGAGAACAGCCATCATGAGCTGCTGTTCCGCGAGCATCCGCGTGAGTATCTGCGGCGGGTATCCGCTTTTCTCGGGAATGTACAGCTGGCCCAGATCAGCGGGAGCCACAGCAATCCAACCGCAAGCAAATAAGCTTCTTATCGTTACCCTAAGGCATGTGCAGATGTATCTTGTGATACATTCTGTGCATGCCTTTTTACTGTGCGTGGCGCTAGGACCTTCAGTCCACCGCATTTCCCCGCACAGGCTAGTCTCATAAGCTGTTCCTCTCCCGCATATAATGGACCGATGAAACTTTAGGACGGGAGGACTACATGTCATGCCATATGTATTCGTTGCACCGCCGCCAGTACAGATTCTAGGGGAAATCGCCTTCTGGAAAAAACAGGAGAAGGAGCATGCCGAGGTTCTAATCCAGATCATCCCACGCCTGGAGGAGCCTTATGTGAAGCTGCTGGAGGACTGGGCCATTGTATTCCTGGCTACAGAACAGGCAGCCCAGCATCTGCTTTCCACTCCGCAGGCACCGAACACTGGCGGTCCCGGGAGTCCATCCGCCGAAGCCGGGCGGCTGCTGCACACCGCCTGCGACCAATCCGCCGAATTCATCAGGCACCTGAAGGCCATGAAGGAGGCCAGCGCCGCCGTCAATGCCTTCCCCCTGGCGGGAATCACGCTGCTGCACTTCATCCGGGAGTCTGAATACTTCCTCGCTGTGCTGGCCGCCCTGACCCCTGCGGACTACGGGCCCGGGATGCTGCGGATGAATCCGCCGGAGCAGGCTGAAGCCGCGCCTTCACCCGATCCGGCTGCAAGCGGAGAAAGTCTTCAGGGAACAGGAAGCTTCGCAGTTCCGTTATGGGAAGCCCGCGAGGCAGGCCCGGTTCCCATTGGCGGGCATACGCTTCCCCCTCTGCCTTATGCTTATAATGCACTGGAGCCGTATATTGACGAGAAGACGATGATCATCCATCACGACAAGCATCACCAAAGCTATGTAGACGGCCTGAACAAGGCGGAGAACAAGCTGGCGGAAGCGCGCCTGAGTGGCGACTTCGATCTGGTGAAGCATTGGGAGCGGGAGCTTGCTTTCAATGGGGCCGGACACTATCTGCATACTATCTTCTGGAAGGTCATGTCCCCGCAAGGAGGCGGCCGGCCCTCCGGCGCCCTGCTGGACGCCATAGAACGCAGCTTCGGAAGCTATGAAGCCTTCAAGGCCCAGTTCACTGAGGCCGCGGGTAAAGTCGAGGGCGGCGGATGGGCCCTCTTGGTCTGGAGCCCGCGCAGCCGCAGACTGGAGATTCTGACGGCTGAGAAGCATCAGAACCTGTCCCAATGGGATGTCGTTCCGCTGCTGGCACTCGATGTATGGGAGCATGCTTACTACCTTAAGCATCAGAACAACCGCGCCGATTACATCCAGGACTGGTGGAGAGTCGTGAACTGGCCTTATGTCGCCGAGCGCTACGGTGCCGCCCGCAAGCTCGTCTGGGAGCCTTTCTAAGGCTCTACGGTGTCTTCGGTTTTTCGCACATTCTGATGGATTTGTCCCTTTCATAGCGGCTTTCTGTGTATCTATATCTATGGTCAATTCTGAGGGTATTCACTCTCACTAACCGCTTGTTTGAAGCAGCATTGTTGCACTTTTTGCAGGATTTTTCTAGAAATATGACTGGTTGCGGTGTATTGTTGCATCATTTGCAGGAATTTAGGTGCTTATAGCAAGTTAGCGCTGCATTTGTTGCATTTCGTGCAGGATTTCCGCATAGGGCGCTTCTGTCGGGCGGCATTGTTGCACTTCTTGCAGGATTTTTCTAAATTTATTAGAAGCTGTGGCGTGTTGCCCCACGCATCCCCCGCGCAAATAAGCCCGCCGCCACTGTCGAAGTGGCAGGCGGGCTTTTCCGTTCCTATTCCTTGATCAAGGCCAGGAATTCGGCCCTTGCCGCAGCGTCCTCACGGAACGAGCCGCGGGTGGCCATCGTAACCGTCTTACTGCCCGGCTTCTTCACGCCCCGGGCACACATGCACAAATGCTCCCCTTCGACTACCACCATGACACCGTGCGGATTCAGCACCTCGGTCATGATGTCGGCGATCTGGGCCGTGATACGCTCCTGCACCTGTAACCGGCGGCTGACCGCTTCTACAAGCCGGGCCAGCTTGCTGAGTCCGGCAATACGGCCGCTTGGCACATAGCCGATATGCACCTTGCCGAAGAATGGAGCCATGTGATGCTCGCATTGGCTATAATAGACAATATCCTTCACAATAACCAGTTCCTCATGAGACTCGTCGAAGGTTACGCCCAGCGCTTCGCGCGGATCAATGGAATAACCGCCGAAGATCTCTTCATACATCCGGGTCACTCTGGCCGGTGTTTCGAGCAAGCCTTCGCGGCTGGTATCCTCACCGATTAATTCCAGAATCTTCTCTACATGATACTCAATCTGCTCCCGGTTTACAGAAACCTTCCCGTTCTTGTACTCCTTGATGCCCCCCATGAAAACTCCCCCTTCCACACCTGCAGCTGACTCTTATCTATTTCATACAATCATCATTATTACATTACTTCTTGCGGGAATTTCCTTTGCCCGCAGCAGGACGCCCCGGCGGGTTACCGTTCTTCATCATCTGCTGGGCACGCTGCATTTGCTTCCCGTTCAGGTTATACCCCATTTGCTTGGCAACCTTCTGCAGCATTTCAGGATCATTCTGCATCGTTGTCATCTGTCTGCGCAGATAATACACACCGATGAAGAAACCGCCGATCAGACCTACCACAAGCGTAATAATAGGCAATGCAATATTCATCTGTAATCCACCTTTGTACTCTATTGTCTGGCGATAACCCTGTTCAGGCACGCGAATCTATCATAGCATTTCAACAACTGGACAGCAATTGGCAAATCCCGCTGCCAGCCGGTTCATTTCCCGTCGGCTGCTCCCTGCTCACGCAGCTTGCCCGCGGCCTGCTCCAGCATGTCGCGCACTGTACTGTCCTCTTCGCTCTCCAGCGCCTGCTCAACAGCCGCAAGCGCTTCTTCACCGCCGATGCGGCTGAGCGCCCAAGCTGAGGTTCCGCGCATTTCCGGCCGGGGCTCCTTCAGCAGCAGCTCCGTCAGCTTCGGCACCGCCGAAGCCTCCTTGAAATTGCCCAGCGCAATGACCGCATTACGCTGCATCGGCTTCTTGCCGCGCCAAGCCGCCGAGCTGCTGCCGAACTTCTCCTTGAACTCCCGGTTGCTGAGGTCCAGAATCGGCAGCAGCAGCGGCTTGACCACCTCAGGATCAGGCAGAAGCTGCGGGCGGTGGTTCCAGTTCTTGCCCCGGTTATGCGGACAGACAATCTGGCAGGTGTCACAGCCATACAGCCGGTTGCCGATCTTGGTCATATAGTGATCGCTCAGGAAGCCCTTCGTCTGGGTCAGAAAGGAGATACAGGCCTGGGCATTAAGCTGGCCCGGTCCTACCAGCGCGCCGGTAGGACAGGCGTCGATGCATTTGGTGCAGTCACCGCAGCCTTCCTGCACAGGCTGGTCGGGAGGCAGCGGGAGATTCGTCACCATCTCCCCCAGATAGATCCATGATCCCCACTTGGGGGAGATGATCGAGCAGTTCTTCCCGCTGAAGCCGATCCCCGCCCGCTCTGCCACAGCCCGGTCTACAAGCGCCCCGGTATCCACCATGCTCTCCAGCACAGCATCCGGGACACGCTCACGGATGAATCCCTCCAGCTTCGCCAGCGCTTCACGGAGCACATGATGGTAATCCTGGCCCCAGGAGGCGCGGGCCAGAATACCTCTGCGCGCACCCGGCTCGGATTTGGGCGGGTTCTCCATTTTGGAGGGATAGGCCACCGCAATGGCAATGATGGAGAGCGGCTGCTCCCCGGACTGCAGGGCCGGAACCGTCCGCTTGTCCAGATCAGGCTCCTCGAACCCGGATTCATATCCGTTGTCCCGATGCTCCTGGAGAATGTTCTTCAAATATAAAAACGGCTCCGCAGTGGTGAACCCGATATCATCGATACCGAGCGCCGCTGCGGCCGCCTTAATCTCAGCCTTAAGTTCCTCCCATTTGGAAGGAGGCGGAGCGTAACCTTTCTGGATGTTGAGGTGCATATCCGCCTCTCCTTTATAGAATGAATAAGGTAACTCTACAGGGCCTTCATCTTAGAGAAAGGCCACCAGATCAGGGACACCTTACCCACGATACTCTCCCCTGCGACAGCGCCGAAATAACGGCTGTCCTTGCTGGCTCCGGCATGCCGGTTATCCCCCATGACGAAGTAGGTCCCCGCCTGCACGGTCAGGCTGCTGAAATCAGGATCTTCTATAGACGTATCAATATAAGGCTCATTCAGCAGTTTGCCGTTGAGGTAGAGCTGCTGGTTCCGTACTTCAATGATATCGCCGGGAATGCCGATTACCCGCTTGACCAGATATTCCTTGCGGCTGGGTCCCGTACTGGGATCATGAAGGACGACAACCTCCCCGCGGCCCGGATTCCCGAAGCTGAGGGCGATTTTATTAATAATCAGCTTCTCTCCCTGATACAGGGTAGGCTGCATGGATTGGCCGATTACAGTAGACACATTGAACACATAGATATTAAGCAGCGACATCACTGCGAACACAATCCCCGCTGTAATGATCCACTCCCGCATATCCTTGATCCACGTTCTTCCGGACTTCTGTCTGGACTTGTTATGCGTCACTGATCTGTATCTTTGTCTGCGGCTCCGCATGAAATCTTCTTCAAGCTCCCGGTTCATAGGCCACCTACTTGCTTCGATTGGGTTATCCGTTCCTTAACAATAGAAAAGCATATCTCCCGCCCATTTGCAATGGACATAGGGAAGATATGCTTTAGTATAATGAAACAGACTATGCAGGAATACCCAAATGCTTGAAGTACCCGCCCTGCAACAGTTCTCTACTCTGACAATTGATTCCGCTTACAGCAGCGGTTCAGCAGCGGTTACCCGACAATGCTCAGCTTACGCACGGATTTGAAGATGTGGTTCTCGTCATAACCCATGGCTTCATAGAGAGGCATTGCAAAAGAATTGTGTTCATCGACGGCAACATAAATGCCGCTGACCTTCCGCGCCTGAAATCTGCTCTCCATAGCCGTTACAAGACTCTTGCCGACTCCTCTGCGGCGGTAATCAGGATGGACGGCAATGCGGAAATAACAGCCGTGATTCTTCTCAATCGTACCAATCAGCGCACCGATGATTTCTCCTTCATCCTCAGCAACTACAATGAGATCAGAATCCCATGACAATTGCCTGGAGAAAGGCTCGATCGTGCTCTCGAAACATTCTTCCGATAATGCGGTCTGCAGCAATTCAGTCACTGGAGTAACATCGCTTAATTGAAAGGAACGAACGTGCATACTTAAAAGTCTCCCTTTTCTATGGCTTATGATTTTACAAAAAGAAGGGGTTTCCATAACAGTATAAAGTGGAAAAAAGCATCAAAAACCGAGGAATACCTGCTTTTGTCTCTATTAAAGCACACTTTTCTCGCGTTATCATCATTTTTCTTTTGAAAGCGCTTGATATGAAGCGTTTACATGCAATATAGTTTCATATTTAACATGTATTAGGAGATTACGTAGTCAAAACGTCCCAGTTACTAAGCCTTAATAGTTTAACATAGGCTTAACACTTTCTGTGTACGGAGGATAAGAAAATACTTTTTAAACATTTTTGTTTATTTAATGTTGCATTATTGTTCCAGATGCGTTTTAATAATAGTATCTCAACGGATATATACCAAAACCAACATATAATCAGGAGGGATTTTTCCATGGCTTTTCAATTACCGGCACTTCCGTACCCGAACAACGCACTTGAACCACACATCGACGCATTGACGATGGAGATTCATCATGACAGGCACCATAACACTTATGTGACGAACCTGAACGCCGCACTGGAAAAGGCACCCGAACTGCAAAACAAGAGCATCGATGAGCTTCTGACCGACCTGAACGCTGTACCTGAAGCGATCCGCACAGCGGTCCGCAATAACGGCGGTGGACATGCCAACCACACCCTATTCTGGGAAGTGATTGGACCGAACGGCGGCGGCGCACCTGCGGGCGCACTGGCTGCTGCCATTGACAGCGAGCTGGGCGGCTTCGATAAATTCAAGGAAGACTTCGCTACTGCGGCTACTACACGCTTCGGCAGCGGCTGGGCTTGGCTCGTTGTGAAAGACGGCAAGCTTGCTGTAACCAGCACACCGAACCAGGACAACCCGATCAGCGAAGGCGCAACTCCAATCCTCGGCCTCGATGTATGGGAGCATGCCTACTACCTGAACTACCAGAACAAACGTCCTGACTACATCAAAGCGTTCTGGAACGTAGTGAACTGGGAAGAAGTCGGCAAGCGTTACGAAAGCGCGAAATAAGCATCTGCTTTCAGCATGATGCTCTAAGCAAACAGGTTCACCTCTGCCGTAATGGCAAGGGTGAACCTGTTTTTATTTAAAATATAAGAATTTATATGTTCCACACGATAACTTATCCTTCTATTTCTCGCTGAAACGGTACCGTCCTTTAAAAGGACGGCAATGCCGTTTCCACTTGCCACGCTAAGCCAGGCCTGAGATCATTGCATGAACTTGGCGTTCAGAGCGTCGTACTCACGCCGGGTGACCGGAATTACCGTTCCATGACGGGGGCTGGCCGGCAGCTCATAATTAGAGGATACCGTCCACTTGCCGGAATCCAGATCTTCCGTCTCCAGCGGGATGTACCCTCTCCCTCCGAATTCATCCACAAACAGATACCACTTCTTCTCCGTATTGGATTTGAACAGGGTTGGCCCTTCAATGCCCTTCAGTCCGCCGACACTCCCGCTTAGCAGCTTCACCGCAGGGGCGAATACCGAATCCAGGGACTCCTGGAACACCATTTTGCCAAAAGGGGATTCCGGGCCTTGCTCGCGCTCATCCTTAGTAAATCTGTAGATCTTCCCGTTATACGCCGCCATAGTGGTATCAATGATCGAATGCCCATAGTCCATATAGACCTGCGGCTCTGTGAACGCGCGGAAATCGCGAGTCTTGCTGTACATGATTGTCTGGTAGGCGTCCCCGGTGTGAGTGGTATCGGCGTACATCCGCGAGGCCCAGAATACGATATATTCCCTGCTCTCCTGGTCATAGATCACCTCAGGTGCCCAGGTATTCCCCGCTTCCTCAGGTGATACCCGGGCTTCCCAAGGCTCCGACCAGTCCACGAGATTATCTGACTCCCACACGATAATCGCCCGGCTGCCCTGTGTCTGGGCTGCGCCCCAATCCCAGTTGCCGTTGATCTTCAGATCGGTGGCGATGAGATAGAACCGGTCCCCTTCAGGTGAACGGATGATGAACGGGTCCCTGACCCCCTTGTTGCCCAAGCTGGACCTAAGCACAGGCTTCCCGCCATTCAGCTCCTTCCAATGCAGCGGGTCGTTACCTTCGCTGAGGGCGAAGTATACCTGCTCGCCATCTTCGGCCCCTTCGCCTGTGAAATAGCTGAACAGATAGCCCGCATAGTCTCCCGCAGCCGGAGCTTCCTGTGCAGCCTGAGTCTGGGCAACTTCACCCGGCAAACCAGCCTCCTCCTCTAGCTCCGGCCCGCCTGCCACCAGGGTCACCACCGACTTGGCCGGGATAACGGCCTGGAATACCTGCTCCCCATCTGCTGTCCCATCAGCAGCTGCATCAACGGCCACATCCTCGCCGCGCGCCAGATCCAGCTGCGCATTGGTTACATAGGAACGCAAGGCAGATGGCTTAAGTCCCAGTCCGCTCAGGGTGAGCTGCACCCGCTTCTCCTCCAGGCTGTCATTTACCAGCACCGCCGTCATGCTCTGCTCCTCCTCGTGCACGTAAGCCGAGCCGAGCAGCTCGCTTCCGGCTTCCTGGCTCAGACCGGAGAGTGCAATCCGCACCGCTCCGGGGCGGATGAACTTGCTGTAGTTGCCGAGCGACCACAGGATCTTCGAGGTCAGTATGTTCTGCTCATCCCCAGGCTGAGTGTAATCGGTGTACACCAAGCCGTCCTTGTAATCTACCTTGGACACTGCGGTCCACCACTGCCATGCGGCTGCACCCGCCTCGGTCAGATCAAAGTGGATGGTGCGCGCCACCTGTAACGCCGGCTCCATTCCCAGATCCCGCCCCGGGCCATAATCGCCCATAATGCAGTATTCGGTAACCCAGTACTTGGCCTCAGGATCATATTGCTTCAGATTACCGTCCAGCAGCTGTCTTAGCTTAACCAGGCGGTCATCGCCGGAATGGCTGTAATCGGACCAGTAGGAATGCGAGGCGATCTTATTGCCTACCGCTTCCTTGAGCACAGGATCACCCAGCAGGTCCTTAATATATTCTCGGTATTTTCCCAGCCCCAGGCTGTTAGCCCCGCTGGAATAGACGCCGCTGCCCGTGAATTCCCGGTAGTGCTCATCATCCAGCAGAGAGGTAATCTCTACCCCGTCCGGGGCGCTGATCTGCGCTTCCAGCCCGCTGGCGCGGAGCTGGGCATGCAGCTCCAGAATCACCCGCTTCAGGTCGTCATTATTGTACCGGCCGGCTTCCTGCTGCGCATGATTCCAGTCCCAGGTCGGCTCGTTAACGGGGCTGATGTAATCGAACTCCAGCCCTTCCTGCTTGAAATGCTCCAGCACATCAATCAGGAAGGAGGCGAAGGCAGCTTCAGAACCTTCCTTCAAATTACTGGACCCTACCTCTGGATCAGGCTGGGCATGACCGTTCCTGGTCATCCAGACCGGCGGGCTGTTGACGAAGGCAATCAGGGATTCGACTCCGCGCTCCTTAGCCGCCCGCAGGAACCACTGCTGGCCTGCCTGCCTGCTCCAGTCGTACGGCGCTTCCTCCGTTATTTTGAAGGCTTCCGTTCTTCGCCACGGATCTGGAATGATCGCCTGATCGGTCTCTACCGAGCCTGCGCCTATATTGAAGCGCCAGGCCGACAGCCCGATTCCTTCGGTACGTGAGAACAGCAAATCTGCCACCTTGTTCTTATTCTCTTCGGTCCACTCCTTCCCCAGGGGGTCCATGGACCAGGCGTCGGATGCGCCAAAGTTATCGATAGTCTGATAGCGGACATTGCCGTCTATCGTCACTGCCGCATCCGGCGGTTTCTGGTGCTGCACAGGGGTTTCCTCCTCTTTCCTATTACTGAACAGAATTACAACAACAACACACACTAGAACAACGCCGATAACCGCCGTAACTGCCAGCCGCTTCATGCTCCTATCCTCCTCCTAACCAACCAGACCGGACCGCTCCACACTCTCAACGAAATGCCGCTGAACGAATACATAGAGAATAATTAGCGGCAGAATCGCCATCAGCACACTCGTATTCATCATCATGGACATGAAGAACGGGTCCTGAACCAGCGAATTCGCCGCCTGGCCGCCGCCGGTCATATAGGTAGCAATGCCGTAGCCCGCCGATGACATCATCGATGACATGACCTTCGGTTCGTTCAGATACATATTGGTGAAGAATGAATCATTCCACTGCCACACGAAGGAGAACAGCATCACCGTTACCATCGACGGAATGGCATTGGGCAGAATCACCCGCGCGAAGGTGGTGAAATAGCCTGCTCCGTCCACATAGGCCGCTTCCTCAATCTCCCGTGGAATGCCCTTGAAGAATTGGCGGAAAATATAGACATACAGCCCTGTCTTAACACCCATCCCGAGCATCGAAGAAATAATAAACGGCCAATACGTATTGATCAGATTCGCCGGTTTTCCCGTGAACAGCTCAATCAGTCCAAACAGGTCAAAGTTCTTGAAATGCAGGTACAGCGGGATCATGATCGTCTGGGACGGGACAAGAATCGTAAAGATTACTGCGGCGAACAGCAGCCCGCTCCCCTTGAACTTAATCCGGGCAAAGCCGTAACCGGCCAGCACACAGATGATCGTCTGAAGCACCATGACCGCTGAGGACAACAGCAGGGTGTTCCGCAGAACTGCCGGATAGTTCATCGCGGTGAAGACCAGCCTGAAGTTCTCCAGGGTGAAGGCCTGCGGGACCCAGATCACGGTGGAATCATACAAATCGTCCATACTCTTGAACGCAATCGACAGCTTCAGCAGGATCGGGTACAGGATGACGAACGAGATACCGAAGACCAGCACAAAGCGGGCGATTACCCACAACCATTTTTTCAAAAATTCCACCCAATAGGCGGCCGAGGCCAGCCTGTGCAGCTGCTCTTTCCTGGATCGGTGCGGCATTGCTGCGGTCTCTGTCTTCATGAATGCTCCTCCTTCCTAACCGCTAGTCTTGATAAAAGACCTTACGTGAGATCAGCGCCGTCGTTATCCACAACAGCAGTGCAATGATAGCAAAATACATCCAGGACATGGCTGCGCTCAGCCCGAAATTGAAGCTCTTGAACGCTGTATCCACCACCATGCGGCTGGTTTGGTCGCTGATGAAGCTGTCGATGATGGTGTAGACCAGATTGGTCAGAATCAGCGGGCCGATCATCGGAAACGTAATTTTCCAGAACGCCTCATAGCCTGTGGAGCCTTCAATCTTCGCCGCCTCATACAGGGAAGGTGAGATCGATTGCAGCCCCGCTAAAAAGATCAGGATCTGCACGCCCGATTGGCTGACAATCTCATAGATCCGGCTCACCGCTCCAGTCAGATACTGCACCACGGTAGGGCTGAGGCCGGATTCGATCAGCAGCGTGGTCAGCTCCAGATTCTTGATCACCGACAGGCCTCCGCCCGTGGAATCACTGGCGCTGCGCACCACAGACTGCATCAGGTCCCCGTTCTCAATACTGGCTATAATGCCCGAGGCCAGAATGACCGGCAGGAAGAAGATGGCCCGGGCCAGCACTCTGCCATGGAATTTCTGATTGAGCAGCACGGCGAAAAACAGGCTGAAAATCAGAATAAGCGGGGTGTTCAGCACGATATTCATCACGGATTCCGTTAATGTCCGGACGTAGGATTCATGGGAGAACAGCGCCTCCCTGAAGTTCGCGAGTCCGATATACTTCAGCGTGAAGCCCTCATCATTGACCTGCAGGTTACTAAGGCTGAACCGCAGGGAAGAGAGCAGCGGCGTCAGGAACAGGAAGCAGAAGCCCGCGAACCAGGGAAGAATGAAGTACAGGCCGTAATATCTGTTTTTTTGCTCCAGGGACAGCTTCTTAAGCTTCATTATTGCTGCTCACCTCCTACCCGGTAATTCCGTCCGTCTATGGTTACTCCGCCCACACTCACCGGCACACGGTTATAATTCACTGTAATCGTGGTTCCTGCTTCATAAGTCGTCTGATAGACACCTTCCGCCAGCTTCTTATGCTCTCTGATCGTCTGGGACTGAACACTCTTCAGCACTTGGCTCAAAGCCTGATACTGCCCGGCTGCCTGGTCAATCCAACTGCGGTAATCGGCGGAGTAGAGGCTGCCAAAGCCGGTCATTTTAATCGCGGAAGGATCAGCATAGAACCAGGTGTAATACGGGGCGCTCCCGGTCTCCAGCGCCTTGAGCAGACTGAGCGATGCATCCTGATCGTCAGCCATATTCCAGGCGGTTCCGGCATACTGCAGATAACCGTGGTACACCATCTGGAAGAAGGGGATGCTCTCATCCGTAATATTGAACCCGCTGCTCTGCATGGGCGCAGCCACGATATGACGGGCGAAGGGAGCCGCGTACGCATTGCCGCCTTCCACCATCAGGCGGGGCACCGAGCTGCTCATACGCTCCAGCTGCTCCTTGACGATTCCTTCGGCCCGCTGGCGGTCCACCAGCTCCTCCGCATTGAAATCGGAATTCAGCCCGCTGCCGAGATCCCGCAGGGACAAGCCGTCCACTCCAAGCTCTGCATAATCCCCGAGGAAGCCGTCTACCACACCCGGCAGTACCCGGGGGCTGACGACATAACCGGAGGGCTCCTTCACATCCAGCTTCAGCATGGAGAAATCGAAGGGATACGTATGCGCCAGCTTGCCCGTAATCAGCCGGGAGGCCTGTGATTTGCGTAAGCCCTTGGCTTCCGGGAAGGTCTGCAGGAACGAAGCATCGGGATACAGTGTAACCCCCTTATCCTGTGCGTAGGCCTGCAGCTCCTTGAGCCCTCCGGTCCCGCCAAGCTTGCTGTCCACAGATACGCCCTTCGGGTAATTATGGTTGATGCCGCCGTTGAACCATCCGGTATACCGCAGTTGAATATCCCCGATCCCCTTCTCCTGCATCTGCTCCAGGATGATCTTGGCCTCCTTGAAGGAGGTAAGCGGCTCATAAGCGCTGTAAGGAATGCCCAGGAAGAATTTCTTCTTCGGAATGCCGCCGATCAATTCCAGGTAAAAGGGAACGTCCTCTGTCCCGTCCAGCCTTGCCATCCCGGTATGTTCAATTAAGTACTCCCGGTAATGCGCGGCCATACCTGAATAGCTGGCTTCCTCCTGATCAAGGAAGCTGTACGCTACAGTGATATCCCCAGAGAAGATACCCGCCTGAAATTGCTTCACCGTACTGGAACGCCAGCCGTTGGTCAGCGTAACTTCCTCCAGACTGCCCAGCGTATAGCTGGAGAAGACATTGTTATACTGATTCAGCCGTCCGCTGACGTCTGCCTCCACGGCTGCAACCGCATCTCCGCTCTCGATCACCGCCAGGAAGCCGCGGTCCCGATACTTCATCCCGAATACAGGCAGCCGTGCGGTCTCCTCCTTCTGCACTTGCCCCAGCTGGGTCAGCGCAGCATCCGGCCCGTACATCGCGGTACGGTAAGGGGTAGCATAGAGCTTGTTATTATTGAAGTGTATCAGTGACCCGGAGCCGTCCGGCACCAGGCTGTAGCCTTCATCCTTTGTCCCGCTCGCTCCAAAAAACGGAAGCAGCGACAACGTCTGAATGTGCATATTGTCCGGATACCGGACCTTATCGCCCGGGATGCTTACCCGCAGCTGCTTCCCGTCCAGCCGGTATTCCAGGGGAAGCGTCACCAGGGCGGCTCCGTCCTCCTCTTCACCATAGGCCGCCTTATCGATGGCAATTTGTTCCTCATCATAGCCGATCTGCCCGAACAGGGAGGTTACCTTTTTCAGCCCCACTCCCTTGAAGGAGGTATCTCTTCGTTCATACCGCTTGCTCGATTCATCGTACCTGAACCGCTTCTCAATCTCCTTCTTGTCGCTGTCCTTCTCAAGGCGGCCGATAATCAGGGTACGGAAGCGTTCTTCACTGATGTATTTGGGAATTCCGTCGATATTGCTCTTGACCTCCCCCAGCGTGTACACGATATTCAGGCTGTCGCCCGATTCCTCGATAGTGAACTGGCTACTCTGCACACTGTGGGTGTAGTTATCGTAGTTCATCAGATTGCCCTTGCTGTCATAATAGGTCAGCTCTACCTGCACATTCAGCTTGGATTTGTTATATCCGGTGGCGACAGCATCCTGTTCGCGGTCCTGCGGATTCGAATACCAGAGCGCTCCGCTCTGCTTATCCTTAACGGCAATCTCCGTAGTCGTCTGATTCAGATACAGGGTCAAATACTCGTTGTCCAGGGCCGCCTTCATATCTGCGGATAGCTCCGGCGATTTCGGGGTGTCCTGCACGCTCTGCGCTGAGGATTGTACCGCTTCTTCGGATGGTATTGCTGCTTCAGACTGAACCGCCGATTCCGCTTCAGGTGCAGATTCCGCAAAGTCCGCGTACGGTAGGACGGCCGCACCGCTGAGCATAAGCACAATAGCAATGATGGTTAGCTTCTTCTTCAAAACCTGGCTCCTCCTTTCTTATCCGCGAAGTGAAAGCTCCTGGTAGACGGTGTAGACAAAACTGACAATTTGCTGGATCAGATTGAAGAACAGCAGGCCCAGGAAGATGATGATGCCCACCACGGCCAGCGTCAGCAGCATGGTTGTAATTGTTTTAAGCACCGTGTATTGATGAACCGTCATGGTTCCGATGAACAAGAGCCAGACGAACCAGAGCGTGGCCAGGGCATCCAGCAAATGATAGAAGGAAGCCTCCCGCAGTGTAATCACGTTGCTGAGCAGGATATTGGGAATGTTGATCAGAATCAGCGGAAGCAGGGCGTAGCCTGTCGTAATGACGATCTCCGTGAACTTTCCTTCCCCGTCCATCAGCGTCGTAAGGGACCAGTTCGCCAGGCACCAGAGCAGGAACGGGAAAATAATATACTTGAGCTCATTGATGCTGTTCAGTGCAAGCGGGTGATTATAGTTGACCACATAGCCTACATATTGGCGCTTCACAATCATGGTCAGGGTAAGGAATATAAGAATGCCCAGTGCCATGCGCAGCTTGCCCTTATTCTCGTATTTCAGATCCCAGAATCCGTCGAAGGGGTGCAGAGCTACATGCAGTGAATATTTAATGTCCTTAAGAAACGGCATCCTGAACCCTCCCTTCCTTTCTCGGCCGCTTCACCAGGCGGACGATTACGTAGCCTCCCAGCAGCACGGCTATCATTCCGGTCATATAAATGCTGAAGTGATCGCGCATATACTCCCTGCGGTATTTCCCCAGTGCCTTGGAGTAATATTCGCGGTCATTGCCCAGCTTCAGATAGGTCATAGCCTGCTTGTATTCGCCTTGGCGGAGCAGCGATTTGCCGATACCGACATACGCCATCTCATAGTTGGCATCCAACTTCAGCACCTCCCGCCACAGCTTCGCGGCTTCATCATGCTTGCCGGAGCTGTACAGGGTGTTTGCTTCATTGACCATGCTGCCAAACTGAGTCACTGTGAACTCGGTAATTCTCCCCAGATCACGGTCCAGCACATAGAGCACATTCTCATAGCTCTCTACCGCCGCCGGATTCTTGAATGTGCCGAGCTGGCTACCCAATTGGCCGATAACATACAGCAGCTTGCCGTCCTCATTGTAGGTGAACACCCGCCCGCGCGTGGCGTCCAGTGCCCGGTAGACCCCGTTTCCGGTCACATCAATGTCAATGAACGCGGAGCGGTCCCGGCTCAGATCGCCGATGGGCGGGATCTCTTTGCTGACCCGCAGGACATCGATGCCGGAAGGATTCAGTCTTTTCACCGGAGAAAAGGTCTTCTTATCCACCGTAGTGGTATAGATGAAGCCGTCCTCATCGACATCCACATTATTGAATTCCAGCGGAATGAACTGCACCATCTTCTCGCGCTGCTCCTTGGTCGATACCGACTTCCAGAACAGATCTACAGGATCAAACTGCACCTTGTTCGTGCCCATGAAGCCTGTGAACTGCCCGTCGCTGTCGAACTCGATCAGCCCTTCATAGACCCCTCTGCCAACCACATAGATGCGGCCTGCCTTATCAACAATCACTTTTCGCGGAAAATACTCAAAACCCGCTCCAATGATATCCGCCTTCGGCGCTCCGATCTCCCGCACGAAGGTCCCTGTGCCGTCCAGCTCGACCAGCCGTCTGTTCTCCGTATCCGCCACGTAGATCCGGCCGGCGTCCGTCACGAAGAGTCCTTCCGGGTTATTGAAGCTGTCCTTCTTCTCCCCGTTCCGGAAGCCTTCGATGACACGGAGTGTGTTCCACTCCTTATCCAGCACCACAATCCGCCCGTTCCCGGAATCGAGCACATAGAGCAGCCCCTCCGCCGAGACGAACAGGTCCCCCGGAGCATTCCAGGCTCCCGTCCCTGCCTCTAGCCCGCTAATGGCCCGCGAAGGAAGATAAGCAATCGGCGACTGAACCGCCTCGCCCCAGTAGGAGTAGGTATACCCTTCATACGGCGCTGCCCCGGCCGGCCTAGGACACAGGCTCACAAGCAGCAGCACGGATACAAGCACCAGTATCGATGACTTTATTCTCAACCCTAACGCCTCCATCGCTTCAGTCCTTCATGCCGGACGAAGCCATCGTCTGAATCACATTGCTCTGTGACAGAATGAACGTCACAATCGGCACGGTCATCATAATCACCGCTACCGCGGCCCCGACTCCTGCTCGGGCGATCCCGCCCTGAATAATCTGGCCCATCGCATAATGCAGCGTTTTGAGCTGCTCACTATAGATGAAGCTGCCGCCGTCCGTGCCCCATAGCATCTGCATCATCAAGATGAGCAGCGTCAGCCAGGCCGGCTTCACCAGCGGCATGACGACCTGCCAGAAGATGCGGTATTCACTTGCCCCATCAATCTTCGCCGCCTCCAGCAGCGCATCCGGGATCTGCTCCATGAACTGCTTCATTAGATAGAGTCCCAGCGGATAGGCAAAGGCAGGAACGATAACCGCCTGGTAGGTGTCCATCCAGCCCAGAGCGGACATTATCATATAGTTCGGTATCGCGGTAACATGCGGCGAGAACATCAGCGACAGGACAACCACGGTGAACAGCACCTTAGAGCCGCGGAATTTATGCTTTGCCAGCGGGTAAGCCGCCGCCGAAGCCAGCAGGATATGCCCGGCTGTACCGGCGGCGGTAATGAATACGGTGTTAAATATATATCTGGAGAACGGCACCCAGGAATTCTTCATCACCTGAAACAGATTGGCAAAGTTCTCCAGCGTTGCATTGCGTACAAACAGCGTAGGCGGGAAAATAAACAGCTCATCCAGGGGCTTGAACGCATTGTTAATGACATAAATTAACGGAATCGCCATGAATGATCCGAATCCGGCCAGGGCCAGGAACAGCAGGGCGTCGACCTGCCAGGAACGGTTTACTTTTTTGTTCAGACGTATCGCCAGCTTCATCCCGCTTATTCACCTACCCTCTTCAGCAGCTTTTGGACAATCAGATTGCTGCCCAGCATCATCACGAACAGCACGGTGGCAATCGCCGAGGCATAGCCCATCTCGAAGCGGATCGTACCGTAATCCACCAGGTGGGTTACGATTGTATGCGCCCCGTACTGCACACTCGGGAAGCCAGCCAGCGCCATAGCCACATCGGCAACTGCCAGCGACGCAGTGATCTGAATGACCGCGCCGAACATCAGCTGCGGGCGCATGGAAGGCAGCGTAATGAACCACAGCTCCTGCCAGCGGTTTTTGACACCATCCACCGCCCCTGCTTCATACAGCGTCTTGTCAACGGTCTGCAGTCCGGCGATGAAGGCCAGGAAGCTGGTCCCCAGACTTAGCCAGAGCTGTACCAGCATGATGATCCCCAGCATATACTTGGGGTCCTGCAGCCATTGGATCGGCTCATAAATTACGCCAAGCTGCATGAGAAGTCCGTTGATGATCCCGTAGGAGTCACTGGAGAAGATAATCTGCCAGATGAAGAATACATTCCCCGAGATGGACGGCGCAAAAAAGATCAGGGTCATAAACGCCCGCAGCTTGGGATTCAGCTCATTGATCAGCCAGGCAAACAGAAAACAGGCGATATAGCTGACCGGTCCCGTAACCACTGAGAAAATCAGCGTATTTTTGACCCCGATCAGGAATACATCATCGTTCCAGAGCAGCTTGGAATAATTCTCCCAGCCGATCCAGCGCGGCATCTCCAGCATGTTGAAGTGCGTGAAGCTGAAGATGATCGAAATCACTACCGGTAGTACGGTAAACAACAGAAACAGCACCATGTATGGCGCCAGCAGTATATACAGGTGCTTATCCCGCCGCACATCCTTGCCGAACAATGCCCAGTAATTACGCAGCCCGGAAGGGGACAGCCGGGGCTGAATCAAGGGTTCGGCCGTATTTTTCACTTTCTGCACAAGAGTCCCTCCCTATTCCCTTCGTTTCAAATCGAACTCTGCTCTCTTCTGATCAATCTCATAGTCGATCTCCTGCACATAATCGTACAGAGCATCGGCGGTGTTCGTTCCATTGTTGATGACCTCACGCAGAGCATTGTCCAGATGGCGGCCTGTGAAGTAACCGCCCGGCACCTCAGGCACACCCTGCACCCATTGCCACTGCTCCTCCAGATGGCGGTAATCGCTTGTCGGCCACGGCAGCTCCTTAAGCGCTTCAACGTTGGCGGTCGGATACCGCGCAGCCGCGCCCATGAGGCCCTCCATCTCCCGGCCGAAGCGGACCTGCGAATCCTTGTCTACCCACCACTTCATGAATTCCCAGGCGGCATCCTTGTTCTTAGCCTGCTTCAGCATCAGTGCGGCGGTGCCCCCGCTGGCAACATCCCTGCGGATACTCCCGTCCGGCTGCTTCGTCCCCGGAACCGGAATGAATTCCCATAGCCCCTTAATCTCCGGCGCAGATACGCTCAGATAGTTATAGAAGGTATAGTCCTGAATGCCGACCGGCATCTCGCCGGTGCGGAACCGCATCGGGAAGTCGAAGATCAGCGGCAGCTTGTAGCTGGTATAGAAATTGGTCCAGTTTTTGAAGGCAGCCAGCCCGGTCTCTGTATCGAGTCCGCTCTTCGCTCCGTTATTCAGATAAAATGATCCGCCCATCTGATAGAGCAGCATGGCATAGGCGCGGTTGACCTCCAGCACCGGCACACCTGTCGTCTGCGCGAGCGGCAGCGCCATATCCATCCGGTGCTTCTGCAGCACCGGAATCATTGCATATACCTCATCCCACGTCTGCGGCGGCTCAAGATTCAGCTCCTGCAGAATATCCTTGCGGTAGAAGAGCATGTTGAAGATCTGCTGCTCCGGCAGGGCAAAGACCTGATTCTCGAACCGGTACGGCACGAGCGCACTGTCTCTGAACTGCTTCACCACTTCCTCATAGCCGGGGTACTTCGACAGATCCTCTGCCGCTTTGCGCATCCCGAAGTTCACCGGCATATCATTGCCGACCTGCATCGCCACATCCGGGCCTTCCCCGGCCAGCGAGGCGCGCAGCAGCACATTCGGACTCACCAGCTTCAGATTGACAGAGGTGCCGGTGAGCGGGGTAAATGTATCATCAATCATTGCCTTCAGCACCTGCGCCTGGTCGCGGCCGGTTCCGATCCATACATCAATGGTCTCGCCGTTCTCCGTGGTATTGCCAATCGTGTTGTAATCCTCGAAGAACGAATGGGTGAAGGACGACACCTCATGCACAAGCTTCCTGAACCCGGAAGCATTCGCCTTCGGCAGCTTCACATCCGGCGAAGACAGCAGCAGATAATCAATCTCCAGCGGCTGCTCCCGTACCTCCAGAATCCAGGAGCCTACGCTGCCGACATTGATTTTGAACTGCGACAGCCGCTTCTGCACCGTTTCCGGCTTGTCGGCCATGTCCGCCAGCTGATAGGCAGTTTTATTCAAGGTTGCGGTTTTATCACTCTTTTCCCCTGTAAGCCGGACCAGCTCTTCCGATACGCCATATAGAATCTGGCTCTGCTCACGGAAGACCGCCGTCATATCCGGGATTTGCTCCTCCAGCCTGTAATCGCGGTACGGATCTGGCACATTGCCTGTAATCATCAGGATTTTCCGGTACATCGCATTAATGTCCAGCACACTGGCCTCCACCTGGCGCAAGAGCGGTGCAATGGCCCCGAGGCTGACCTCCAGCTGCAATTCGTGTTTTCCTTTGCTTAAATAGAATAAATAAGGCTCCTCATCGTTCCCCAGCCGGTTCATCTGCCAATCCGAATCATAGTAGAACGGAATCTGCAGCATTTCCCGGAACGGAATCTCTCCGTCAATCCGCAGGGAGCGTGTGGAATATATCCCTCTTAACAGCTCCTGCCGGCCTTTGATGGTGATGTTGTACAGACCGTCATCCGGCGCTTCTACTTCCCAGGTGATCCATTGTCCCGGTACCCGCCAGTTGTTGCCGCCAATCGTGTTCATTCTGATCTTGGACACATCATACGGCTCTGTTGAAGGGCTTGAGCGGTCTGTGATCGGATACAAGGTCGGGGAGGATTTGTAAACAGCGTCTTCCCCCTGCACCTTAACCGTGTGGCCGCTGGTGGGTTTGTACCCCTTAGCTTCGTAGCTCTGCTTCACCTCTGCGTAGGCAGCGGGTGCATCGTAGCTGTGCAGCTTAATATAGTCGATGACCATCGGCTCTCTGCTGGACACCATCGTCAAGGTGTGCGTTCCGGCCGACAGATAGAATTGGTACGGCTCCTCATAGTAGCCTTCCGTATCTCTCAGCAGGGTCTCCTGCCAGGCCGGGGCCTCAATCTGGCGCGGCCGGAGATCATTGTCCCGGTTATCCTGCTGGATCTCCGGATTCTCATTGACCCAGATCCGCCCGAAGGACAGATTGCGGGCGCTGGTGAACGGCAGCTTGCCGTCGATCAGCAGCTCACGTTCAATCGCCGAGCTTTTGCCCTTCACCGGATAATACCGGACAGAGATGTGGTATAGCCCGGACTTCGGCACATCCAGCTGCCACCCGATGGAGCCGCTCTCCTCCGTTCTGACGTATCTTCCCGTCTCCCCGCCAAGCTCCGTTAGCACCTCCGGACTCATCCCCTCGGCCCCGGTATAATCGGCCCCCTTCAGCATAATTTCTTCGCGGGGCTGCTCCTCGCCCTCGTATTGCTGCAGATAATGCTCATAGCTGCCCTCAGGCAGCAGCTGCACCTCCTGCCCGTTTCCCGTCACACCTTGGGCCTGGGCAGCAGGCAGCTCTGCACTTGCCGCAGGCAGCGCCATCATGGAGATCAGCATGACGGTTACAAGTGTCCGGTTCATCTTCCGCCGGGATAATGATCTTCTCACTCGGGTTCCCTCCTCTAGCAGACTTGCATATTAAGAGTGATACAGCTGCACACGACTATGCCGCCCTATAAGGGCGGCTGCCGATTCTGCGGACTAACACAGCAGGTATTGCGCAGAACAAGCATGAATTACGCTTGTTATGAGCTGTTTTGTTACCTATTTCTTCTCTTTATCCTGCTCACCGCTCAGTACCTTTTTGGCTGCGGCCTGCGCCGTTCCAATCACTTGGGCCACCCCGGTGGACGGTGTAATCTCGCCCTTCAGGAATTTCTCAGTCACCTTATCCAGCTGATCCTTGACGCCAAGACCGCCGTAACGTCCGCCGAAGACCCGCTCCACTTTACCTTCATCATTCATCGCATTGGCGATAGAGGCTTCATCCGGCAAAATATTCTCCATCGACAATCTGCGGTTCTCCTGCCAGCTGTCGAACGGCTGCAGATCCTCCCAGATCTTCACGATGGTATCCGCATCCTTGACCCCTTTGGGAATGGCATAGGCTGCTGTCTGTCCCAGCGGATCGTAGTACTTATCGGCCTGCGGGCCTTTTGGAATATAGACATATCCCCATTCATCCTTCATCTTGCCGAGAATACGCCCTTCAATTTCCCAGAGACCGCCCGGATACATAGCGACAGTTCCTTCTCCAAAATACTTAGCCGGGTCTTCCCAGTCATTGCCCTCGTTAGGCTTGAACACCTTATCCTGGGTGTAGAGCTTATGAAGGAAATTAAGCGCTTCCATTGATGCCGGTGAATCAAAGACCGCCTTCTGAGTAGCTTCGTCGTAGATTTTGCCGCCGTTGCTGGCGATCAGCAGCTCCGAGATCACATAATGGGCTCCGGCCAGACCGTACTGGTCCATCTTCCCGTCCCCGTTCTTATCAATCGTCAGCTTCTTCGCCGCATCAAGCATCGTATTCCAGTTCCAGTTATCTTCATCCATCAGCTGCTGAGGGTCCTTCAGGCCCGCTTCCTTGAAAATACGTTTGTTGTAGAACACGCCGCTGTCGTTCGGGCTGTACCAGCTCTCCAAGCCATAGACCTTGTCGCCGCCGAAGCGCATGGAATCAATCACGCTCTGATCGATGAGTGAATCCTTCAGATAATCATCAAGCGGTGTAAGGAAGCCGCCATGCATCAGCCCCCAGATGAAGCCATCCGGCAGCCGGACAATCTCGGCAAACGGATCGCTTGCCATAACGGAAGAGGACAGCTTCTCGGCGGTGGACCAATACTCTGTATTCAGGTATTTAATCTTGACGTTGTATTTCTCTTCCACCGCTTTGATCCGCTCGCGGGCAAGCTCATCTGCCTCTGAATCCCCGACAGGAGTGGCATCCCACCAATGAGAGATGCGGATCTCCCGCCCGTTCAGATTAGCAACCGGCTCCTTCGGCGCTTCCGTTGCCGCTGCTGGCGTTTCACTGGCTGCCGGAGCCTGAGTCGCCTCCGCCGCCGGTGTTGTTGCCGGTGCAGACGCGTTATTCCCTCCGCTGCAACCGGTTACAAGTGTAACTACGGCTGTCAGCAGCATGAACCACGCCGAGCTTTTCTTCTTCAACTGTTTCACTGTTCGCCACGCTCCCCTAATTTCAGTGATGTTAAACTAATCCAAGCCTGTATGCGTCCGTACACCGCTCCTTCCCAATGTCATATTTATATAGTGGCGTATGCCAGCATATAAGCCCTTTAGATAAGCCTGGAAATGATAAAAAGAAACTTGGAAATAAACGAGCTTGGATACGGGCGGTGCCGTTCTCGCGAGAAGGATAAGGATTATTGTACGGCCCTTGCCGTCCCGTTAAGAGCGATACCGCTTCAGTGGGCGCATCAGGAGCAACTGTGAACGGTGCCTCTCCCAAGGGAAGTATCCGGATGACTGGTGGGTTTCGGGTGCGAATTCTTGTACTTTTCAAATTATCAGTAAATTCACAAAACCACATTGCCCCATATGTACCGCCAGAGTAACCGCTTACTCAAATCCAAAAAAATAATGAAATGGGTTTCATGAAATCCATTTCATTATAACTTCTGTTTATCCTCTGGTCAATCCTGCTTTACACATATTTCATGCTTCAATCCAAAACCTTTCCAGAATACAGGCCCCCTCGTGCTGACGCACTCCACATACGCCTGGAAAGTTCTTGACCGCCCCTGGATGAACATGCTTGAAGACGCGCGTGGCAGACTGGTCTGGTAAGCAGCTTCCGGCGAGTGTTGTTGGGAGCTATTGTGTGAGCTATTCTGTGAGATTTCTCGGGCGGCCCGTGCTGTCCCGTACCACCAGCTTGGGCTGGAGCACCGTCCGTTTTTTGGGATTTCTGCCGCTGATCAGCTCATGAAGCATCTCTACAGACAGCTCCCCCAGCTGGTTGGTGTTCTGCGACACCGTGGTCAGCTCCGGAATAACCGCTCTGGACAAGGGCGAATCATCGAACCCGACGATCGATAGATCCTCCGGTATCTTCAGACCATGCTGGGTGGCAGACTTCAACGCCCCGATGGCTGTAAAATCATTCACACACAGTACTGCTGTCGGCCGGTCCTCCTGCTCCAGCATCCGGTCCATCAGTGCCCGCCCGCCTTCGATCGAGAAGTCGTGGAACATGACCCAATCCTTGCGCAGCGTAAGCCCCTGTTCTTTCAGCTTCATCCTCACAGACTTCAGCTTCACTTGGGTTGTGGACGTCTCCTCCATCCCCCCGAGGAACCCGATTCTCCGGTGCCCCAGGTCCAGCAGATGCTGGGTGGCCAGTGCGGCCCCTTCCTCTTCATCGGTATAAATGCGGTGCAGGCCGCTTCGGGGCAGATTGCCGTTGACCAGCACGATCGGCACATGCTTCGACAGCTCCACGACCTCCTGGGACAACGCCGGCGGACAATGATTCATGTTAATTCTGCCGCCCAGGAAAATTATCCCATCCACTCTTTTCTCCCGAAGAATGCTAAGGTACTCCGACTCACGGCTATGCTCCCCCGCCGTATCGCAGAGGAAGAACGTATAATGCTTCTCTCTGGCCACATTCTCGGCTCCCCAGAAGACCTCCGGGAAAAAGGGGTTGGTGATGTCAGGCAAAATCATGGCGATAGTGCCAGTCTCCTTCTTGAGCAGACTGCGGGCAAGCGCGTTCGGCTGAAACTGGTGCTTCTCAATTACAGCCATGATGATCTCCCGGGTGCTCTCCTTGACCGGAGCAGTATTGTTGAGGACACGGGAGACTGTGGCTACGGACACCTGGGCCTCCTTGGCGATATCATATATGGTAATCGTCTTCATCCTTTACCTCCTTGGTCTAGCGTTCGTGGCTTATGACAACTTACATCCGGGGCGGATGGGTGCGGGGGTGGGGATTGGGGTAGAGCGGGAGTTGTGGCAGAGGGCAGAGCGCGGTTAGGGTTGGAGGGACGCGAGGAGATGGGCTGTTATTTAGTGGCCTTTTATTCGTACCAGTTGCTAACTGCTACTCATTTCGCCCAGCCGCCCGCTTTTAGCTAATTCAGGGGTAGTTATGCTCCTCATTTCGCTTAACCGCTCTCTTCCGGCACATTCAAAGGGATTCATCCCTTTAATTTCACCAGGCGGGCCCACTTCCGGCATATTTAATGGGATTTATCCCTCTGATTTCACCGGGCGGCTCACTTTCGGCACATTTAATGGGATTTATCCCTCTGATTTCACCGGGCGGCCCACTTCCGGTACTTTTAATGGGTTTTTGCAGCCTAATTCCGGCGCGGTCAGTGGCGCACATATACTATACTTTCGGCTGTTGAGGTCAGGTAATACATAATTCCAGTTTGTCCACTACCGAAGCCCCTACATTTGCTCATACAGCATACGGAAGCGGTGGTACTCTCTTTAGAAGGACGACAGCCGTTGCAGCGTTGGTGAGAACACGAGAGAAGAGCCCCCGTCTAGCACCAAACATACTAATCTTTACACTGCAATCGGCAGCAGTGGTGCTTGTCCCTTGATGGACTGTATAACTCAGCAGGGATTAGCATCGCGGCAGCAGCTTGGAGCCTACGTCCCTTGCTCATCGAAATAGCTGTTCAGCAGCTTGAGGAACACATTCGGAAAAGCGTAATTCTTCATGTCCTCGCGGCTGATCCAGCGCTGTGCTCCGCTGTCTGCCGCATCGGCTGCGGCATCCCCGCTGTCGAACAGCGCCAGCGGTGCATCTTCCGCTGGCTGTACCCCCAGCGCCGCAGCCAGCAGGCTGTCGCCGCGCTCCGCACGTGCCGCTCCAGCATCCGCCCCCAGCACGCCATCCGCGCCATCCGCGCGCTCCGCTTGCGCCGCCCCGTACACCGCGCGGCTCTCCGCTGCCAGCGGCAGCGCCGCCTCTTCCCTGCAGCGGTACACCTGCAGGGTCCACACAATATGGCTGAATGTATGCTCCGCAGCCATCCAGTGCTCCTCAGGCCGGGCGTGAATCCCGGCCTGGCTCATGGACCGGCGCAGCCGGTCCAGCGCTGCCGCTTCGGGCAGCAGCGCACCGCGCGCGCCGCCAGCCTCAGCAGGCGGCGCAGGCCAGTGCGGCAGCTCCCACATGCGGGCCAAAAGCCCGCTAGCCGGCCGCTGCCGGATCAGTACCCGGCCCGCGTGCTCGCCGCGGCCCTCCACCAGGGCAGCCAGCCGCTCCTCCGGACGCGGCGGCTTCGCCTTGGTCTTGACGGGCAGCGAAGCCTCGCAGCCCGCCAGCCGCGCGGCGCAATGCTCCATCACCGGGCACGGAAGGCAGCGCGGTGATTTCGGCGTGCAGATGAGCGCGCCAAGCTCCATCAGCGCCTGATTGAAGCTGCCCGCCTCCCCTTCGGGGATGAGCTCGGCGGCGAGCTTTTCCATTTTCACACGGGTCGGGCCTTTGGCAATGTCATCCTCAATCCGGAAATACCGGGATAAGACGCGCATCACATTGCCATCCACCGCCGGCTCCGGCCGGTTGAACGCGATGCTCAGAATAGCACCGGCTGTATACGGGCCTACGCCCTTGAGGCCGAATACGGCATCGCGGTCATCCGGTACCTGCCCTCCGTACAGCTCCTTGACCTGCTTCGCGGCATGCTGTAGATTCCGGGCACGTGAGTAATAGCCAAGTCCCTCCCAGCACTTCAGCACCTCTTCCTCCGGTGCATCAGCGAGCGCCTCTACGGTCGGGAACTGCTCAATGAAACGGTTGAAATAAGGAATTACCGTATCTACCCGGGTCTGCTGCAGCATAATCTCTGAGATCCAGATGTAATACGGATTGCGGTGGCGCCGCCACGGCAGATCCCGCTTCTGGAGGTGATACCATTCCAGCAGGAACCGGCTGAAGAATAACTTGGCTTCCTGCTGTATCTCTATGTGCTTCTCATCTGTGGTCATCGTTATTCTCCTTGCCGTTCATATTATATAATTACAGGCGGTAACCGGATGTCCGTTCCACCACCGCGAAGGCCGAGGCCAGCCCGCGGCTATGCGTAATGGTGAGATGAATGACACACTCCTGCTCCGGCAGCCCCAGACGGGACCAGGCCTCCGCCGACAGAATGGCTACTGGCTTGCCCAGTGCATCCGGCAGAATCTCAATGTCCTGAAAACCCACCATCTGACCGATTCCGCAGCCGAGCGCCTTCACAACCGCTTCTTTGGCCGAGAATCTCCCGGCGATGAATTCTGCTGTCTTCGCGCCTTTGCCTGCGGCCAGCTCCAGCTCCTGCCGGGTCAGAATTCTCCGGGAAAAGCGGCTACCCAGGCTGCCCTCCGTAATCCCGGCAACCCTGCCGATCTCCAGCACATCATGCCCGATTCCGTAAATCACACTCCCACACCTCTCCTGGCTTTGCATTCCTTAACCCTCTTATATTACCTTCTATCCTTACCCTGCGTCTAATGATATGATCTTGCTAGGACTCCACAGATCTCATGTAACAGTGAAGCCTGTCAGCTTCTTGACCAAGTATTATTAATAATAGTCTTAGCGTCAGCTTTCTGCTATCTTAAAAGAAAAAAAACTGAAAGTCTATCACGCACAAATCAGGTATATCTGGTAAAGAAGTACAACCGCCAGTTCCAAGATATTAAGGAAAGGAAGAATACCTTATGTCCCGTAATTTTGATTTACCCGCAGGAGAAGATGCGGTGCTTCGCTGTTCCCATTTTCCCGCCCAGGGAGAGGCCCGCAGTGTGATAGTCATCGCTCACGGCTACAAAGGCTTCAAGGATTGGGGGATGTTCCCGTATACGGCGCAGGCGCTCAGCGACCAGCATGAAGTGATCACCTTCAACTTCTCCCATGCCGGCATCGGCGAGGATCTGCAGAATTTCACCGAGCTGGACAAGTTCGCCCGCAACACCTACCAGCGTGAGCTCAAGGATATGGAGATCCTGCTCTCTTATCTGAGCCAGCACCACAGGTTCGGCAGCCTCCCGCTCTTCCTGCTAGGGCATAGCCGCGGCGGGGGCGACTCGCTCCTCTACGCACTGGATCATCCGGCAGAAATCGCCGGGGTCATCTCCTGGAACGGGATCACTAACCTGGATCTGTTCACAGAGCAGCAGAAGAGTGAGATGCGGGAAAAGGGCCGGACCCATGTGCTCAACGGAAGGACCGGACAGCAAATGCCCCTGGATGCCATTATTATAGAGGATCTGGAGCAGCAGGCGGAGCGTTACCAGATTATAGAGCGGATGAAGCAAGCCAGCTTTCCCGTTGCCTTGATTCAAGGCAGTGAGGACGGCGAGCATCTGCGGCGCGGCTCCGAGCAATTGATCCGGCTGCGCCCGGATATTGAATGGGTGCAGATTCCCGGCGGCAATCATACCTTTGGCACCGTTCATCCTTTTGCCGGAACTACCCCCCAGTTAGAACAGGCGATATCCGCTACCAGAGAGTTCATCAACCGAGTGCTGGCGAAGTAGATTCTTACTCTTACCAAAAAACCGCCGGAGCGTCTGCATCAAGCACAGCGCCCCGGCGGCTCCGGCATAACCTGTCTAGATCCCCGGAATACTATCGCGCTTATGCGCCGTTCTCCGGAAGAAGCGCTCCAGCTTCTCAGCCGCTTCAGGGCTGACAGTCTTCCCCTCCAGATAATCGCTGTTCTCCTCATAGGTGATTCCAAGCTCAGTCTCATCCGTCTGGCCCGGCCAGAGTCCGGCTGTCGGCGCTTTGGTCACGATATCCGCCGGCACGCCAAGCGCCGCAGCCAGCTGCCGCACCTGACGTTTGTTCAGAGAGGACAGCGGTGTAATATCGACGGCGCCATCGCCCCACTTCGTATAGAATCCGGTAATGGCCTCTGAAGCATGATCGGTACCCACCACCAGCAGATTGTTCTCAAAAGCAAGCGCATACTGCATCACCATCCGCGTTCTCGCTTTTACATTCCCCTTACCCTGATGGGTAATATGCTTGTGCTGTCCCAGGGCCTTCAGGCTATGCTCGACCTCCAGGGCGATCTCGTTCACCGCTTCTTCGATATTGGTCTCCACCGTATGGGTCAGCTCAAAAGCCCGGGCCACCGCATAGCTGTGCTCAATATCCTCCTGCTCCCCGTAAGGCTGGAACACCCCGAGTGTCATATACTCTTTGCCTTCCTCCGCCGTCAGCTCGTCCGTAGCCCGCTTGCACAGACCCGCAGCCACCGCACTGTCCACACCTCCGCTAATCGCAATCAGCAGACCTCTGGCCCCCGCCTGGAGCGCATAAGCTTTCAGGAAATCTACACGCTTACGTATCTCCGCATCCGTATCAATCACCGGCTTAACTCCCAGCGTAGCAATAATCTCTTCCTGCAGACTCACAGGACCACCCCGTTTCTTAGAATTGTAATCCCTTTCCCTAAACACAAGTAGAAAAAAATCCCGCATGAGCCAAGCCCCCGGCTGACGGCTGGCTGATGCGGGATCATTACTTATTCATGCTGCTGCCCTCAGGCTGCAGGACATTATTACTGGCACACGCGGTCAAAAACTTCCTTCAGCTCCGCAGCAATCTCGGCGGCCGAACGGTCTTCCACACCGTGACGTTCGATGAAGTGAACCAGCTCGCCGTCCTTCATCAGCGCGATGGAAGGGGACGATGGCGGATACGGTGCGAAAAATTCACGCGCCTTGGCGGTAGCTTCCTTCTCCTGACCGGCAAATACGGTGAACAGGTGATCCGGCAGAATCTCGTTCTGCAGCGCCTGGGCTACCCCTGGGCGGCACTGTCCGGCGGCACAGCCGCATACGGAGTTCACAACAACCAGCGAAGTTCCCTTGGCTGCCGGAAGGGCTGCTTCCACATCCTCCGGGGTCAATAGCTCCTGAAATCCGATGCTTGTCAGATCGTCGCGCATAGGTTGGATAGAATCTCTCATATATTGATTAAAAGACATGGACATTTCTCTGCACTCTCCTTCATCACTTGAATTGAGATAAGGTCAGAACCCGGATAACGTTACCGCGTTCCAGCACTACTTGCTAACTTTATTATACATACATACTCTGCGAAAGCAAGAGACGCAGCCTGCCGCTGCAAGCCCCGAAACGGTGCCGTCCCCGTGAAATCCGCTACATATATACAGGGCTCTGGACCGCTCCCTCTCTGGACTCCACCGGAAAAGTAACGATGACCGAGGTCCCGGACCCTACCTCCGATTCCACCCGGATCGTTCCGTTATGCCGCTCCGCAATACTGAGACAGAGCGGCAGGCCAAGACCTGTCCCCTGGCTCTTGGTGGTGAAGAACGGAGTGAACAATTGATTCAGCTGGCTCTGGGGCATGCCTTCTCCGGTATCCGTAATAATCAGCAGCACGGTATCCTCATGCTCACAGGCAGCCAGCGTCAGTACGCCCTTGGCCTCCATCGCCTCCATGGCGTTGCGGGCCAGATTCAGAATCAGCTGCTTGATCTCCCGGACATTCAGCTGCAGCAGCGGCATCGTCGGGCTGATTTTCAGCTCCACACTCTGGCCGCGGAGATTGGCATCCGCCCAGATCAGCGGCGTAAGCTCCTCCAGAATGTGCTGGAGCCCGGCCGGCTCCTTGTCCGATACACGGGTCTGTGCCAGCGACAGAAAGTCATTGATGATGCTGTTGGCCCGGTCCAGCTCCTCCATGACAATATGATAATAGGAGTGGAGATCCTCCGGGCTTTTCTCCCGCATCAACTGCAGGAAGCCCCGAACTACCGCCATCGGGTTGCGGATCTCATGCGTAATGCCCGCAGCCATCTGTCCGACCAGCGACAGGCGCTCGACATTGTCAAGCTCACTGCGCATTTTCTCCTCTTCCGTCAAATCCTGAATAATCATGACGATGCCGCCCGGCAGCCCCGATTCATGCTGGAGCGGCGCGGTAAAAATATGATAGGTCATCGAATCGACCCTGATCTTGGTATTGGAGCGCTGTCTGCTCCGCAGAACCGCCTGTAACCGGTCCAGGGTAGCCTGATCCATGCTTTGGCCGAAGATATCACTAGCCGACCTGGACAAAATAAACTCTCTGGTTAACAGGGGGCAATGACGCTGCATCAGGCTCAGCATATATTCATTCACCTTTGTCACATACCCGTTGTCATCGAACTCCATAATATTCAGCGGAACCACATTAGTAATCTGCTGCAGCTTCTCCGATTCCCACTGGAATTTCTCGGAGATTCCCTGCATTTGGACCCTGACCTGCAGCTTGTCCCACGCCTTATCGATATAGGTGATGAACAAGGCACCCAGAATGAGGGCCGTTAATCCGTATAGTCCGGCGAGAGCCGCTTCGCTAGGAGGTATATCCATGACGTTCCTGCCCTGTATATTCGGTACAATGACTATGAATAACATGCTCGGGAAAAGTGCGCCCCACAGGATGAAGATTTTGCCGGGTATCGCAGATTTCTTGAACATCCCGGACATACCGAAGAGCAGCGGATACAGCAGGACCCCTGTATTCAGGAAGAGATGCTCCAGACCTGAGGGCACCGAGAACAATGCAGTACAGAAGAAGAAATACAGCGCCAGATAGATGCTGGAGCGCAGATTACCATATAAAACTCCTATATATGCTGGGAGAATCGCCAGGTTCAAATAGACCACCCCGAACATCGTAGATGATAGTGCCATGCACAACGTAATGCCCAGCGCGCAGCAAATCATCAGAAAGGTCTGATCATCGGGAAACCTGATGCTCCGGCGTAAGGGATCGCCTCGGTCCAGCCTCCACTGAAAGAGAAACAGAAAAATGCAGGCAGCCGATATTTGCAATAAAATATCCTTTACCGCATAAATAATTGCAATCACTCCTCAAATTGGTTAAAATTCCTTTTCCCCTTAGATTAAAGCATAACCCCGCATTCCTGACAACGATAATCAGGTTTCGACACTCTGGATCTGGCTACACTCCGCCCGGAATGGTATGATGCCGTTAATAGAGTGTCGCAATAAGCAAAAGGAGCAAATGAATGAGTAACTATGATGTAATCGTCATTGGAGGCGGCCCGTCCGGGCTGATGGCCAGCGTAGCCGCAGCCGGACACGGGGCGTCCGTACTTCTGATCGACAAAGGGGCGAAGCTGGGCCGCAAGCTGGGAATCTCGGGCGGCGGGCGCTGCAATGTTACCAATATAAAGGAGACCTCGGAGCTGATCGCCCATATTCCGGGCAACGGCCGTTTTTTATACAGCTCGTTTGATCATTTCAACAACCGGGATATTATAGATTTCTTTGAGGGGCTGGGCATTGCCTTGAAGGAGGAGGATAACGGAAGGATGTTCCCAGTATCGGACAAGGCCGCAAGCGTAGTATCCGCTCTGATAGGCAAAGTGCGGAGCCTTGGTGTGCAGATCATGACGGACAGCCCGGTACGGGAGGTTCTGTACGATGAAGGAGCCGTCCGGGGCATCCGCCTGGAGTCAGGCCAAGCGTTCGGCGCGAAGGCTGTCATCATCGCCACCGGGGGTAAATCTGTGCCGCAGACCGGCTCTACCGGCGACGGATACCCTTGGGCTGCCGCTGCCGGACATACGATCACGGAGCTGTTTCCGACCGAGGTCCCCATTCTCTCCCGGGAGGCGTGGATCAAATCCGGGGAGCTGCAGGGCTTGTCCCTCCGCGATGTTATGCTGAGCGTCTGGAATCAGAGGGGCAAGAAAGTGATCTCTCACAGGGGTGATATGATCTTCACCCATTTCGGCTTATCCGGCCCGATTGCGCTGCGCTGCAGCCAGTTCCTCCGCCAGGTTCAGCAGAAGTCGGGAACCGATACCGTGGAGATGTCCATCGACTTGTTCCCGGACCTGTCCCTTCAGGAGGCGGAGTCTATGCTCCAGAATAAGCTCGATCTGGAGCCGAAGAAGGCTATCCGCAACTCGCTGAAGGGCCTGCTGCCCGAGCGCCTGATCCCGCTGCTGCTGGCGAAGGGCGGGCTGGACGGGGAGATTACAGGCCATCATCTGCCCAAGCTTGGCCTTGGGGCGCTCGCTGCCCTGGTGAAGCGGATGCCCGTTCAGGTTCATGGGACACGTTCGCTGGCGGAAGCCTTTGTGACCGGCGGGGGAGTTGCGCTCAAGGAGATCGACCCCAAGACCATGCAGTCCAAGCTGACCGCAGGCCTCTATTTCTGCGGTGAGATTCTCGATATTCACGGGTATACCGGCGGCTATAATATTACCGCCGCCTTCTCCACCGGCTATACTGCCGGTAAGCATGCGGCGGAGCAGTAAGGCGGATAAGCAGCGCCTATAGTTAGAACAGCCAGAACCGCAAAGAGCCTTCCCCCGAATGTGGAGGAAGGCTCTTTCCCGTTATCTTGCAAACCTTATGACACTGAAGATGCGGCCGATCCAGATTCCGGCGGCAGCCCCGACAGGGATAAAGATCAGCAAGCCCCACCAGCCATAGGCTGGCATGCAGAGCACTGCGGAGCACAGAACGGCGAAGGGCATCAGCAGAATAGGCATCGCCTTGGAACCGGCGTCCGCCTTCTGCACCTTGGTGAACGGCAGAATGCCGATATAATCATCCCCGGAGAACAGATTCCAGAAGGAGGTCAGCCAGTACGCCATCATACTAGTCAAGACAATATACAGCAGCCACTTCAGCACTACCGGTACAATAAAGATTGCTATCAGCGACACCCCGGTGAACTGCAAATACAGCTTGAGGTGGGCCGGATTGCGCAGCAGCGCCTTCATCCCTGCGGCGGCGAAGCGGCTCTCGGGCAGCTTCGAAGCCAGCAGCGGCTGTGACTTGCGGAAGATCCAGGGCTTATAGCGTGTCGGCCGCGGCTTATCCAGCACACGGCGCAGCAGAATCGCTGCAATTCTCATCCGCTGCTTGTAGTCTTCGCGCACATCATTCATGAACGTGCCGCGCAGACGCAGGCGGGCTCTGAAGGCCAGGACGGTCACCACCGCATAAGCGGCTGCCGCCAGGAACAGAAGGGCCGGGCTGTCCTTCCAGAAGAGCGCGAGACGCAGGTAGATCCCGCAGGGTACGGCCACCGCCACGATCAGCCACAGCCGGCGGCGGAAGCCCTGCCGCTGCACCTTGACGATATGACCCAGCAGCTTAACGGCCCAGCTGCAGGTTATTGTCAGCGCCAGCAGGCCATAGGCGCTTGCCGCGCTCAGATCATAGCCGCGGATCAGAAACGGCAGCAGAATGACGTACACCACCGCCATCTTCAGCGCAGTTACCGCTAGGCTATAGACCATCCCGCCCTTGAGGATCGTGCTGATCCAGTTCTGCCGCTGCCGCAGGAACAGCAGATCACCTTCCTGGAGCAGCAGCACGATACCTCCCGTAGCCAGCAGAATGGCCAGCAGCGAAGGCACGACCACAAAGGGTACATGGCTGAACCAGCCCGGAAGATCACCGTTCCAGTAGCCATAATAGAAGCGGCCGCCGAGGAGGCCCCCCGGGATAAGGATATACAGCAGGACTGTCCAGTCTACAGCCGTACGGATAATAGCAGTCTGCTCCCGGAAATGGGAGAACAGTCTTCGTCTTAAGAGATTCCTTGCAGCCGGGAACGCAAATGAATTCCGGCTCATGTTAATTCGTCGAAGCAATCAAACAGCGATCCCTCCGGCAGCCCCGCTTCCCCGCGTATCGCCGCAAGTGTCCCCTCGGCGGCAATTTTGCCTCCGGAGATCAGAATGAAGCTGTCGCAGATTTTCTCCGCTGTATCCAGAACATGCGTGGACATCAGCACCCCTGCGCCGCGTTCCCGTTCCGCCTCCAGCAGGCGCAGGAAATCCTTGGTGGCCCTGGGATCAAGCCCGATGAACGGCTCATCCACTATATAGACATCCGGTTGTACCAGGAAACCGAGCATCAGCATCATCTTCTGCTTCATCCCCTTGGAGAAGCCCGCCGGCAGATCATCCCGCACATGGGTCATGCTGAACTGTATCAGCAGCTGTTCCGCCGTGGACTCGAAGGCTTCATAGCTTAAGCCATAGGCAGCGGCAGCCAGATCAAGATGCTCCCACAGCGTAAGGTCCTCGTAGAATACCGGCTGCTCCGGTACGTAGGCGTAGGACTGGTTCTCGCCGCCCAGCTTCACCCGGGCCTTGGCATGCTTCAGCAGACCAAGCAGTGTCTTGATTGTAGTGCTTTTGCCGGCCCCGTTCGGTCCGATCAGTCCCAGCAGCTCGCCCTTTCTCACCTGGAAGGAGATTCCTGAGATGCGGATATCTCCTGCCTCATAGCCCGCTTCCTCAATCACCACATCAAGTACGGTATCCTCTTCGTCCTCATCATCGTCGTAATACTTGTTGATCAGGTTCTCCTTCTCCTTCGGAGCCTTCTGTTCCTCTGAGCCTTCTGTCTCTTCCATATCTATCTCCATCCCCTGCATCATCATTGAATATAATGCGATCATAGCACCATAGACGAGCCTTTGCTGCAATAATTTTCACCCTTCACCCGTCCCGCGGTCTGTAGCCTTCATTATACGGATAACCAGTGACTGACTTCAAATTTCGTGCAGGCCTACATTTTTTATGCACCTTCAAAAGATTGTTCAATTTTTCATTATTAAAAGTGTGCTTATTGTGACAAATGACATGTTCTTCAATCTTTGTTTGACGTATTGTAAAACTAGATATCAGGAAGCAAGTATTCCAAACCGTGCGGATAACCCCGTACGATTAACAATAGAGGTGGAGAAGCATGATACAATCCTATGAACGCGATACTCAGTTGACCCTGCATTTGTACAGAGTTTTTGCCAAGTCCTTCAAGAGCATTAACGAGCATGCTGTAACCGGCAGCAAGATCGAAGGCTTCAACCCGACCGCCTTCGCAGTCATGGAGGTTCTCTATTACAAAGGATCGCAGCCGATCCAGCAGATCGGTGCCAAGCTGCTGCTTCAGAGCGGCAACGTTACTTATGTGATCGATAAGCTGGAAGAACGCGGCTACCTGCAGCGCAAGCCTTGCCCTAGTGACCGCCGCGTTATTTTTGCCGAGCTGACTACAGAGGGCGAACGTCTGATGAACGAGATGTATCCGAAGTACTCGGAGCGCCTGCATCTGGCCTTCAGCGGACTCAGCGACGAAGAGAAGGAACAGATGATTGTACTGCTGAAGAAGATGGGCCTGCAGGCCGAGAAGCTCTCCCCGCTCCCGCGCAAATAAGGGTAGTTGAGGAATCAGTGGTTGTGAATCTAATCACTAACTCAGTCAGTTATCAGAGTATGGGTTGTTCCAAAAAGCATGAACTGGCTGCTTGGAACAGCCCTTTGTTTTGAGCAGGATTAACGTAAGCACTCGGATGGACGCTGCGTGAACGGACCGATGCTTGGGTCGCTGTGATCGTAAGAATTTTTTTCATTCCCCTTTTGCGGTGAAAATCCGGAGACTAAGGCGAACGCTACCGCTTTTCCACATTCGTTCCGTCCTCTCCGCTGTTTAAGCGGGATACGAACATATAAATTCTTATATTGCTTGTAAGGAGCAGCATCTTGCAGGATTCCTTTATAAATGTTACTGATTGAAGCACAATGTTGCATTATTTACACAAATTTCGTTGTTTAGAGCAAGTTAGCGCTAATTTTGTTGCATTTCCTGCAGGATTTCAGCATAGACCGCTCCTATGGGGCAATATTTTTGCACTTCTTGCAAGATTTCTCTATAATCCACAATAGAAGAAAATCATAATTTCCTAAACAAACACAAAAAAATCGCTCCTTTGGGTAAATGGAAGGTCTCCCATCCATCCCCAAAGGAGCGATTTCTTTGTATGTTCAAGCCCTCACCCGATAAAGCTCATAATTAAGACAATCCGTGCTAAGACTTCAAGCTTAACGCTTCGACGGTGTGCTTGCTTCCTGTATGGAAGGCACCCCTTGGTCAAGACGCACCGAGATCACCAGGGAGATCACAGCGAACACCGCCATTAAGATGAACAGGGAGTGCAGACCGCCCTCCAGCGCACCTTGCAGACTGCTCCAGGCTTCCTTAGGCAGCACGCTTCCGCTATGCGGGTTAAGCAGCTGGTTAATATCTGCTCCCGAGGCGGCGGCTCCAGGCTGTTCCGCCAGCTTCCGGTCAATACTGAAGTTCAGCCACGAGCCGAAGATCGCCACCCCGACGGTCTGCCCGAGTGAGCGGGTGAAGGTGTTCAGTGCAGTAGACGCACCTCGCTGCTCATGCTGCACCGAGGACTGGGCGATAATGGTGAAGACGGTCGAGGCATAGCCGAAGCCCACCCCGCAGCACAGCATCAGTACCAGAAGCAGCAGCTGGGAGGAATCTGCATTCATCAGCGTTAGTCCCACAGCCGCGATAACAATCAGCGACAGGCCCAGCATTCCCGTGCGGCGCGTGCCTGCGCGCAGAATCATCCGCCCGCCCGCAATAGAGCCCAGCATCCAGCCGACCGACATCGGCGCCAGGAGCAGGCCTGAGAGGGCGGCGCTTTTGCCGAATACACCCTGTACCCACAGCGGAACATACGTAGACAGCCCGATAATGAGCGTACTGACCAGCAGATTCGCACCTGTAGAGACTGCAATATTACGGATGGAGAACAGCTCCAGCGGCAGCATTGGCTCGGCGGCCCGGCGCTCCACGAACAGGAACACCACCAGCAGCAGGACAGCCGCGAGGAGAATAGCCAGGAGCAGCGGAGAAGTCCAAGGCAGACTCTGCCCCCCTGTCGTCAGACCAAACAGCAGCGCCCCCATCCCCGCAGCGAATAACAACACTCCGGCTACATCGATCTTCGTCTTGCGGCGGACCTTCTCTTCCTTCAGGTACCGTGAGATGAAGATAATCGACAGCAGGCCGAAGGGCAAATTGAACACGAATACCCAGCGCCAGCTTAAATAATCGACCACATAACCGCCAAGCAGCGGCCCGACCAGCGAAGAAATCCCCCACACCGAGCTAAGCAGCCCCTGCGTCTTCGCCCGTTCCTTCAGGCTGTAGATATCTCCGATAATGGTAAAAGTCATCGGAATCAGCGCCCCGGCACCAATCCCCTGAATGCCCCGGTAAATAATCAGCTGCTGCATACTCTGCGAGACTCCGCATAACAGCGAGCCTGCCAGGAAGACTACAGCGCCGCCTATGAATACGGGCTTCCTCCCGATCAGATCACTCAGCTTGCCAAAAATCGGCGTGGTCACTGCCATCGCCAGCAGATAAGCTGTAAAGATCCAGCTCAGCCACTGCATCCCCTGAAAATCCCCTACGATAGCCGGACCCGCCGGACCCGTTACCGTCCCTTCAATTGCTGCCAGAAATGTAGCCAGCAGTACGCCTGTCAATATTAACTTCCGCTGCTTGTCCCCCAGTGAACTCAATGAATCCATACCTTCTCTCTATGTTCTCTCTCCTGCGCCCGTATCTCCTTGCAGCAGGGAATACATCACTACATCCTGATAGCCGGACGCCGTATGCCGGTATTGCCGCAGCAGCCCTTCCTGCCGGAAGCCAAGTCCCGTAAGCAGCCTCTCTGCGCGAAGGTTGTCCGGGTGGCACAGGGCTTCCATCCGGTTCAGCCCCATACTGTGGAAGCCGAACGCCAGCACCAGCTCCAGCGCTTCCCGCATGTACCCTTGGCGCATGGCTGCCGATGACAGCTCAAAGCCGATCTCTCCCCGGTAGGCGCCTTGAAGCTGCCAGTGGTTATAGCCACAGCTGCCGATGACACAGCCTTCCGGGCCCAGGAGGCTCCAGCGCAGGCTCTCTTCCTCCACGGCCCACTCCGCGAGCAGGGCAATCAGTGCTTCCGCATCCTCCACAGAGGACAGAGGCGGGCCATCCAGCCAGGGCGCTACCGCCGGATGGCTCCAAATCCCGAACAGCGCCTGCGCGTCCGCAGGCAGCATCGCCCGCAGATGCACCCTCCGTCCGCTTAATTCCGGGATAACCCCTCCGCACACATACATGTTCCCGTCCCCTTTCAACCCTACCAGTATACATCTTATTCTGCCCGGGCGGCGCGTTTACCTGTCACTTCCGCTTACCCATCACAAACAGCGTCTGTCCCTATGGCTTGCCGCCACACGGTCAGACGCTGTACCTTATACCTAATGTTATGTTCCATTCCGTGCGGCAGCATTCAGACTTAACCTGACGCACCCGCTGTCTTAACCGGCTTAAGCACCTCGGTGCACAGTACACCAAGCTTGGCCTGAATGGCTTTGAATTCTTCGATTCCCGTTCCCGTGACACTATAAGCGTCGCCATGGGCGGTGAGGAAATTCTCCTGGGTCAGCCGTTCCAGCTCCTGTTTCACTTCGCGCTCCGCCACCCGGTACCCCAGCTTCTCCAGCTCCGGCAGCATTTCCGTTAGTGTCAGATCCTTCTCATGTGCACAATATAGCATATGGATTCCAATAAACAAGTTCTGTACGTCAGCGCGCATGTTTCACTCCTTCTGGCTACTAGCCTGCTGTATTTATAAAAGCATTACCCTGCCCTGAGTTCCCGGAAACATCCGCACTTCAGCAATTCTTTCTTCTTCCTCTTCTTCCACTAAGCGGAAAAACCTGTTAATCCTTGATTGTACTTGACGTATCACGCTTCCCTGTACTATCTTGATAGTTAACAGTTATGGGACTCATACTGACTCAAGGTACAGGAAGGTGATGCTTCATGTTTCAAGCCATGCCTTATGATGGCACTCGCAGCGAACGGTTCGAAGCCGTTCTCAGCCAGCTCGGGGCACTGATGGAGGGTGAACCGAACGCCATTGCCAACTTGGCCAACGCTTCGGCGCTGTTAAAGCTCTCTCTGCCGGACACCAACTGGACCGGTTTCTACTTGTTTGACGGCAAAGAGCTGGTGCTCGGACCCTTCCAGGGGCTTCCGGCCTGCATCCGGATTCCGCTGGGCCGCGGCGTCTGCGGAACCGCAGCCGCTGAACGCCGCACGTTAGTGGTCGGCGATGTCCATGCCTTCCCGGGGCATATTGCCTGCGATGCTGCCTCTAACAGCGAAATAGTTGTTCCGCTGGTCAAAGGGGACACCCTCTATGGCGTACTGGATATCGACAGCCCGCTTAAGCACCGCTTCGACGACGAGGAGCGCCGCTTCCTCGAACGGTTCGCAGCTATGGTATCCGAGGTGCTGTAAGGGTATCCTTCCTCATCAGCAGTAAATAAGGCCTGAACCGCAAAATACCCCCACAAAGTGGAGCTTAGCTTTGATGATGACTCAGGTACTTTGCGGGGACCCCAAAACATATCAATTCTTATGCACCAAAGAAGCCGCCCCACCGCAGGAATGATTCCTGGATGAGGCGGCTTTTGTTGCTCTGATTACACCGCCTGGAGCTGCGGTTATGAAGCTGCAGCCCGTACCTATGGCGTTACAGCCGGACCGGATCGATATGCCAGATCTCGGAGGCGTAGCGGCTAATCGTATTGTCGCTGGAGAATTTGCCGGAATGGCCGATATTGATGATGGACTTCTTCAGCCATTCCTTCTGGTTCCGGTAAGCCAGGTCAATCTTGACATGGGTCTCCACATAGCTGGCGAAATCCTTAAGCACGAAGAATTCGTCATTGTTGTCAATCAGCGACTGGAAGAGCGTATCGAACTCCTGGGCATGGGAACTGAAGGGGCTAGGGACGACTAGCTGATCCAAGACTTCTTTTACCCGGCCGTCGCCATTATAGATATCGCGGGCGTGGTATCCGCCGTACTGGTAATAATCAAGTACCTGCTCTGCCCGGAGGCCGAACAGGAACATATTATTGTCCCCTACCATCTCATGCATCTCCACGTTAGCCCCGTCCATGGTTCCAATCGTCAGCGCACCGTTCATCATGAATTTCATATTTCCGGTACCAGAGGCTTCCTTGCTCGCCGTGGAGATCTGCTCACTAACATCAGCGGCCGGAATAATCTTCTCCGCCAGCGATACCGAATAATTCTCCAGGAAGAAGATACGGATCTTCCCGTTTATGTCCGGATCTTTGTTCACTACATCAGCCACTGTATTGATCAGCTTAATGATCCGCTTGGCCAGATGATAGCTTGGAGCAGCCTTGGCACCGAAGATGAAGGTCCGCGGCACAATATTAATGGATGGATTATCCTTGATCTGATTATACAGATGCATAATATGAAGCACGTTCAGCAGCTGACGCTTATAGGCATGCAGGCGCTTCACCTGTACATCGAAGATCGAGTCGGGATCTACCGCAATCCCGTGCTTTTTCGTGATATATTCAGCCAGATGCAGCTTGTTGCGGCGTTTGATGGCGGCCACCTGCTCCTGGAAGGTGGCATCCTCACTGTATTTGATCAGTCCGATCATCTCCTGGGGCTGATGCATCCAGCGGGTGCCGATCGACTCGCTGATCAGTCCGGCAAGCTCAGGATTGGCATGCTGCAGCCAGCGGCGGTGTGTAATGCCGTTGGTCTTGTTATTGAAGCGGTGCGGATACATCTCATTGAACAGCCGCATCTCACGCTTTTGCAGAATCTCCGTATGCAGCGCCGCTACACCGTTCACACTATGGCTGGCGACAATCGCCAGATGCGCCATCCGTACCTGATCGTCATGGATGATCGCCATCTGATTGATCCGGTCCTGGTCCCCGGGATATTTGCTCATCAGCTCGCCGCAGAAGCGGGCGTTAATCTCCTCAATAATCAGGAAGATGCGCGGAAGCAGCTCTCTGACCATGCCGATCGGCCACTTCTCCAGGGCTTCGCTCAGAATGGTATGGTTGGTATACGACACCATCCGGGTAGTCATGCTCCAGGCCTGATCCCAACCCAGATTATAGACATCCATCAGAATGCGCATCAGCTCAGGGATCACCAGCGTAGGGTGAGTGTCATTGATATGCAGGGCTACCTTGTCAGGCAGGCTGTCAATCGGCAGGCCCGTCTTGGCGAAGGTCCGGATAATACTCTGCAGGCCGGCACTGCACATGAAGTACTGCTGCTTCAGACGAAGCAGCTTGCCTTCGTACTGGGAATCATCGGGATACAGGAATTCAGAGATGGATTCCACCGAACGCTTGTATTCCAGGAACTTGTGATAATCCGTACCGCCCTGAGTACCGAAGACTCTCGATGGCTGGGTGATGGACTCGGCACTCCAGTTCCGCAGGGTGTTGACATGTCTGCGGTCTGCACCGATAACGGGAATATCATACGGAACCGCCCGTACGGCTTCATAATTCTTGTGCTCGAACACAAGCTCATCGTTCTCCCAGCGGGTATCCACATGTCCCCAGAAATGCACCTCGACCTGTTTGTCCTCGCGGCGCACTTCCCACACGTTGTCATTCTGCAGCCAGTAATCCGGGAGCTCCACCTGATAGCCGTCTACAATCTTCTGCTCGAACAAGCCGTATTTATAACGGATGCCGCAGCCGTGTCCTGCATATTGCAGGGAAGCGAGCGAATCCAGGAAGCAGGCGGCCAGACGGCCCAACCCCCCGTTGCCCAGACCGGCATCGGCTTCCACCTCTTCGATATCCTGCAGACAGAACCCCAGATCCGCGAGACCCTCGCGGACAACCTCCAGCACGCCCATATTCAGCAGGTTATTGCCCAGCAGCCTGCCGATCAGGAATTCCATGGAGAAATAATATACCTGCTTATCCTTGTCGATCTTGAACTTCTGATTGGTGTCCGCCCAGTCCTTACCGGCACTCTCCCGGATCATGTTGCCGAGAATATTATAAATGTCGGCGTTCGAAGCTTCTTCCAGCGGCTTGCCTAATTTCCCGATGAGTTTCTCACGGAACACTTGTTTGAAAGTCTCTTTATCGTTGAACAACAGCAGGTTCCTCCTTACACATGCATGTATTGGTTGATAATAGTGCCTATTACAACACTGGATCAGAAGAAATGCCCTGAAGTGGCACATTTCCCCTGATCCAGATATTATATCTTGCTGCTCTTGGCTATGACAAATGGACGCCTGCTGTCTCCAACGAGTATCCGGTCTTTGCTGAGATGCACATCTTTGTCCATGATCACATTCTCAATCACGGCATTCTCTTCAATCACGCATTTCTGCATAATCACAGAATTAATAATTCTCGCACCCTTACGAATCTGTACGCCCCGGAAAATAACGCTGTTCTCCACCGTACCGGCGATTACACAGCCGTTGGCCACCAGCGAGTTGCTGACGGATGCACTATCCAGATAACGGGTAGGCGCCTCGTATTTAATCTTGGTCTGCACCGGATTCTCTTTGAACAGGCCGAAGTAATTCTCCTGCTTCAGCAGCTCCAGGCTGTTCTTATAGTAGCTCTCCAGCGAATTGATAACGGCATGGTAACCCTTATATTCATAGGCGGAGATTTTGAATTTGTGACGGTTCTTCTGAATGGCATCACGGAAAAAATAGCTCTCGCCATGGGCGATGCAATGCTCCACCTGTTCCAGGAACAGCTTCTTTTCCATAATAAAAATATCCAGATATACATTTGGATGATGCTTCTCATGGTGGATATTCGTTACTACGTTGTCTTCATTAAGCTCGACCCGCAGACACGGATCATGCTCCGGCTGAAGCTCGTCGATCTGCTTGTAGACCATCGTTACGTCCGCGCCCTGCTCCAGGTGATACTGATAGAGGTCCTGCAGATCCACCGTGTTAATGTGCTGGCTGCCGGAGAAGACGATGTATTTGGCCGAAGCCCTTCTGAAAAAATCCAGATTGTTATGATAATGCTGCAGGTCTCCCAGGGAGGTATCTGTAGGGTCATTCCAGTCCGGCGGCAGGATGAACAATCCGCCATGCTTGCGGTTCATATCCCACGATTTGCCGTCGCCGAGATGATCCATCAGCGACCGGTATTTGCGGCGGACGAACAGTCCCACGCTCTCCAGCTCCGCACGCATCATGTTGGACAAGACGAAGTCAATCAGCCGGTAACGGCTGGCGAAGGGGACCGCTGCCCCGCAGCGGAAATAGGTCAATTCATTTAAATTATCCAGTTCATGATCAAGATTAATTACGCCCATAAGCTCTTTCATCGGAATCCCCCGTCCTCTTGTGGTTATATGGTTTTGGCTGCTACAGATTTGAGCTTCTTGCTTCGTCTGTCGATCAGGAGGATTTCATCCTCATTCTCCCGGTCGACGCCGATTTCCATATTATCCTCAATGACCGTGTTCTGACTGATGATCGCTTTGTGAATTCTCACGTTCTTGCCGATCTTCACCTTGGGCATAATGACAGAATCGGTAATGACACTGCCTTCGCCCACTTCTACCCCGTAGAAGAGGACGGAGTGCTTCACCTCACCATGCACGATGCAGCCCTCATTAATGATGCAGCTCGACACCTTGGCTCCCGGTGCCACATATTGTGCAGGCTGATTCGGATTACGGGTGAAGATTCTCCAGCCGGTATCATTCAGGTTCAGGGGAGGCGTATCGCTCAGAAGATCCATATTCGCTTCCCACAGGCTGTCGACTGTACCCACATCTCTCCAGTAGCCTTCGAATGGATAAGCATAGAGGGACTGTCCCTCATCCAGCATCATCGGAATAATGTCCTTACCGAAGTCATGGGATGATCCGGCGTTCTCCCCGTCCTCAAGCAAATGCTTGCGCAGAACATCCCATTTGAAAATATATACACCCATCGAAGCAAGTGTGCTCTTTGGCTGGGCTGGCTTCTCTTCGAACTCGTAAATCTTCAGATCATCTTCCGTATTCAGTATGCCGAAGCGGCTCGCTTCCTCCAATGGAACGTCAATAACCGAGATGGTGCAGTCGGCGTTCTTGGATTTGTGATACTGCAGCATGGCATGATAATCCATCTTGTAAATATGGTCTCCCGACAGAATTAACACATGCTCCGGATCGAATTGATCCACGAACTTAAGATTGCGGTAAATGGCATCCGCCGTTCCCCGGTACCAGCTGCTTCCATTCTCCCGTTCATGCGGTGGCAATACAAATACGCCGCCATCCTTGCGGTTCAAATCCCAGTCGCTGCCGACTCCGATATACGAATGCAGCACCAGCGGTTCATATTGTGTCAGCACACCCACGGTATCGATGCCCGAATTCGAGCAGTTACTTAGAGGAAAATCGATGATCCGGTAGGTTCCTCCGAAATAAACAGCCGGTTTGGCAATCGATTTGGTCAAACTTTTTAATCTTTTCCCTTGGCCTCCCGCCAATAGCATGGCTACCATCTCTTTTTTCTTCATGGAAGAGCCTCCTTGACTTATGGGTAATGGAACATGTAATAAATTAGGTTGAATGAGTGATGCTGTGAAGTGTAGACCTAAGTAAATACCCTAAAAAGAAGTGTTGTGAAAAGATGTAGCCCAAAAGAAATGCCTAGACAGGATGAATACGGGTTATACGGGGAGGATAACAGCTGATCGGGACATATTACCGGTTAAGCCGGATCAAAAGCAAAACCAGGTTGTATCCTTTATTCTAATAGTGTTCTATACCCGCCGTCAAAACCCTTTATTGCCCGCCTTAAACTGATTAATTTCTAACTGTATTTCATAATTCATAGCGCGATAAATGACTATAATTAGATTAACCATTATGATTAACCGCAATCAGCGCGAATGAATCGAAGGTTTGGCTCCAAAGACCTATTTTCAGCAAACGTTCAACCGGGGAATTCATACTATGGACATACTGCACTAACTATACTTACTTAAATTGGAGGAAATGATAATGAAAGCGCCACAAGGCGTCCGGTTGCTGCTGGTAGATGATGAGCCTCATATCCTTCAGTTTCTGGAACTGGGCCTAATTAACGAAGGCTTTGAGGTACAGACCGCCGCAGATGGCGCTGAGGCGCTGGCAGCGGCGGCCGACTTCAAGCCGCATGTCGTTATTCTCGATGTGATGATGCCCGGCATGGACGGATTCGAGGTCTGCAGGTGCCTCCGTTCCGAGGAAGCGGAGGTGGCGATCATTATGCTGACCGCGAGGGATGAGGTGGACGACCGCGTCACGGGCCTGTCCCTGGGCGCAGATGATTACATGGTGAAGCCGTTCAGCTTCGAGGAGCTGCTGGCCCGGATTCAGGCCCGGCTGCGCAACCAGTTCCCCGGCCTGCTCGGCGAGGTCCGCTGCGGCCCCTTCCGGATTGACGGCCGCCGCAAGGAGATCCGCCATAAGGAGGAGGTGCTGGAGCTGTCTCCGACTGAATATGAGCTGCTGCAGTATCTGGTGATCAACCACGGTCTGGTCCTGAGCAAGCCGATGATTCTGGACAAGGTGTGGGGCTATGACTTCGGCGGGGAGGAGAATATCGTGGAGGTCTATATACGCTCCCTCCGGGAGAAGCTCGGCGACAAGGAGCACCGGATCATCCGCACCCTGCGCGGGGCGGGGTACCGGGTGGATCTGGTATGACTGCCCGGACCCGGAGCTTCTCGGGCAGATTCCATGCTCCGCGTTCCCTGCGCAAGCAGCTGCTCGCCGCCTCGCTGCTCATTCTCTCAGGATTGCTTATACTGATCGGCACACTCCAGTATGTACTCATGCGGAATTTCATATACAGCAACCGGGCAGAGGCGATGGAGACCCAGATACGCTCTGTGCCATTTGAAATCTTCAATAATGCAGGTAACAGACGGCCCGGGGGAGACCGCCGTCCCCTGCTGCTGGACGCCCATACTACCCTCGCTATCTACAATCAGGATGGCGGCTTCATGGATTTGAAGGAAGAGACCCTGTCCGCTTCGCCTGCACCGAGAATGAGTAATGAGGCCTATAACCAGCTGTTGAGGCTCGCCCCAGACAAGCGGGGCGGGAAATACCAGCTGATTACCGCCGGGGATGGCAGCCGGCATCTGGCGGTCTTCATGAATCTGGGCAGGCCCGGTGCTGCGCGGATGCTCCTGCAGATGACAGTGGAGACCGGACCGCTGAGGGATGTCATCCTGCAGCAGCTGCTTATATTCGGAGCGTTATCGGTAGCAGCTCTGCTGGCCGGGCTGCTGCTGTATTTGCCTGCGCTGCGCAAGACGCTGGTCCCCTTATCCAACATGGGGCGTTCGGCCCAGATTATCGATGCCGGTAACCTGAATGTGCGGTTCCCTGAGCAGCAGGGCCAGCTTGAGATCGACCAGCTCTCCCAGTCCTTCAACGGTATGCTGGAGCGGCTGGAGATTTCGTTCAAAAATGAGCTGGAGGCGAAAGAGCAGATGCGCCGGTTCGCCGCCGATGCTTCCCATGAGCTGCGGACGCCGCTGACGTCTATCTACGGCTTCCTGGAGGTACTGCTGCGCGGAGCTGCCGATAACCGGGAACAGCTCTATAGCGCGCTGAACAGCATGCACGGTGAAGCCAAGCGGATCAACAAGCTGGTGGAGGACCTGCTTCTGCTCGCCCGGATGGACGGTGCCCCCCGGCTGCGGGTCAAGCAGGTACTGCTGGGCGAGCTGATCGACGACATGCAGGCACAGCTCCGGGTGCTGGCTGGAGAGCGGCAGGTCGTATTCGACCTGGCATACGGTATCCGTTGCCTGGTTGATCCTGACCAGATCAGACAGGTCCTTCTTAATCTATTCCACAATGCGGTTCAGCATACCGATGCGTTCAAGGGCATCATCCATATATCGCTGCATGCCGGGGGAGAACTCGCAGAGCTGACCGTGAAGGATAACGGCTCCGGCATCTCTGCGGAGCATCTCCCGCATGTCTTCGACCGCTTCTACCGCAGCGATTCCTCCCGCACACGCAAATACGGCGGCTCCGGGCTTGGTTTATCGATTACCAGGTCCATTGCCGAAGCGCATCAGGGAGAAGTGACAGTATCCAGCACCCCGGGTGAGGGGGCCGCCTTCAAGGTCTCTCTTCCATGCCTCCAGGATTAGCCAATGAGCTGTAAATAGCGATATAATAGTTATAGACTATCAAAGCTTAAGCATATGCTTCCGAAGCGAGTTTTGCGAAGTGATTCAATGAGGTTTATGCTATCAAAACTTAAGCATATGCTTCCGAAGCGAGTTTTGCGAAGTGATTCAATGAGGTTTATGCTATCAAAACTTTTAGGAGGTTATTTCATGTACGAAATCGTCATTATCGGTGCCGGTCCTGCCGGTGCAAGCGCCGCCCTGTTCGCTGCCAAGGCCGGCAAAAAAACGCTGCTGATTGACAACGACAAAGGTATGACCCGCAGAGGCTGGTATGAAAATTATTACGGAATTAGCGAGATCGGCGGACCTGAGCTGGTAGAAACCGGACATAAACAGGCCGTGAAGTTCGGGGCCGAGCTGGTTGCCGGACAAGCGACGTCGCTGGAAGCCAGCGGTGAGGGCTTTGTCATTGGGACGGAGAGCGGAGCTACTTATGAGGCTAAGCATGTCGTGCTGGCGACAGGTGTTCTGACGGATCTGGCTGCCGCAGCCGGGGTAACGACCAAGGAGGGTACGGAGCCAAGAATCAAGACCGTGATTGCCGCCACACCGGAAGGCAGAACCAATATCGACGGGATCTGGGCCGCCGGAACCGTTGCCGGAATGAGTGTTCACGCGATTATCACTGCCGGGGACGGCGCCAAGGTTGCCGTCAACATTATCAGTGAGCTGAACGGGGCACGTTATGTCGATCACGATTTGCTGAAGGGTTAGCTGATACTACATAAGAACCGCCTTTCCTTAAGAGGAGAGGCGGTTCTTTTTTACGAAATATTGTTATTTGTTGAGACTGGCGACTCTCTGCTCCGGTGCGCTCTGCTGCGGCCTGCCGCTGTAGAATTCCTGAACGATGTAGAGGGGACGGCCCTTCGATTCATCATAGATTCGTCCGACATACTCGCCCAGAATACCCAGCATGAGCAGCACGAACCCGTTGAAGGTCAATGTGATCCCGATCATCGATGCCCATCCCTTCACGGCCGCATCCGTAAAGAGCGCCAGATACAGCACATACATCAGGTACAGAAAACCGGATACGGACAGAAGCACTCCAAGAACACCAGCCAGCTTCAGCGGCTTATAAGAGAAGGAGGTAATGCCGTCCAGCGACAGCTTCAGCATCCGCCCTAACGGATATTTGGTCTCTCCGGCCAGCCGCTCCTCCCGCTCGTATTCTATCGCCTTCTGGCGGAATCCAACCCAGCTGACGAGACCGCGAACGAAGCGGTTCTTCTCGGGCAGACGCTTCAGCTCATCGCAGACTCTGCGGTCCATCAGGCGGAAATCACCGGTGTCCACCGGAATGGAGATATCTGTCGAATAACGCAGCACCCGGTAAAATAAGCTGGCCGTCCACTTTTTGAACAGGGACTCTCCGTTTCGCTTGATCCGCTTGGCGTACACGACCTGGTAGCCTTGCTTCCACTCCGCAATCATCTCCGGAATCAGCTCGGGCGGGTCCTGGAGATCCGCGTCAATGATCACAACCGCATCGCCCAGCGCATAATCCATCCCTGCGGTAATAGCGACCTGATGCCCGAAATTGCGGGACAGATCGATCAGCTTCACACTTTCATCCCAATAGCTGTACTCCTCGATCATCTGCGCGCAATTGTCGGTGCTGCCGTCATTGACGAAGATCAGCTCGTAGGGCTCGCCTGTTGTGCCCATTACTTTTTTGATGCGCCGGTAGGTCTCCTGAATAACAGCCTCTTCATTGTACATCGGTATAATAATGGAATAGCGCACTTGAACACTCATGGGCAGCTCCTCCTCAAAAGTAGTAAGGAAGCGCGCCGGCACATGACCGGATATACGCGCTTCCCGATCTCCTGCTTCCGCAGGTTAGTTCAGGGTTATCTCATAAAGGGTTCCGGCATTGCCGCTGTTCTGTGTTCCCTGCCATTCTGCGGCCGGAACCTCCGTGCCGTTCTTGGTAATCCATTCCGTAATCTCCGAACTGCCGCCCCTCATCCCGCCCATGCCGCCGCCGCTGACCAGGAAGTACTTCACCTGCCCGCTCTCTACAAGCTCCTTCAGGCTGTCCGGGGTGTAAGGGGTATCTGACGCATTGAAGCCGTTCAGGATGACAACCTGCTCCCCTTCGTCGATGATATACGGGCCTGCTGTTCCATAATCCATCGCTGCGAACAGATATTTCTCGCCGGTATTATGCTCCTTGAGATAGCCCAGCAGAGATTCATTAATACCAGCGGCGTTATTTCTTCCCCCCATGCCACGCACGCCCGGCATGTTGGCTATGTCGGGCATGTTGCCCGTTGCGCCCATTGCGCCCATTACGCCCATTCCGAAGGAGCTGCCGCTATCCGGCCCTGCTGCCGGCGTCATGCTGTTATTGCCATAGACAATCGGCGTAAATGCCCAGTAGAGCGGACCAATCAACAGCACCATGAACCCTGTTACCGCAGCGGCATGTAACCAGGAATGCCTATTGCGTATCGCCTTCAGCAACCGCAGAATGATTAGCACTACTGTCATTGCAATACCTGCTGCCAGTATGCCCACGGACCACCCGCTGCCGATGATATCGTCATACGGACGGATAATGTACACCTCAAGCACCGTTGTAGCAAGCACAGCTGCGGGCAGCAGCCAGGACAGCCAGGCCTTCCGCTCCTTATAGTAGCTCCAGAGCTGAGACCAGCCTGCACCTGCCAGCGCCGCCACCGGCGGAGCCATCATAATCAGGTAGTACTGGTGGAAGAAGCCGGCGATGCTGAAGAATCCCATGACCGGAACCAGCCAGGCCAGCCAGAACAGGGCTTCCTTATGCTGCCGGGTAAAATTCCTGCGCCGCAGGCTGGCCAAGATCCCGATGCTGCTGAGCAGCACGAACGGCAGCAGCCAGCTCCCCTGGCCGGACAGCTCCTGCTGGAACAGCCGCAGCGGACCGGCAGTGCCGGTGTTGAACATGCCGCCACCGCCCATCCCGCCTCGTCCGTCCAGGCTTCCGAACCCGCCGAATCCGCTGTTCTCTCCTTCTCCGCGCCGTCCGCCGTCCTGACCGCCCGGCACCATGCCGCCACCGCGTCCATCCTGGCCTGAAGCAGTCCCGCCGCTGTCACGGCTCTGATTGTCCCCGGCAGCGGAATCACGACCGCTCGTCGTCCCTTGCCCGTCTGCGCCCCCTTGCCCGCCAGCTCCATCCACGGGCGGGAATTCACCGTTAAAGTCCGGCATTTCCCCGTTCATTCCGGGCATACCGCCACCGCCAAAGCCGCCACCCCCGGCTCCTCCAGTGCTGCGGTCACCGGTCAGACGGGACACACCATTATAGCCAAAAGCCAAATTCAGCACAGAGTTCGTGCCGCTGCTCCCGATGTAAGGACGCTCATCCGCCGGAATGGAATCGACAATTACAGCCCAGGATAGAGACACTGCCAGCAGTACGGCAGTGCAGGCTGCAAGGGTGCCGGTTTTCTTTTTCCAGTTCACCTTGGCTGCCAGGAGATAGAATAGATAAAAGGCCGGAAGAACCATATAAGCCTGCAGCATCTTCTCATTGAAAGCGACACCGATGAGTCCGAAGGCTGCCAGCAGGCTGCCAAGCCGGTGGGTCCGGGTGCCTCTGAAGAGGAACCATGCCGCCAACAGTAGTGTAAACACCAGCAGCGTATCAATATTGTTCGTCCGGCTTACCGCCGCTGCTACCGGAGTAGCGGCCATAACGAGCGCTGCAAGCCGTGCCGCCGCCCGTCCGAAGGTTGGCTTCACCAGCAGATAGACCAAGAGTACCGAGCCTACACCGCTGAGCACCTGCGGCAGAATGACACTCCAGCCATGCAGTCCGAAGACCAGCGCGCTTAAGGTCTGCAGCCAGAAGGTTACCGGCGGTTTATCGACCGTTACAGACCCTGCCGAATCCAGGGAAGCGAAGAAGAAGTTATGAAAGCTCTGCAGCATGCTGCCTACTGCGGTTGTATAGTACGTATTGGCATATTGGTCATTCCAGATTCCGTATCCGTACAGGACGGCTGCCAGCAGCATAATCATTAGCAGGACAACATCGGTACCCGGCCTCTTCAGTAATTTCATTGTATGATCCACTCCGATTCGTTCATTTCTTAGGTGTATTATGGCATCCGTACCTTAACCCGTAATGAATGCCCGCTGAATGTTTGCTGAACGTGCCAAATACCCCGACGGGAGATGTCCCAGCGGGGTACTTGGTAGAGCTATTATTTCCCTTACGGCTTACGGGCCAGCGCTGCTACCTTGTTCAGGGTGTTCCAGTTGCGCGCGGTAAGCGCCGTTCCCAGCAGCTTGTCGAACGGCACCTTGAACAGCGGCGACTCGCTTACACTCACTTCATAGAAGGCATACAGCTCCCTGCCGATCAGCTGTACCTTATCGGCTCCATTCTCATAGGGGCGGAGCTTCTCCAGCGCTTCAGCGGCTGGCTCCGCTGCCAGGAACGAGACGTACAGGCGCTTGTAGGCTTCCTGTTCACTCTGCGGGAACGGATTGCCGGCAATCACCGCCTCCAGTTCCTCCAGAGAACGGATCATCACCGGAACCTCAAAGCCGAAGGTCTCCTGAATCTTCCCGCTAATCATCTCCGCCAGCCTGTCGCCGGTTAACGCTTCACTCTCAAATATAACATTGCCGCTCTGGATGTAGGTGCGTACATTCCTGAATGGAAGCGTTCCGAGGGTGGCCTTCAGATCCTGCATTTTGATCACTTTGTTGCCGCCGACATTGATGCCGCGCAACCATGCAATGTATGTATTCATCTGTGTTCCGCCTTCCCTATACAATCTATTACCCGCAGGTTTATGCTCTCAGGCGTCTGTGGATCTCACGGACCAGCAGCTCCTTCTCAGGAACCGGAAGGCCTTCTACCAGCCGTGCCGCCGCTACCGGCAGTATCCACGCTTCGATATCCTCATGCGTCAAGCCTGACAGCTTCAGATACCTGCCGACATATTGTGCGGTCAGCCGTTTTCTGGCGAACCCCAGGAACCCCTTAGCGAACACGGAAGCCTGCGGAGGCATGGCCCCGATACTGAACATGATTACTGACCGTGCCACATCTGCCGCAGGATTGCCGCGGACGCCGGTCATCCAGTCAATGACCCACAGCTTATCGTCCAGCAGGATATTATCCGGGTGGAAATCGCCATGGCATAGCTTCTCCCCGTCCGGCAGCCGGGCAAGCCGGGACAGAATCTGTGTTTTCTCCTCTGTCTCAAGCATGGGTGCGGCGATAATATGCTGCTCCAGGCGCTTCTTCTGCGCCCCGGCTTCGCCCATGCCGTCGAGCTGATGGAGGCTGTAATGCAGGCCGGCCATCTGTTTGAAGCCGCTGAAGTTCAGCCAGGGCTTCCGGTTCATCTGCTGCAGCAGGGTAGGACCGGCGATCTGCTGATATACAATTCCCCGTTTGCCCTCTACAACTACCCGCTCATGGGGCTGCGGAGTAGCAACACCTTGTTCATAGACCCATTTACTGATGCGGTATTCCAAGTCCACATGCTCTTCCGGAACGTCATCGCGGTACAACTTAAGAATTGTCTCTTCCCCATACTGCAGCACTTCCGCCGTTCTGCCTTGACCGATTACCTTCCCCTGCATATCAATGCCCTCCCGGCTAATCCAGACTGATCCGCGAGTAAATGCTCTCATCTCCCTTTATAATGAATCGCGGAAAAACTCATGATAGAAATTAATAATAACCAGCAGCACAGCCAGCGATTCGTTGACACTGTCCACTTCCAGAGCGTGGTTGGCATCGTCAATCCTGTATACCCTTACCTGCTTCATGCTGCTAAGCTCGGCAGGATGCTGCCCGGTGAACATCGGGTCACTCCCGCCGTAAATTACACTGCCCCGGCTCTGCCTGATGAACGGAAGGCTCTCGGGAACAGGCGTAAGAAACAGATGCGAGACCTTCTCGCCCATTCCGGGCTCCGACGCCACCTTACCGGCAATAATTGTGCCCATACTCTTACTGATGAACAGGAACTGCTCGTAGTCGGGAAGCGAAGCAAGCGCAATTTTGCATTCCTCGGCAACAATATCAATCTCCTCGCGCTTGAAGGCTACTCTCGCAGCCTGGTAGCCGTATTCGAGCAGCAGCAGGTCACAGCCGTATTCCCGGGCCAGCTTGCCCGCATAATCCAGCAGCGGCCGCTCGGCGGAATAATTCTGTCCCGGGAACACCACAGCCAGCACCTTGGAGCCTTGCGTGATAAGCTTATGTCTGACCTCTCTGCCCCAATGTGAGGACATTACAATGCTCGATACGCTCATCTATAATCCACGCCTTTCCTACCTGTTCTATGAGATTCTCTCTTGCCTCTCATTATAGCTAACTTCAGCACAGGTTGAAAACCGGACAGCCCCGCAGGGCGGGGCTGAATAGCTGACGCTGCTCTATGAACCTTCTGGCTGCTGCTCTGGAAGGGCCTTGTGTCTACTGTTCCTTCTGCGGGCGAGAAGCTCCGCTGTAAGCCACAGCAGTACAGGGATAACTACCTGGAACGGGAGTGCATATATCTTGTAGATATGATACGCGAAATACTCCATTTCCATAATATTGGAATAGATGAAATCCGACAGATAGACCATGATCAGTCCCATCTGAAGCACTACAGACCGGTAGCTCTCCAGCTTGAATACCTTGGCCACACCGTTGCAGGTTACATACAGGCACAGACTGACCTTGATGAAGAGCGCCGTAACAAACACAATGGCAGCGGAGCCTTCAATCCGGGTGACGAAATCTCCGATATTAATCCGGCTGACCGCCACGTAAGAGGGGTAGTACAGGCTGGACAGAATATCAGGGCCGAGCATCAGCAGGTTGCGCAGCGTGATCATAATAATGATCCCCCCTGCAATCAATGTGCTGCTGATCAGCACCCGCTTGGCAGAGCCCTTGGCCGGAATGGCGCTGAATGCGCCAAGGAAGACTACAATCTCGGCAAAAGGGAAGGTGAACGAGCCTGCTGTATCTGCAAGAATAAGGTTAAATCTGGTATTGAGTAGCGGCTTCAGATGATGGTATTCAAATTTGGGTACGGAGAGTAGTTGTAAGATCACAATTACAATCAGCGAGAACAGCAGCAGGAATTTGGCGCTTCTTCCAAGCACCTCGATCCCGGCGTGGACCACCCACATACAGAGCAGGCCAATCATAAGCATGGGTGCGAGCATCGGAGTTGCGGTTAAAGCCACGGTCTTGCTGAACTCCCCGAAATTGCGCAGCACCAGCGCTCCCAGATGTAAAGCATACCAGATATACAGACAACAGAGCATCCGTCCCAGGACGGATCCGAACACTTCAATCAGCATGTCATACAGATCCTTGCCCGGAAACAGGACATGGAGTCTCGCATAGACCAGCATAAGCGGAACGGCCAGCAGAATTGCCAGCAGTTGGGCAATCCAGCTGCTGTTGCCGGACTGTGACGAGGTTCCCAGGAACAGGGAAGCACCGGTGACAAATAATACAGCGATGCTGATGGACTGGCCAGCCGGAATAGTCTCTTTGCTCACACTCTCCTCCTCCTTCAGCGGTGCGCTCTAATATAGCTTTTTCACCCATTCCACAAACAGCGGTGACGGACTGGGAATCTCCCAGCGCATCGACAGTGCGAAGGCCAGCCCGAAGGAGATCAGGTACAGGGCGGAGCAGACCAGGAAATCCCGCTTCATTCCCTTCTTCCGCAGCCCATATGGATCAATTACAGCTATCAATGCGTAGATCAATATCACGTAAATGAACATCCTTAATCCCCCAGCCGGATGGCCCGCGAAGTCTTGGCACTGCTCTGTATCGTCAGCTTGGACTTGACGCTCACTTCAAGACCGGCAAAGGCCTCAGGCCAGTGGTCTTTCACTTTGGCCCAGAGCTTAGGATGATTCTCGTACAAGCTCTCTCCAAAGCCAAAAATATCAGCATCGTATCGCTGCTGCATCTTATGAATTAACGCCAGAATATCCGCCTGCAGCCGCTCAGCTGCCCTTTGCTCGATATCCTGAATTGTCTCATCCTTAAGGAATCCCTCCGTTATCATAACCTCATCCAGCCCTGTCTTGGTTACCGTATGAATCTGTATCTGGAGCTTGCCATCCACCATTTCGTGCTTCAGCTTGGTCTGATTGGAGACAATCTCCAGCGAATACGCCGGATTCCCCCGCTTATCATCTACAGCCAACACCCCTCCCTGCATTACATTTTTGATTATAAGCATCGTCTTCGTCTCATCGCCGCTCAGTTTGCCCACCATCCGGTCCTTCACAAATACGGCGGTACCTGCCACCCTTTCGCTCTGCTCACCATTTTTTCGGTGAATATGAATGATTGGGGCCGTCGCATTAATCCCCGAAGTCTCCAGCTTGTCGATGAAATCCCAGATCTCCACAGCTGGAGCGATGTTCGTATACTTCTCGTCACGCATCATCTGGGCCAATTCAAAGGACAGGATGGCTTCCGTGGTGCTTTTCATATTGAGCACCTCGCGGGCCGTCTTCTCTCCAGACACGAAGATGAACACATCCGAGCGGGTCTCCGTGTCCCGGCTGTACCAGTCAATGACTTTGACTAGCCCCTCTCTGGCGACTTCCTCACTGATGATGATTGCCTTCGCATGACTCCAGAAAAGCTTCTTGCCTGTCATAGAGATCATATTGCGGACGATCTCAAACATCGTATTCCCGCTGAGGCTGACCATCTTGTAGCCCGCCTGGGCCTTGTCCGCCGACCCGCCTGTATCCACTACCTCTGCTGTAAGCAGCAACTTCCCATCCTCATTCTTATCAATGGCCACTCCGGCGACAATCGCCATATCATCCACCTCGGCATAATTCCAGCAGCCGGTGAGTCCCAGGCTCAGCAGCAGCAACAGTGCGATAAGAGAGGTATACCCTCTCAGCAGAGATCTCATGACCGCTTGGCCGGTCTCTTGGCCGGCTTCCGTCTCCGGTTGCGCATTCCAATCATCGCCGGACGCAAATTCATATCCCACCAGGGGGCACGGATGGTTGTATCCTTAATATCCTGCGGGCGGATCGAGCCAACCCCAAGCATGTAGGAGACCCCGAAGGAGCGCAGACTCATCAGATGAATGACCAGACCGAGCAGACCGAAGAAATATCCGTAGAGGCCGAGGAAAAAGGTGGTGCCGAGCAGCACCAGTCTGGCGATGATCAGCGGCCCGGTCAGCCTCGGATTGAGCAGCGTCGTTATCCCTGTCAATCCCACCACGATGACCATCGGCGCACTGACAATCCGTGCATCCACAGCAGCCTGGCCCAGCACCAATGCTCCGACAATGCTTACCGCCTGCCCAATCGAAGTCGGTATCCGCGCGCCCGCTTCCCGCAGCACCTCGAAGATGGTCAGCATGAGCAGCGCTTCAACTATAGTTGGAAAAGGCACCGATTGCCTGGCAGTCGCAATGCTAAGCAGCAGCAGAGTGGGGACCATCTCCTGGGCATAGGTTACAAGGGCAATATAAGCGGCCGGGATACTGATCGACATGAAGGCTCCCAACACTCTAAGCACACGGTTAAACGATGCAAAATAATAGTTGATATAATAATCCTCACTGGCCTGGAAGTTCTCAACGAATACATAAGGAACGGTCAGCGCAAAAGGGGTGCCTTCGACGAGGACCGCAACCCGGCCCTCCATGATTTTGCTCACGAGTGTGTCCGGCCGTTCGGTACTTCCAACGGTTTCAAACGGAGAGTAGGGCTCGTCACGGATCAGCTCGGACAGATAACCCGTGTCCAGAATAAGATCAAGCTCCACCTTCTCCAGCCTGTCATACAGCTCCTTAATAATGTCGGGAGAGGCCAGGCTCCCCATATAGCAGATACAGGTCTGCGTCTTGCTGCGTGTTCCGATTTCCGTGAATTCAAATTTCAGATCCGGGTCGCGCACCCTGCGGCGGATCAGGGTCAGATTCACAAGCAGCGATTCAGTGAAGCCCTCACGGGGGCCACGCACCGTTTTCTCTGTAGTAGGCTCTTCTATCGCTCTGGAGTCCCATCCCTGAACATTGATGAGAAGCCCTCCGGCATAGCCTTCCAGCAGCAGCACCGCCTTCCCGCTGACGACCGCCCCGATCAGTCCATCCATCTCCTCGGAGACCATGACATCTGGGGTATCAATGACAGTCAACCGGATTCTCTCCATCAGAACCTTAGGGTCCCGGTGCTCTTCTTCTGCGGGCTGGTAGGCGAGTACCGGCTTGATAATCCCCGTCTGAATCAGATTCCGGTCCACCATTCCATCGACATAGATTAACCCGCAGCGGACGGGAGCGCCCTGGCTGTTCTCTATAATCCTTACTCTTAATGTCCCGTCGTTATTGAATATCTTCCGCAGCCGATCCACCGTCTCCTCCAGCGAAGGGCTTAGTGGAGGATGCGCTGATAGGGTACCGGCAGCTTCGCTGTTCAGTGCAGGTTGCTTGTTCTTCACCGCTATCACTCCTCTCAGAGATCTATTGCTCTGATTATCCCCCGTCTCTCTGACTCCTATTCGCCAGAATTTGCTGGATAGGAGAAGCAGAAGCCGCCCGGCCCTTGAACGGCACAGCAAATAAGCCCGCTCTGTAACAGAGGGGCCGGCTGGACCAAGCTTCGTATGATATCGTCAGCCGCTGCTCCACTAAGGCAAATGCTCCTTGCAGCAGCCGCTTTATGTTATGGTTAGTACAGTTAGAAAACAGCGGTGGGACTGTTACAGACAGAGAAAGGTAAAAGGAGCACGTAAAATGACACCATTCACGCGAAAAGTTATTCTCATTATTCAGTCGATCCCGGAAGGCTCCGTCATGACCTACGGCGGGATTGCCCGAGCTGCCGGAAGTCCCCGGGCGGCCAGGCAGGTTGTGCGCATTCTGCATTCCATGAGCAGGAAGTACAAGCTGCCGTGGCACAGGGTCATCAACGCCAAAGGAATGATCTCGCTCACCGAAGACGAATCCGCTTCCCTGCAGCAGCTATATTTAACCGGAGAGGGCGTTATCTTCGATGAACGGGGCGTGGTTGACCTGGAGCGCTACCAGTATGTTCCGGCTCCTGAGCTGGAGATGGAGATGGACATGGAGCTTCCGCCTGAACTCGGCGATGAGGAGGAGGCTTAACCTATCTTCCTCCGGCCCTCGGAATAACTCCTGCGGCTCCCGCCCGCCAGCCCGTTCAGCAGGCAATACATCGTGGCATAGATCACCAGCAGCACAAAGGCGACGAATAGGCTGAAGAACACTGACTGCCGGTTCAGACTGTCCATGACCAGCCGGTAGAGCTGATGGCGGTCCGTCAGCACATCCCAGCTGTTCAGCCGGTAGACTCTGCCAAGCAGGACGCCGTAGCCGCCCATGACACAGGCGAACAGGACGAAGACCCACGAGAGCAGCATGTTGCTTTTCCGGTAGATCACGTGCTGGAACTGGTACAGGGAGAAGAATCCGGTCAGCCAGCCGCTCCAGGTGAACAGGAGGAGGGTGGTCAGATCATACCAGTACCGGTTCTGGATCGTTCCACCGACGATATACTTGCTTTTGCGGACAGTCAGATGGATCAGATCAGTCATAATATAAGGCGCATTCGGAAAAAACAGCAGCCAGGCTACGCCCAGCGGCAAAATCAGCAGCCCCCCGATCTTCCGCTTATCCAGCTCATGCGCAGCCATGGAGAAGAAGAACGGCACCCAAGCCAAAAACAGATTCCAGAGCAGAAACGCATAGTACGTATCCGTCTGCAGCGAAACTACCTGATACACTGCAATGGTTGCCGCGGACATTCCAGCCAAAAGTATAAAGACTTTGGTATAATTCAGTTCTTTCATGAAGGATAATCTCCTAACCTTGATATAGTCCATTTCTGTAATTGTACAAATATGGGGCTGGAGTGTCCAATATCGGGAGGTTTAGCGGGAAATGCGGTGACTAGTGGAGACGGCTTTGCCGTCTTTTCATACATTTCGCTTACAAATTAAATTCACTGTACTCATCCTCAGTCGTCTGCACGTTCTTCAGATACATAATCTGCCCCATATCATTCACACGCACAATATCTATACCCGCCTTCGCATAGACCATGCCATCGGCAGCTTGTCCGCATACTGCCCAGTTGGTCAGGTAGCTGCCGTCAGGCTGAAGTACCCATGCGTCCCACATATGTTTAATGTCTTTGTTGTGTTCATAAAAAGTCTTAATCACTACCTCGAATCCTGTGCGGCTTCTCCCGCCCGACACAATTTCAGCAATCTGACCACGGTCTGTAATGCATTAGGTGACCCGTTGCGTATGAAGATTGCCTATTGTCTAGCCAGTTCTGGCGAGAAACGCTGCTCCGCCTTTGAAGTCGACCACATCTCAAAATCAACGTTGTCCCACCACGTTAAAATGCTTCGTGAAGCTGGAATTATCCAGCCGCGCATAGAAGGCAAACAGCACTTTTATTCGCTCAGAAAAGATGACTTAAATACCCGTTTCCCAGGTCTGGTCGATATGATTCTGCACACAGGAGACTTAGAATAATATATGATAAAGCGGGTACATGTTATATTAAACGACAAAGAAATCGCTCCTTTTGGGATGGAAGGCGAACCCTCCATTTTACCAAAAAGGCGATTTCTTTTTCCGGATTACAAGGGCTATACCCCGCCGCTCAGCTTGCGGGCCACCGCCGGAGTGCGGCCCTTGAAGGCCGCGCTGCGCGATGAGGATTCCTCCAGCCCCGAGAGGGCGCTGCATTCTCTGAAGGCCGCATGCGCGCAGCCCCGGCACCGGCTGGGATTCACGCTTCCCAGCGCTTCATTGATCGCTTCGCCGGTATGATCATAGAACTGGGAGGCTCCGATCCGGTCATACAGCCCTGTTCTCTTCAGCAGCTCCAGCGGCTGGCTCTGGATGCCTGAGATCATCAGCCTGCCGCCTGCCGCCTGCAGCTCCTTCACCAGCGCTGCCAGATTGGCCTCGCCTGTCGTATCCATCAGCGGCACCTTGCCCATGCGCAGCAGGATAAGCTTAGGCTGATCCGGGCCGAGCTCGGGCATGGTGTGGTCGAAGCGGTAAGCGGCGCCGAAGAACAGCGGTCCCTCCACATTGTAGATGCCGATCTGCGGACAGTCGTGGCTCTCGGTTACCATATGGGCCTCGACCTTGACGGAAGACGGGTCAGGCAGCACCTTGGAGATTCTATGCACCTCGCCCATGCGCTTAACGAAGAGGACAACAGCCAGGATCAGCCCCACCTCTACCGCCACGGTCAGATCGGCGAATACCGTTAGCAGGAAGGTAATCGCCAGCACCAGTGAATCCCCGGTCTTCAGCTTCAGCAGGTGGAGGAACTCCTTGCGTTCACTCATATTCCAGGCTACGACCATCAGAATCGGGGCCATCGCTGCCAGCGGAATGCTGGAGGCATACGGGGCGAACAGCAGCAGGATCAGGAACACGACCACGCCGTGAATGATCCCGGATAGTGGAGAAGCGGCACCGCTGCGGATATTGGTGGCGGTTCTGGCAATCGCACCGGTAGCCGGTATCCCGCCGAACAACGGCGCGGCGATATTGGCGACCCCCTGGCCGATCAGCTCACGGTTACTGTCATGGCGGCTGCCCGACATGCCGTCAGCCACGACTGCGGAGAGCAGCGACTCAATGGCTCCCAGCAGCGCAATGACAAAGGCTGGACGGATCAGCAGTTTGATTTTCTCCCACGTAATGACCGGGAAGTGAAAGCTAGGGAGTGTATTCGGAATATCTCCGTAAGCAGAGCCGATGGTCGTCACCTTGCCGCTGAAGAACAGGGCTGCGATAACCGTGGCACACAACAGTCCAATCAGAGAACCCGGCACCTTCGGGGCAAACCGCAACCCCAGCACCACTACGCCGAGACATACTCCCGCAGTCAGAATGCTGTACAGATTGATTGTGGAGAGATGCGCCCCGATCTCCTTCATATTGTCGATAAAGCTCTCATGCCGCTTCATATCCCTCAGGCCAAGGAAGTTTGCAATCTGCCCGCTGAAAATAATAACGGCAATCCCGGCCGTAAAACCAATGGTCACCGGCTTGGGAATGAACTTAATCAATACCCCCAGCCGCAGAACACCCATCAAGACAAGGATCACACCGGCCATCATTCCGGCAATCAGCAGATTCTCATACCCGTACTGCATGGCAATAGCGAACAAAATAGGAATGAATGCACCCGTAGGCCCGCCAATCTGAAACCTGGACCCGCCGAATAAGGAAATCAGTATTCCGGCCACAATGGTTGTATAAATTCCGTACTCCGGCTTCACACCGGAAGCAATAGCAAATGCCATCCCGAGCGGGATGGCAATAACGCCGACGATTGTCCCTGAAATGATATCCTTACGCAGCGAAGCAATGTTATAGCCCTTGAATCGGCCCCACCCTGTCATCCTATAACCTTCTTTTCTCTGAATATCTGATTATTTGAATATAATACCCACATTACTCCTGCCCGCTGCTCTTGTCAACGGGGTAATCCGCCCCCCGGAAGCCGGGGTTATTCGCTGCGGATGCCTTCAAGCAGGGAAATGGTACTCACCAGATGATTGTCGAAAATCTGTCTGGCTACAGCCAGAAGCTCCTTGATCAGAGGATCACGGAGAGCATAGATGACAGTGGTCCCTTCCTTGACGCTGGTGACCACATTTTTAGCCCGGAGGACGGCCAGCTGCTGGGATACCGCAGAGCCTTCGGAGCCCAGGATCGCTTGCAGCTCGTTCACATTCTTCTCGCCTTCGCTAAGCAGCTCCAGAATCCGAATCCGCATCGGGTGAGCCAGCGCCTTGAAGAATTCCGTCTTAAATTGTTGAATATCGCTGTTCATCAGATTTCTGCTCCTTATGCTGTTACTTGTTTCAATCTATATTATATTAGCGCATTTGCCTGAAGGTGGCTATGCCGGGGCAGGAAATCGTTCGTAAGCCGGGGGCCTACGGCCCTTACAGATTCACGGGATACAGCTTGGCTTCACGGGTCCTCAGCTCAACGAACCCGCCCAGCGCCATTGGTTCGCCGAGACATTCGAACATGATCAGGTCGCGGCCGATCCGCAGATAACCCGCGCCGTCCTCCTCTATATTTTCCAGCACGCCCGTCAGAATAACCGTGTCCCCTTCGATACGCAAGCCAAAGGCACCCCCGGGAGCCGGCACAATATCGACCCAGCTCATGAACAGCACCGGCAGCTCCCATTCAGCTTCCCATACCTCTCCCGTTTGTACAGGCGGCCCGCACCAGATGGCTCTGGCTTCCCCCCATTCCGCTGCCGCGAATCTGATTTCCCCGGTCCGGGGGCCTTGTCCAAGAATGTGTATGTTCATCTTCATTAGCTCCATCTTCGTTCATTGGTATAACGTCATTATACATGACCGGGTGCCGGAGAGGATATCAGGTGTAATTCTGCGTTGCTTTATTCAGATACGTACTGGGATGCAGCCAGGGATGCTTGAAGAACTCGTGTTTGTCGGTGACCTTGCGGGAGACGCTGAGGTCATAATCAATCATGCGCTTCACCTTCTCCGCGAGATCTCTGCCCTTCACCAGCAGGCCCAGCTCGTAATCATGGCAGGCACTCCGTTCATTAATATTATAAGAGCCGTGAAATACCGCCTGCGCTCTGTGGTCGTAAATGATTTTCCAGTGGGAGAAGCGTTCAGTCGCACTATAATCATAGAAGGATACGCCGTTACAAAAAGGAACGTACATGTTGCTGCGCACCGCCGCCCGGTTTGTCGGATGATCATTGACCAGGAGCGGATTACAAATGACGAGATGGCAGGCACGCTCCGGTCCCACTTCACCCAGCCGGTCCCAGAAGGCCTGATCGATCAGATACGGATTCACAATGAGGGTCTCATCGGCCGCATAGGTGATCACATCCAGAATATATTGCTGAATCAGATTCACCGGGTTGCCGGGAAAGCTCGCGAAGAGCGTACACTCTTCCTCCCCGAACGCGTAGTCCACCGCAGGACGATAGAAGGGTGACGCAAGGTCAAAGTGATCTCCCCCGAGCAGCAGCCACCTGGAGTGAAAAACAGCGTTCAGCGACTGGGCCACAGCCCCTTGAATACGGAAGCAGCCGTCATGCCACTCCTCTTCCTTCGCGGGGATACCGAGCGGACGTCCATCCACCTGCTGGTCCGGGGCTTCCTGAATGGGGGTTGCAAAGGTATACTGGTCCCCGATATTCAGACTGCCGATAACGGAAGTTATTCCGTCTATAATCATGAATTTGCGGTGGTCAATCACATTCAGCCCGGTCACTTCCACATCCTCTTGAACCTTATCCTGCAGAAAAAGGATGCTCTCAGGAACGCCCTGTGACTTCAGCACCTTGCGCTTCCCAGCCCATTCCTCCGCACCGTAATAGGAGTGGAAGGTATCCAGCAGCCTCGCACCCGCCTGCTCCAGACGCCCGGCAATGTCGGAGAATTGTCCCACCTCCAGATTCTGGCCGTATCCGAGCGCAGTGACCTTATAATTCACCATGATTCTAACCTGGACCCCGCGCTCAAGCGCATGAAGCAGCTCATCCGCGATAAGGTTCCCCGAATGGTCATTGAAGAACAGCATCACGGACAGATGAATATAACGTTCAGCCCGGCGGATCTCGCCGAGCAGCATGCCCAGACACTGCGGCCCGTTCACATAAGGATCTACCTGGTTATGCCGGGTGGTCTGCGGGGCCAGAGCTCTGAGCTTGCCGGAATCGAGCCCCGCTAGGGTATCCGTGAGCTGATTAAGCCATTCCTGGCTTATACCCGGCAGCTGCCCGAGCTGCTGCATATCCGTTATGACGCCCCCGCACTCCTGCCGGTAAGCGCGCGCGGTATCACTTTGCAAAAGAGGGGCAAAAGCCGGCTCAGCCTCCTCCGCGCCTTCGGTAAGCGAAGCCAGGGAGCCGCCCGAAATATGATAATTCACGTAGTCTATGAGATCCTGCAGGAGCTGCCCGTCCTGTTCCGCAGCAGCAGGATTAGAGGGTAACCGGTGATTTTTATGTACATTAGTCATGTAGTCTTCATCTCCTTCGTTCTTCCCCCCGCCTTGCTTCGCCAGCAAATGACAAGCCAAGTAAGGGTAAGGTAAGATACCCTGGTTGTACTTTTTATAAACGGTACGGCGTCTTGCAAGTGGAAACGGCTTTGCCGTCCTTTTAAAGGACGGTACCGTTTCAGCGAGAAATAGAAGGATAATTTATGGTGTGCAACATATAAATTCTTATATTTTAAAAAAAGGATGCCACAGCAGTCAAAGACTGCCGGAGCATCCCGGATTCCAGAACATATAGGGTAACCGCTTAATTCCGTAATTATTTGCTCAATTCCTCAGCGCTGTACACCTTAACATCAAGCGGTGCGGTCAGGAACTCTCCCGCTTTGGCGGCAAAGCCGGTGAAGTGGGGGCTTGTGTTGTGAGCGGCAACGGCTGCCTGGTCGCGCCAGGTCTCAACCATAATATAGAGACTTCCGTCTGCTGCATGCTTATACAGTTCGTAGGACAGGTTCCCTTCTTCTTCGTGCGTGGCGGCAATCAGCGGTTTCGCTGTGGCCAGGAACTCTTCCTCCCGTGCAGGATTCACATGAAGCAGCGCATGGATAATTAACATTATTGTATTCCTCCTAAGTTTAGGCCTGAGCTTATTTCCACTGGGCGATCTTGTCGATTGGCAGACGGACGGAGGCGTAGCCTTCATCCAGCGCTTTGCCGATCGAGATCAGCATAACCGGAATGTAGCGCTCTTTGTCCATACCGAATACTTCAGCAATTTGATCCTTTTCAAATCCGCCGATGGCATTGGTGTCATATCCGTGTGCCCGGGCAGCCAGCATCAGTTGCATGGAGACCAGACCGCCGTCAATCATTACAGTCTCTCTGTTAACATCGGCCGGCAGATTGGCGAAGTGGGCGCCCAGAGCAGCCAGCTGTCTTTCTTTGACTTCAGCAGGCATAAGTCCGCGTTCTACCGCTGTACCGTAGATTTCTTCAGCATAATCGAAGTTCTTCAAATCACCGAATACAGCAATCATGGCTGCGGAGGTTTCAACTTGAAGCTGGTTGAACTTGGCAATAGGGGCCAGCTTAGCTTTGGCTTCCGGGCTTTCGATGATCACAAAACGCCAAGGCTGCATATTCACGGATGAAGGGGCCAGCGTAGCTTCTGTAAGGATTTCGGTCATTTCGTCTTTGCTGATTTTGACGGCCGAATCATATTTGCGGATCGAGCGGCGTCCTGTAATAATGCTCATGAAATCATTGTTTTTGGTAGTGTTCATATGAAATAGCTCCTTTAAGGTTTGATTATAGGTGACGGCTACAGTAAATTAATGTTATATTGCAGCCGTGTAAGCATGTCTGCGAGCACTGTACGCTCCTGTTCATTGAAGCCGGTCAGCAGATCGCTGATGAACTGGGTTTTGTTCTCCCGGTAGGCATCGATATGTTCGCGTCCCTGGCGGGTCAGAGAGACAAGTGTCACTCTGTTATCGGCCGGATTATTCCGGCGGGTAATCAGTCCGGAGTCCTCCAGCCCTCTTAAGTGGCGGGTGACCGCTGCAGCGTCGATATCCACTAGCTTTTGCAGCGAAATTTGGCTGATCTCCGAACTGTGATATAACTCCTGCAGCAATCTGAACCGGGTAGGAGTCACGCCTGCACAGCGCTCGAACTTCGGGCTGATGCCTTTGTGCAGAGCTTGCAGCAGTTCAAAAATCTTATGTTCATCGGGCTGAGCTTCCCTCAAAATATACCCCCTAACGCAAATATATTGTGCAAAACCTTTTCTACAAAATACACTTTACACCGAATTCATTGACCCGTCAACTAATATTATTCAGGAGGAGATTTCCACATGAGAATTGCCTTGATTCAGCTTGATATAGCATTCGGCAAACCCGAGGTGAATTATGCTGCGGCGGAGCGCAAAATACGTGAGGCTGCCGCCGGCCGGCCGGACTGCATCATTCTTCCCGAGCTTTGGGCAACGGGATATGATCTGACCCGGCTGGGCGAAATCGCCGATCCCGGCGGACATACCACGGGTGCCTTGATGTCAGGTCTGGCCCGTGAATACGGCGTGAATATCGTTGCCGGCTCCATTGCCGTCAGGCAGGAGAACGGTGGCATTACGAACAGTATGTATGTCTTTGACCGCAGCGGGGCGTGCACCGGGGAGTACAGCAAGCTGCATCTGTTCAAGCTGATGGAGGAGCATGTGTACCTCCAGCCCGGCGGTGCCAAAGGACTGTTCACGCTGGACGGCATTCTCTGTGCCGGGCTGATCTGCTACGACATCCGGTTCCCGGAATGGGTTCGGGTCCATATGGCCGGAGGGGCAGAGATTCTGTTCATCAGCGCCGAATGGCCGCTGCCCCGCCTCTCTCATTGGCGCGCGCTGCTGATCAGCCGGGCGATTGAGAACCAGTGCTACGTGGTGGCATGTAACCGGGCCGGCGCTGATCCGGCGAATACCTTCGCTGGACATTCCCTGATCATCGATCCTTGGGGCGAGATTGTCAGCGAGGCCTCCGGCGGCGAAGAGATCCTCAGCGGCGAGCTTGACCTCGCCCGGGTCCGGGAGATACGGAGACAGATCCCGGTCTTCGCGGACCGGCGTCCGGAGTTGTATATGTAGTTGGCAGCGGTACGCACGTAAAGGATGATCGCGGGGGCTACATCTCTTACCCCCGCGGTCATCCTCTTGGACTGCCTCAGGTCCGCGCACACCCCAGCCTGCACAATGTATGCTGTTTTTCGCATACAGCCCGCCACCCGCTGCAGCCCGCCTCAGCGGGCATACCTCTCGCGCAGCATACGCGCTGCTTCAAGCACCTGCGGGTCGCTGTACCGCAGGCTGTAGCCTGTCTCCTGCTGCAGCAGCTCCGCCGGCAGCAGGCGGGTTCCCCGGCCGGCAACTGCCTGCCGGATACCCGCGGTGAACTCGGCCGCCGAAGACGGGCCGCCAAGCTCCGCGAGCGCGGCGATGGTCTCCGGCCGCACGCGCGGATAGTCCAGGGAGGCATCGCCGTCCGCTGCATCCTGATAGAAGCGGCGGATGCACTCTCCGCGCGCGAGCCCCGAGCCGGACACAATCACGAACGCGTGGACGAAGTACGCGCTGCTCTGTCTGCGCTGGGCGATACCGCAGAACTTGCGGCCGCCGATCGCCAGGTCGAAGTCACCGGGGCAATACGACCCGGTGACTTCCTCCGCCCGGATCTGCGCCGCTGCCTGCGGATAGCCCTCAGCTACCGCTTCGGTAATGACCGAAGCCAGCAGCCGGAAATCATCGTGGAAGTCCAGCTTGCCCGCAGGCTTCGGCAGCAGCAGGGACACGTTGATCACTCCGGCATCCAGCGGCACCGCAGCGCCGCCCGAATGGCGGACTGCCGTACGGATGCCCTGCTGCTCCAGCGCCTGCATCGCCTCTGCTGCGCGGGGCAGCTTGCTGTCCCGCAGCCCAAGCGCGACTCCGCCGGGGTGGCTCCAGAGATGCAGCACCGGCGGGACCCTCCCGGCCCCGACATCGCGGCACAGCACCTCTTCAAAAGCAAACGGAATCAGCATCTCCTCCGCAGATGCCGCTTCCGCTTCTTCCCCTGCTTCACCGCCGGTATGCGTGAAGAGCATCATCTCCTCCGGCAGCCTTCCCGCCGCCCCCTTCTCCAGTACATCATAAGGTTCACTCCGCATGCTGATTCCCCTTTCTATCTATATGACCTGCGCTAATTTTAACTCCGTTAACTATTCACATTGTAACCGATCTCTCCCCGTACCGTACAACCGGCAGTGTATGCCCTTACAGATTTGAAATGACGGAGCGAACCCGTTATCCTTGATGTAGTACAGAAGAATATACCAGCCATAAGATTCGCACATAAGCTCATGCTATACACAACCTCTAGGAGTGATGCTGCATGACAACCGAACCACAGGCAAAGGACAGGCACCTAAGCAAATCCAGGCAATGGGAACAGGCCATGAACAAGCTGTATATTAATTTTCAGGACTACAGCAAGGATGCACGCAAAGGGTTCAACGATGAGGATATTCATCAGGCCAGAGTCAATAGCCGCAAGCTGCTGACCCTGTTATCCATTCTTGATCCGGGCCATACTGCAACAGCAGACTTGTATAAAAGCTTCAAGCAGGCCCAGAAGAAGCTCGGCAGAGTCCGTGATGCAGATGTGCTGATCGGGTCATTTGAGGCCCGGCGCAAGGCGGCGGAGGAGGCGGGCGATAAGAAGACTGCCAAGCTGCTGAGGGCGGTAATCGAACACCAGAAGGATACACGGAAGGCCGCCCGCAAGAAGCTGAAGAAGGCACTGCCCAAGCTGTCCGGCCAAGCGCTCGAAGCGCTGTGGACACCTTTTACCCGGACAGGGCTAGAGCCCCTCGCTGCCAAAAAAGACGCCAATGTCGCCATGCGCGAGCTTGAAATCGCCTTTGAACAGAAGAAAAAAGCCTGCAAAGCCCTATTCAAGGGACCGGCAGCCGAATCGCAGGAAGCCTTCGAGGCTCTGCATGAGCTGCGAATTGCGGCCAAAGAACTGCGGTATACGGCGAGTGCGGCTGCTTTTGCGCTGGATCAGAAATTCCATGCCCATGAAGCCTTCTATAAGGACATCCAGGAACAGCTCGGACTCATTAATGACAAGCGGGTATGGCTTGAAACGCTGCAATCGATTGGACGTGAAGAGCTGGATGTCGGCAAAAAAATCTGGGCCGCCTTCACCGATACGCTGCGGGCAGAGGTACTGGAGGCCCTTCATCAGAACGAGGTCGTCCCTGTTGCTGAACCCCCGAAATAGGGCATCATAGCTGATCATCCCATTTCTTACACAAAGGCAGGACACCGCATGTTATCCAAGCGGTATCCTGCCTTTTACCATTAACGTCACGTACTATAGCATTCCGGCAGCCCACAATCCGCCTCTGCGGATCATCCGGCGCAGCGGCTCTGAGGAGAAGGAAGGCAGATGGTGCCCAGGCATCAGATAGACCACCCGGCCCTCGCCGAAGGTATGGCACCATGCCGCCGGTCGCATCGCTCCGTCATGCGGATATTCGGCCAGCACCGTTGTCCCGAAGTGGGGATGCTGCTCGAAATAGTATGGCTCGTCCTCTATCACAAAATCAGAGATCCCCTCCATAATCGGGTGCTCCGGCGCAGTCACCTTCATCTGCAGCGCTGTGAACGCCGGATGATGGGTGAACCGGGCACCGAGCATTGCCCCAAGCTCCTGATTACGCTGCAGGGATATGCCGTTGTGCACGACAAGCAGCCCGCCGCCGCCAGCCACATAAGCAAGCAGAGCTCCGCTCTGCACAGCGGGTAACTGCTCCTCGGAGAACTCCGTATAGGAGACCACCAGTCTGCATTCTTCCAATTCTGTCCGGTTCATCCGTCCGTAATCCTCCGTACAAATTACCTGGAACTCCGGTTCAAGAAGCTGCTCCAGCTCACGGTCTACCCCCTCGAAGGGATGATACTTCACTTCGGTATAGCTGCCGAACGCCAGTGCTTTGTATGAAGACATGATGTACACACCTCTCTTTTGCCAAGATAGCCTGTCCTGAATGTTCGTGTCACCAGGGCCAGAGATTGCCGTCCAGATCGATATAAGCCGGTTCTTCAGCAAGATACATCTTGTGGTTATGAACGATCGTCATAATTTTGCCTGCCGATTCTTCAGGAGTTACAGGCGCCTTCGCATCCTTCTCCCCGTTCATATAGGTCTGCAGCCAGCCGGGATGGAAGACCAGCACTTGTCCGCCCATCGTACGCAGATGATTGTGCAGCAGCGAAGACTGCATATTAAGCGCGGCCTTGGACATACAATAGCCATACATATTGATCCGCTTGTTCCGTCCGATGCTTCCGGCCTCTGACGAGATATTAACCACCAGACGCTGTCGGCCTTGCAGCAGTAAGCCCATCAATGCATTGCTCACCCTCAGCGCACCCAGCGTGTTCACGTTATAAATCTCCGCCATCGCTTCATCATCCATATCCACGAGCACCGTTGCATCATCCGACCGGTGGATAATCCCCGCATTATTGATAATCATATCAAGGTGCCCTGTACTCCCGGCAATACTCCGTGCGGCCTCCTTTACGCTCCCTGCATTGCCGATATCAAGAGGGACCAGCCGCAGGCTATCCGGATATTGCGCTTTCAAAGCTTCAAGTAGCGCAGGGTCCGGCAAATACTGTCCGGCAAACACCATGTACTTACTCTCCAAAAGAGATCGAACGAGGCACAATCCCAGTCCACGGTCAGCACCGGTAACACAAGCAACCCTTTTCATTAGCTCCCCCCTCATATCTGCATGATTATGCACCGAGCCTAGGTTCATCCCTCTCACATTAGCATGGCCTCGCGCCGTTAACAACATCCTGCAAGGGAGGGGCAAGCTAAGCTTAACTTTACTTTTGCTTTAATTTTGAACTATGTTACAATCAAGATTAATAGTTGTTAACAACACAATTGTTGACAACAGGTTTCATTAACTTTTACCCGGGAAGGTGATCCTAAGGTGTCTATTCAACAAATCCACACTAAAGAAGAATTACAGCAATATATCGGGCAGCCTGGCAAAAAACTGCTCTTCAAGCACAGCACCACCTGCCCGATCAGCGCCAAGGCCAATGAAGAATTCCAGGCCTATGCACAGCATTCAGATACTCCTGCAGCCGTGGTCCATGTAATCGAAGACCGTCCTGTCTCCAATCAGATTGCTGAGGATTTCGGAATCAAGCATGAATCCCCGCAAATCTTCCTGCTGGAGGACAGCGAAGTCCGCTGGAACACCTCACACTGGAAGATTACCCAAAAAGCGATAAAGGAAGCAGTGGAACAATGAGCGCGAACGTAATTGTCTACTCGACCTCCGGCTGCAGCGAATGCAATCAGGTCAAGCAGTTGCTGGAGAGCAAAGGAATTCCCTTCGAGGTCCGGGATGTGATGACAAGCTCCGTCTATCAAGAGGAAGTAGAGAAGCTGGGCTTCATGGGCATTCCTGTCACCGTATCCGGGGACCGGGCAGTCAAGGGCTTCAATCTTCCTGAGCTCCAGGAGCTTATGGATGCTGCTGTTCTGTAATATACACAAAGGTGCTGTCCTCTCAAGAGGAGCAGCACCTTTTTTTGCGGTTCATTGATGTGAAATTTGTATATTTATATATATCTGGAACAGGAGGACTGATCAATTGAAGTGGCTACAGGATGAGCATGCCGCCAAATGGCGTGAAGAAGGGCAGCGTTATGTAAGCGACGTCAATCAATTAGCTGTCAATTCGGATGAGACGCTGCTGGCTGTAGGGACTTATGGAGGGATGCTGCACTTCCTTGACCTTCATGCCACCAACCGCAGCGACTATGAGATTACAACTGGAACCGTTCGTGAGGTGAAGCGGATGATTGCCTGGAAGAATCAGAAGGTTCCGCTTTGGTGGTGATCTCTGCCAAAAATAAAAAACAGCGCTTGAGCGAGATAAATGGCAGATAAACTGCTACATATATGAGTTTTGGCTTCCCTATGCACTGCCATTCAGCCATTTGCTGAAAAAAAGACGAATAGCACTCTTTTCCATTTTTACAAACCCCCTCCGAAAAGAGTATGATTCGTGTTGAAAGCAAATGAACGCATTCATGAAAATGAGCATATGCATGCACGCTGAATTTCCGTCATGTGGAAAACGGGGGAACCATCCGGCCGTCAGGCCGACTTGGGGTGAATCCGAAGGAGAATGCCACGCGCAGGTCTCCGGCAGGTAGGGCGACTCTCACCGTCCGAATCCGACAGCTAACCTCGTAAGCGCCAAGAGAGAGCCCTGATCCGCCATGCTTTTGTGCCAGGCGTCTTACGCCTGTTACCCAAAACCGCAGGCAGAGGTCCTCCTCTGCCTGCGGTTTTTTGCGCGCTGGAATGAACTGCACAGTATAGATTCAGGAAGGAACGTGACCACATGCCTGACCCCTTATCGCCCAAGGCAGCTGCTGCTGCCGGATTCAACCACTACACCCGGCAATATAGCAGTCCCGTCTATGCGCTTAGCTGTCTGCTGCTGGAAAAAGGCGCCCGCGCCGAGCAAGCAACCACCGCCACCTTCGTGGCACTCCATCCACTATGGCTCAAGAGCAGCCTCTCAGGGGACGGCGCTGCTGCGGCTGCCTACAAAGAGTGCATCCGCCAATGTGCCGTGCTCGCGCGGAACCGTAGCCGATCCGCTTCTGCGCTTAACTGGGACGATCACGTTGCCAGTGCCTTATGGTACGGCATCCAGCTCCCCCTGCCCGACATCAGCCGGATCCTGGAGTGCAGCATCCCCGAGCTGAAGGCCCGGCTAAGAGGAATACGCGAGCAGATGGCAGCCGCACATTCTGCCTTGCCTGCGGTCCACCGCCCTTCGGCGGGATGAGGTGGGTGATTAGCATGGGCTATGGGAATGTGTGCGCCGGAACGAGTTGGATGTAGCGGAGTTATGATACGGGTATGGCAGAAGGAGTCTGATGTGGCGGAATTAGGATACCGGTGCGGCAGAAGGAGATAGCGGGCGGGCTGCGGACTACAAATCCGCTATTTCGGCAAATGAGACTATTCTGAAGGCCATGCGGACTGAGAGGCGCTTAATTAACCCATTCCGCCTCATTTTCTGCTCCACCCAGCCCGTTAAGGTCCTCTCAGTCCGCAACGGGGAGATAATCGGTCTTTTTCACAAAATAAGGGCCTCTGAGTCCGCCTACAATACAAAATACCCCTCAATGGGGCTCTAGCTTCGATATTCATTCAGGTACTTTTGCGGGGACCCCAAAACATATAAATTCTATCAAATAAAGCCGCAGCATCCGCCGCGACTTAGTCCTTGACTCTCAGTACCAGCACCCATGCAGTGCTTGGCTCATCTTACATAGCTCGATCATCCCATGCACTGATCCTGTCTCCGCCTGCCGTTCACTACATAGAACTCAGCTCTTGCCCTTGCCACCCTTGCCGCCCTTGGCAAACCGCCAAAAAGCCATACAGCAGCCGAGCAGTCCGGCTCCCAGCAGAAGGGTCTGTAACGCCCCCAGCCAAGTCGACTGATCCGAGGGGATCAGGCTGCTGACAATAATGAGCAGGATAGAAGCCGCGACCAGCACGGGGGTTTGTCTACTTTTCTTCACAACCATTCACCACTCCTAAAGACTAATACTACTAAGGTACACCATCTCCGGCGTTTTCACCAGTTCAGGGTCCGGGTAAGCAAGACTCTAGGGAATGATCGTCACATGATTTAAAGGATACCTTTAATTGCTTTTTAAAGCCTTAATCTCACTAATAAGATTATCCAGTTTATAGCCGTTAGTATCCTGGGAGAAGCCTCTCATTTCTTCACTTTGACCCTCAAACGCAGATAGAACATAATCGTCCTCAACCACATAATACGTACCATATCGCGTAAACGAGTAGCTTCCCTCCTGCTCTTTACCTACACCCTTTTTCACGGCTACGACAATTTTCATACCTGGTTTGAGTTCGGGTTCAATTCCCTTAAACTCAGAGTTGTAAATCAGGTTAATGGTGCTGCCAACCTCCTCGCCTGTGACGACTTCATCTACCTTCACTTGAAAAGAAGTGAACTCCGGCCGATACGGCTGCTCTCCGGCTGC